>DATAVJ010000174.1:0-19290 GCA_036267795.1 Rudaea sp.
TGGGAACACAACACGTTCCGCCGCATGACGAACTGGGAATACGACGGCTTCTTCCGCATCGGCATGCATCATCGCAACGAAAGAAACGCGATCATCCAGCACGGCACGATGACGATGGTCCGGCGCGGCGCGCTCGAAGCCACCGGCGGCTGGAGCGAATGGACGATCTGCGAAGACGCCGAACTCGGTCTGCGCCTCATGCATACCGGCTACGACACGATCTACGTTGACGAAATCATGGGCCGCGGCCTCACGCCCGCCGATTTCACCGCCTACAAATCGCAGCGTTATCGCTGGGCCTTCGGCGCCATGCAAATCCTCAAAGCGCGCTGGCACTGGCTCACCGGACGCGGGCCGCTGTCGGGCGGACAACGTTTCCACTTCCTCACCGGCTGGTTTTCCTGGTTCGCCGACGCGCTGCATCTCGCGTTCACGCTTCTCGCGTTGCTGTGGACCGCCGGAATGATCGGATTTCCGGAATACTTCAATCTTCCGCTCGATCTTTTCATCTATCCGATTTTGGGATTCTTCGTGTTCAAGGCCGTGTTCGGGTTGATCCTGTATCGCATCCGCGTGCCTTGTTCATGGAAGGACACCATCACCGCAGCGATCGCCGCGATGGGATTGAGCCACGCCATCGCGCGCGGCATTTATCTCGGTCTCATCAAGGGCAAGAGCGAATTCGTGCGCACCGCCAAGAGCCGGCGTTTGTCGAAACGTCCGAATCCCTTCGCCGCCGTGCAGGAAGAATTGCTGATGTTCATCGCCATCGGCATCGGCATCTTCGGCATGATGCGCGCGCTCGGCATCAACTACATCGAAGGCAAGTTGTGGATCGCGATTCTGTGTGCACAGGCGATTCCGTATTTCTCCGCGATCGTCAGCGCGTGGATTGCGTGGCGGGCGGGTGAGAAGAGCGGCTGATTGCCATGCATGGCTAACACCCAAACGCCGCAACTCCTGCTATAAATCACAGCGCATGGATACGCGCATCGACACATTCCGGATGAAGGCCAGTTTGCTGATGCTGGCGTCGATCGTCGCGATGCCGGCCGCGGCGGCTCACCTGGAATTGCAGCTCGATGGCGTCGAAGGTCCGTTCAAGGACGCCGCCGTCGCCGCCGCGGGCATGCAGGATTACGCGAGCCGCGACATCACCGCCGCGCAGGCACGCCGGTTGTTCGATCGCGCGCCGGCCAACATCGCCTCGGCGCTGGAACCCTACGGCTACTACAACTCAAAGGCCGATGGCGAGCTGAAGGAAACCCCGACGGGATTCGTCGCCGTTATCCATGTGCACGTCGGCGAACCGACGACGGTCGCCATCTTCGACGTCATCGTGCCGGAACCGGCGCGCGACGAAAAGATCGTCCGCAAGGCGCTCGCCACGTTCACGCCGAAAAAGGGCGAGCGTCTCGATCACGCCAATTATGAAAAGAGCAAAGCCGCGATCCAGGCCGCCTTGCTGGCGAGCGGTTACCTGGACGCGAAGTTGACCGCGAAAACGGTTGAAGTTTCGCGCAGCGACAATCGCGCGTCGATTCATTTGTCGTGGGACGTCGGGCCGCGCTATCGCTACGGCAAAACGACATTCACCGGCGGACAATTCCAGGAAGGATTTCTCGACCGCTACGTTCCCTGGCACGAGGGCGATTTTTACTCGCAGGACGATCTGCTCCGCTTGCAGCAGCAGTTGATCGACGCGGATTATTTCGCCGTCGTCGACGTGCAGCCGGAGCCGTCGCAACTGCGCGACGGCATCGTGCCGATTCTCGTCACGCTGGGTCCGGCCAAGCGCAATGTCTATACCGCCGGCGTGTTCCTCGATACCGATATCGGCTTCGGCGTGCGCGGCGGACTGACGCGCCGCTGGCTCAATGACAAAGGTCACAAGCTGAAAGTCGAGGTGCAACTCGCGCAGAAATTGCGCACCGCGTCCGTGGTTTATTCGATTCCGCTGCCGGGCCCGAACAACCGCGCGTACAACTTCGGCGTGAATTATCTGAACGAGAACACGGACACGACGATTTCGCACACCGAATCCGTGGTCGCGAACGAAACGCGTGAATGGCTCGGCTTCACGCGCACGCTCGGGCTGCATCTGTTGACGGGCACGTTCGACATCCTCGATCCGAACGGCAATGAGGCGCTCGAGGAACACGGCAACACCACGTTGCTTTATCCGGAACTGGTGCTCGAAAAAAAGAAAGCCGACGATCCGTTGTTCGTGCGCGACGGCTATTCGCTCACGCTGACGGCGCGCGGCGCTCCGAAACTGGTTTCGGAGACCGAGTTCGCGCAAGTGCGCGCCGACGCCAAATGGATCAAGGCCATCGCCAGGAATCAGCGCATCATTTTTCGAGGCTCGGTCGGCGCGACGCAAGTCGGCGACTTCGACAAATTGCCGCCCGAGCTGCGTTTCTTCGCCGGCGGCGACCGGTCGATCCGCGGCTATTCATACCAGACGATCGGACCGGAAAACGCGAACGGATTGATCCTCGGCGGGGAGGATCTCATTGTCGGCAGCGCGGAGTATGAGTATTACTTCACGCGCAACTGGGGCATCGCCGTGTTCGCCGATGCCGGCGATGCGTTCACCGGATTCTCGACGTACAAGACGCACATCGGCAGCGGCCTCGGCTTGCGCTGGCGTTCGCCCGTGGGCATGGTTCGCGTGGACCTCGGCACGCCGATCCGCGATCCCGACGGACGCTCCGGCGTGGAACTGCATCTGACCATCGGACCCGATCTATGAAGCGCTGGCTGAAATGGATCGGCATCGGGCTCGCGCTCGCGATCGTCGTCATCGTGCTGTTCGCCGCCTGGTTGCTCGAAACCGAGTCGGGCGCCCGGTTTGCGCTGGAGCGCGCGAAGTCGGCGCTCGCTGACAAACTCAGCGTCGAAAACTCCCGCGGTGCGCTGGTCAGCCCTCTCGTGCTGGAAGGTGTTCATTATCGCGACGCCCAATCCGGCATCGATGTGCGCATAAAAAGTGTAAAAGTGGATTATGCACTTTTCGGATTGTTCTCGCGCACGCTGCACATTGGCGATCTGGCGGTGGATGGCATCGATGTCGCGCTGACTCCCGTGCCGGCCACTGCACCGGCCGCGCCGGCGCCATCGTTGCAAACGTTGCTCACGCCGCCGTTGGCGATAATGCTCGACCGCGCTGCGATCACGCACATCGGCATCGCGCAGGACGGCAAACCCGTATTCGCCGCCGACAGCATCGATCTCGCCGCCACGTGGACGGCGACCGCACTCACGATCCAAAAACTGGCGCTGCGTGCGCCCGACGGACACGTCGACTTCGCGGGCGGCATCTCGTCCTATGCAAACTATCAAGGCTCGGCGAAGGGCAGCTTCGACTGGACGATCGGCGACCGTCGCGCATCCGGCACGCTCGACGCGAGCAATGACCGCAACACCGCGTCGATCGACTTGCGGCTTTCGCAACCGCTTGTCGCGACATTGAATGCAACGCTTGCCGCGCGCGACGATGCACTGCCCTGGACGGCGACGCTGCATGTGCCGCGGTTCGATTCACGCACGTTGGCCGGCAACGACACACTTCATTCGATCGCGCTCGAGCTGAGCGGCAGCGGCGACAAGACGCGCGGCAAGGTGAACGCGAATCTCGAACTCAACACGCACCATGTCTCGCTCGATCCGCTGCAATACCAACTGCAAGGCAAAACGCTGACTGTTGACACAGTGCGCATTCGATCGCCCGAAGCGCAGGGAATGTTGACAGCGAGCGGCAAGGCTAAGCTCGATGCGAATCCCGTCACAGCCGATGTCGATTTGGCGTGGAACGACGTGGAGCTGCCCGCCGATCTCGCCGGCCAGACGTTGGCGACCCACGGAACATTGCACGCAAAAGGCAGCACCGCGAAATTCGACGCGGCCGGCGAGTTCGCGATCGGTCCGCCGGGCAAGCTCTCCGACATCTCCGTGGCGTTCGCCGGCACGCAAAAGGCGATCGAACTGCAGCACCTGACCTTGAAACAATCGCAGGGCAATCTCGCCGTAAGCGGCAACGTGCAGTTGCAGCCACAGGTGCAATGGACGCTTCAATCGTCGGCACGGCATTTCGATCCGGGTGCCTTTGCGAAAGAATGGCCCGGTTCGATCGACATGGCGCTTTCCACAAATGGAAAAGTGGAAAAAAGTGGTATGGCCGGCCAAGTCAGATTGGAAAAATTGTCCGGAACACTTCGGCAACGGCCGATCAGTGGGCAAGCCGATCTGACGTTCGCGTCGCCCCTCGCCCTCAACGGCACACTCGATCTGAAATCGGGCAACAGCTCGATTGGCCTGAAAGGTAAAACCGCCGATCAAGCTGACATCACCGCGAATCTGTCGATCGCCAGCCTCGGCGACTGGATACCGTCGGCGAACGGCAGTCTGCGCGGCACCATCGGTCTGAAAGGCAAATGGCCCCATCTCGATGCGCAGGCCAATCTGACCGGTTCGAACATCGTCTCCGGCGAATTGCATGCCGAAAATGTCGCGATCAACGCGAACGTGCACGATATCAAGACGCCGAGCGGTTCGCTCGCTGTCGATGCGCAAAACGTTTCCGGAGGAAATTACACGTTCGACTCGATCAAGCTCGACGCGCACGGCGATCGAGCCGCGCACACGGTCGCCATCGATGCGCGTGGGCCGCAACTGAACGCCTCTCTTGCCGTCAATGGTTCGCTCACGCATTCGGCAAAAGATGAAACCGGATGGCAAGGCTCGCTGACGACTTTGTCGCTCGCGCCGAAAGATGCCGGCGCGTGGAAACTTGTAAAGCCCGCGCCGCTATCGTACGGGCCGGACGGCGCGCGGCTGGGCGACCTGTGTTTCACCGCCGAAGCGTCTAGCGTTTGCGCGACTGCGTCGCAGGGCGCCGACGAATCGCTGCAGGCAAAATTTTCCATTGCGCACTTGCAGCTGAAGACCATCGCGCGCTTCGCCGATCCCGACGCGCCGCTGCGGCTGGACGGCGAAATCGACGGCAACGGAAATTTCGCACGTACCGGCAACGGCGCATTGAGCGGCGATGCGGACATACATTCCGCGTCGGGTTCGATCGCGTATCCGGATTCGCAAATGCAGCCTCTGATTTCTTACAAGGATTTCACCGTCACCGCCAAGCTCGACGCGCAACACAGTCGCATCGACGTTCGCAGCGCCTTCGGTGACGGCGGACGTCTGGATGGCCATATCACGATCGGCGCCGCGGAGCCGCACGGTGCGCCGTTGTCAGGCACCATCGCGGCATCGCTGGACAATCTCGGGTTCATCGATCTGCTGTCGAGCCAGACCGCATCGACAAAAGGAAAGGTCGACGCAAAAATCACGCTGAGCGGAACCACGTCGAAACCCAATGCGAGCGGCGATGCCGCGCTGGCCGGCTTCGCCACCGAGATTCCCGCCGCCGGGCTGAAGCTTCACGACGGCGACATCAAACTGCATTCGGCCGACGGCGCGGCGTTCGCGGTATCGGGCAGCGTGGCATCGGGCGACGGCAAACTGACGGTGAGCGGTTCACTGGGTGTCGATAAAACATCGCCGATCGAACTCAAACTGACGGGCGAAAATTTCGTTGCCGCCGATATCCCCGGCGCGCGCGTGCAAATTTCGCCGGACCTCACATTGAGCCGCAAGACCGGCGATATCGTCCTGACCGGAACGATGAGGGTGCCGAAGGCCGACGTCGACGTGAGCAAATTGCCCGGCGGAGGTATCGCGCAAGCGTCGCCGGACGTTGTAGTGACGGACGCCGAACGCGCGCCGCAACAGGGCAGCGTTCCCATCGTCGCCGACATCACGGTCAAACTCGGCGTGGGCGAAAAACTCGATCTGGATTTGCGGCAAGGCCAGGAAGTGCACCTCGTCGGCTTCGGGCTGAATGGCTATCTAAGCGGCCAAATCGCCGTGCAGGATTATCCAGGCCGCGCCACCGTCGGACGCGGCCAGATCCTCGTCAACGGAACCTACAAAGCGTATGGACAAGACCTGACGATCCAGCAAGGCCGGCTGCTTTTCGCCGGCACGCCCGTCGACAATCCCGGACTCGACCTGCGTGCCACGCGCGCCTTCACCGATCCTGACGTCACCGTGGGCCTGCAAGTCCGCGGCACCGCGCAGGTACCGATATTGACAGTATTTTCCGATCCCGCGATGGAGCAATCCGACGCGCTGTCGTACCTCGTCGCCGGCAAGCCGCTCAACCAGCTCAAGAGCGGCGAAGGCGACGCCGTCGGCAGCGCCGCGCGCGCACTCGGCACCGCAGGCGGCGATCTCCTCGCAAAAAGCATCGGCAGAAAAATAGGCTTCGACGACGTCGGCGTCGCCGACAGCACCGCCGTCGGCGGCGCGGCACTGACGATCGGTAAATACCTTTCGCCCCGTCTCTATCTCAGCTATGGCGTCGGGCTTTTCACACCCGGCGAAGTCGTCACGCTGAGATATCGCCTGACGCGTCTCTTCAACATAGAAATCCAAAACGGAACCCTATCGAGCCGGGCGGGCATCAACTACAGAATCGAAAAGTAAATCTCTTTCGACATTGCGCACGCGCCGACGCTGACGGCGCACAGGAAGCAAAGGCTGGATTCCGGCTTCCACCGAAACGGCGAGCGTCAAAACGCGCGCAACTGCGCCATCGTCACAATCGTATACAACGCCAACACCAAACAAGCGAACCCGAGCCCAACTTTATACGGCCCCAGCTTCCCACCAAGCTCACTCAACTTGCTCGTGAAATTATTCGACCCGAACAAACTACGCAACAACGGCAACGCCAGAATCAGCGACAGCGAAATAATCACGAGGATCGACACCAACCCGATCAAGGCCGCACCGGGCGCGTAGCTGAGATATCCCAACGCCTGCAACCACTGCAGCAACATCACGATGCCCCAGATCAATCCGACGAGGCCGATCCATCCTTCGAACGATTCCAGCTTCGCCAACTGCGGACTCGCACTCGGCCGGCGGCTTTTCAGCCACGACGAAATGCCGAGAATCCCGAGCAGGATGAGGATGATCAGACTGACGATAGGCATTGCGAAATCTCCGCGAATTTTCCCGCATCATAGCCGATCCGTGCGCCCAATCAGCGCCCCGCCGCATGCCGGGCCAGCGCGCGCTTCAACGGTGCAATTCGATCGGTCATGTTCAATGCCGCGCCGCGCAGTGCGGCGAGCGGCGGGAAATCCGTGCCGAAAATACGCTGAATCGCATCGAAGGCGTATGCCGACAGCGCGTCGTCGCTGCGGCGGCGGCGTTCGTAGCGCCGCAACACATGTTCCGCGGCGAAATCGCGTTTCGCATCGCGCGCTTCGATAAGGATGTCGGCCAACTCGGCGGCATCGCGCAAGCCGAGATTTACGCCCTGCCCCGCCAGCGGATGCACGACGTGCGCGGCATCACCGATCAATGCGAAGCGCGGCGCGGTATACGAATCCGCCAGTCGCATGCGCAACGGAATCGCGGCGCGTTTCGTCGCCGTATTCACGGTGCCGAGACGAACATCGAATGCTGCGCCAAGTTCGCGGCAGAAGGCCGCGTCGTCGAGCGCGAGCACGCGTTCGGCATCCGCCGTCGGCAACGACCACACGATCGAACTGCGTCCGTCGGCGAGCGGGAGGAATGCGAGCGTCGCGTTCGGCAGAAACCGTTGCCATGCCGTCGATTGATGCGGACGTTCTGTTTTCACGTGCGCGACGATCGCGCGCTGGCTGTAGTCGCGCGTTGCCGTATCGATGTGCAACAGATCGCGCAGCGTGGAATCGGCGCCGTCGGCGGCGATGACGATGCGCGCGTTCAGCGCCGCGCCATCGTCGAGCGTGAGCGTGCGTCGATCCGCGTTCGATTCAGTGGCGATAACTTTCGCAGGAACACGCAAAGCGATTCGCGTCCGTTGCAGGTTCTGCCACAGCACCGATTGGATGAGACGATTCTCGACGATGTAACCAAGCGCGGATTCGCCGCGATCAGCGGCGTCGAACGTGAGTTCGCCCGGTGCAATGGAATCCCAGACACACATTTTTCGGAACGGCGATGCGCGCGACGATTGGATCGATTTCCACGCGCCGGTGCGGTCGAGAAAACCGACGGACGACGGCGCCAATGCAACGACGCGCAAATCGACGTCGTCGTTCGCGCTCCATCCGGCCGGTTCGCGCGTTTCGATCATGGCGACATCGAAACCTTCCTGCGCCAGGCGCAACGCGAGCGAGGCGCCGACCATGCCGGCGCCGACGATGGCGATATCGTGCACGCCGCGCCGGCTCATCGTGTTCTCCGCAACGCGAGGTCGGGTACGACGCCGCGAAATCCCATGCTGCGCGACACGAGCGCCGATTGCAGCGGCTCGATGCGGTCGAGCGCGAGCATTCCCAGCGAGCGCAATACTTTCAGCGGCGGCGAATCGTTGCCGGTCCAGCGCGCGAGCCCGTCGCTCATGGCGATGGTTCCGTCGCGGTCGGCGCGGCGGCATTCGGCATAGTCGCTCAACAGCGAAATCGCGCCGGGGTCGCCGGCATCGCGCAGCAGTTCGGCGAGCGTGAGCGCATCGCGCAAACCGAGATTGAATCCTTGCGCGGCGATCGGATGCAGCGTCTGCGCAGCGTTGCCGATCAGCACCGCACGCGGCGCAATCAGCCGTTGCGCTTGCACCCGTTTCAGCGGATACGGCATGCGGCGTCCCGGCTTCGATAATTTTCCGAGCCGCCATCCGAAGCGTTCGTGCAGGCAAGCGACGAAAGCCGCGTCGTCGAAGTTCGCGACACGCGACGCATCGGCGCTCGGCACGGTGAGCACCACGCCGGCGCGATGATCGCCCAACGGCAGCATCGCGGTCGGACCCGTCGCCGTGAAACGTTCGTAAGCAGAATCGATTTTGCGTTCGACTGTTATCGTCGCTGCGAATGCGGTTTGCTCGTAATCGAAACGCGCCGTCTCGATGCCGAGCGCGGAGCGCACGAACGATTCCGTGCCGTCCGCACCGACCAGCAGGCGTGTGCGGATTTCTTTGTCGCCCTTCGGCGTCGAGAACTGCGCGACGATACCGTCATCGCTGCGCGCGATCGACTTCAGCGTGGCTGGCGCGAGTCGGATCAGCGACGCGCATCGATCGATCCGATCGAGCAGTCCGTTTCCGAGTTCGCGCGCGGGAATCACGGCGCCGAAAAAGTCCACGTCATGTTTTGCGGCATCCAGACGCACCGCGCCGAACTCGCCCTGCCGGCTGATGTGGATCTTGCGGATCGGCGTGGCACGCGGCGAAATGGACGGCCAGACGTCCAAGGCTTCCAGTGCATTTACGCTCGCGCGAGCGAGCGCCAGGTTGCGCTCGTCCTGACTCGGCTGCGTGTTGATCGCAGGCGCGGCCGCTTCCGCCAGCGCGACGCGCCATGCGGAATTGTCGAGCGCGATCGCCAGACTCGAACCGACGAGTCCGCCGCCGATGACGAGAACATCCACCGTTTCCATCCGGCAATAATACAGCGACGGACGCGCCGCATTGCGCGGCCGGAATGTCGAAAATGCTAATCTGCCGCGCATGTCGGCAAAGGCGATGAACGCGATGTTGCGATGGATCTGATTCTGGTCCGCCACGGCGATGTCGACGCCGCGCCCGGACTTTGTCTCGGCCAGACGGATGCTCCGTTGTCGGCCGCCGGTTTCGGCGCCGTGCAACAACTGGCCGCGACGTGGTCCGAGGAGCCGCCGCGTTTTCTGTTTTCCAGCGACCTCAAGCGCGCGCAACAGGCGGCCGCCATTTTTGCCGCGTGCTTCGCCATCGAACCGCTGAGCGACCCGCGCCTGCGCGAAGTGCATCTCGGCGAGTGGGACGGGCAACCGTGGGAAAACGTGATCCGCACCGACGCGGCGCGCTACGAACACTGGGTGAACAACTGGGTGATCCAGGAGGCGCCGAAGGGCGAAAGTTTCGCCGACGTGATCCGCCGCACCGGCGCGTGGCTGTCGTCGTTGCTGGCCTCCACGCGCGAAGAGGATACGGTGCTCGCCGTCGCGCATGCCGGATCGATCCGCGCGCTGCTTTGCCACGCGCTCGGACTGCCGGCGGCGCGGGCCTTCGCGTTGCGCATCGACCACGCGCACGCCGCGCGCGTGCGCTCACGCGGCGGGCAGTTTGAAGTATGCTATGTGAATGCCTCGCGGTTCGAAGTCGATTGACCGGCCGCGCCGAATCATTCCGGAGTTTTAACCATGCAGCGTCTTCCACAAAATCCTGTCGTCTCGCCACGGACGGGCGTGCTCGTCGGCATGATCGTGTTCGCCGTTGCCGTGCGCTTGCTCATCTATTTCGTACCGGGCGTGCTGCCCTACAACTTCACGCCCGTGGAGGCGATCGCGTTGTTCGGCGGCGCCTATTTTGCGGACAAACGACTCGCCGTCATCGCGCCGCTGGCAGTGATGTTGTTGGCGGACATGGTGATCGCCACCACGTTGCCCACGAACTGGCTCCGCGATTGGCTCGGCACACTGCCGGCCGTCTATGCGTGCATCGCGTTGACCACCTGCGGCGGCTTCGCCTTGCGTAACCGCGTCAGCACGTTCCGCGTCGGCGTCGGCGCGTTCGCGAGCGCCGTGCTGTTCTTCGTCGTCACCAATTTCGCCACGTGGCTGACCGCGCACGCGGGCGGGGGCGAAGCATGCACGCAGGGACTCGCCGACTGCTACATAGCGGGAATTCCGTTTTTCCGCGGTACGCTGGTCGGCACGTTGTTCTGGAGCGCGGCATTGTTCGGAGGCTTCGAACTGCTGCGTCGGCGTTGGACGGCGTTGCAAACCACGACCGTCTGAACACGACGGTGGGAAACCGCCTGTCCAGGATTTACACCCGCACCGGCGACGACGGCACGACAGGCCTCGGTGACGGCACTCGCGTCGCGAAGGATTCGCTGCGCGTCGCCGCCTACGGCACCGTCGACGAACTCAACAGCGTCATCGGCATGGTGCTCGCGCAGGACATAGCCGCGTCCATCCGCGAAACGTTGACGCAGATCCAGCACGATCTTTTCGATCTCGGCGGCGAGCTGTGCATCCCCGGTATGGTCATGATTTCGGATGCGGATATCGACCGACTGGAATCGACGCTCGATGGATTCAACGACGGTTTGCCCGCATTGAAGGATTTCATCCTTCCCGGCGGCGGCATGGCGGCGGCGTGTTGTCATCTGGCTCGCACCGTATGTCGCCGTGCCGAGCGCGAAGTGATTTCGGTGCAGCGCGAATCCGATGTGCGTGGCGAAGCCGTGAGATATTTGAATCGCCTTTCGGATCTGCTGTTCGTGCTGGCGCGCGTGCTCGCGCGCGCATCGGGCCACGGCGAAGTGCTGTGGCAACACGAGCGCCGCAAACGTCCGCCGAAAAATTGATGACCACTCGCCTCTACACCCATCCCGCGTGCCTGCTGCACAGCGCAGGGCCAGGCCATCCGGAATCGCCGTTGCGTTTGCAGACCGTTCTAGCCGCGCTGGATGCGGATCGCTTCGCCGCGCTCGATCGCGCGGAAGCGCCGCGCGCAACACGCGAGCAACTTGCGCGCGTGCACGACGAAAAAATGATCGATCTGCTATTCGCCAACGTGCCTCAGGAAGGTTACGTGCGCATCGACGCGGATACGACAATGTCGCCGGATTCGATGGAAGCAGCATTGCGCGCTGCCGGCGCCGTGTGCGCGGCGGTTGACGCGGCCATCGACGGCGCAGCGCAGCGCGCGTTCTGCGCCGTGCGCCCGCCGGGTCATCATGCGACGCACGACACGGCGATGGGATTTTGCCTGTTCAACAGCGTGGCCATCGGCGCGGCGCATGCGATGGCGCGCGGAATCGAGCGCATCGCCATCGTGGATTTCGACGTTCATCACGGCAACGGCACGCAGGATATTTTCTGGCGCACGCCGAATGTTCTATACGCGTCGACGCATCAGTCGCCGCTGTATCCCGGCACCGGTGCGCGCAGCGAAACGGGTGCGGGAAATATCGTCAATGCACCATTGCCGCCCGGCTCCGGGCGCAAGGAATTTCGCGCGGCATTCGAGGAGATCGTGCTGCCGGCGTTGCGTGATTCGAAACCGCAGCTCGTCATGATTTCCGCCGGATTCGACGCGCACCGGCTCGATCCGCTCGCCGATCTGAATCTGGAAGCCGACGATTACGCATGGGCCACGCGCGAGCTCTTGGACATTGCGCAAGCGTTCGCGTCGGGACGCGTGATATCGAGTCTTGAAGGCGGCTACAGTCCGGCCGCCCTTGCCGAGAGTACGGCGGCGCATGTCGCCGCGATGCTCGATTGATCGCGCAGAGATTGAAGTCCGGGCAAATCTAAAAACCGGCCGTTTGCCCGATTCGGCCGATTCAGGCAAGCTTTGCCGCCTGCCGCACTTTAGACGGAACACCGTGCCGAATTTGTATCGTTCAGGGATGTATTGCCAGCGCCTGCTCGTATCCGCACTGTCGCTCGTTGCGGCGCAGATCGCGTGTGCCGACACGACGGAAACGACGACAACGACGGCCACGGCGACGATCTGCCCGGTCGGCGTTCTCATTTGTCCGAAACACAAAGTCACGTTTGAAGCCTGCAAGAAAAACGACATGCTCGATTTCTACGAGCCGGGGCTGCCGACGACGGGCGACCGCTCGACGTCGCCGACGGATGTCAGTTCGCAGATCGTCAACAGCACGGATGCGACGCATTACCGGCTCGAGGGCGACGTTCGTCTGCAGCGTCTCGATCAGCTATTGAGATCGGATTTCCTCACGTTCGACACGGAAACCACCGACTACACTGCCGACGGCAACGTGCGCATGCAGGACGATGCCCTGTTGTTGTCCGGCGATCACGCCAAGGGCACAGTCACGCCGAGCACGACGTACGTCACGAACGCGCGGTATCAGTTGTTGCAGGAACGCGGCAACGGAACGGCAGCGACGGTGAACGAAACGGATCCCGATCACACGAAATTGACGGACGCCACGTACTCGACATGCGACGTCGACGCTCCGCAATGGCACATTCACGGCAACGCGATGGAGATGGATCACGTCGAACAGCGCGGCTACGGCCACGGCATGACGATGTATTATGGCAACACGCCGTTCTTCTGGTTTCCGTATCTGAGCATCTCGCTGAACAACCAGCGCGAGACGGGATTTCTCACGCCGAGTTTCGACGTAAGCACGCGCAAGGGGCTGGAGATCGGTGCGCCGTATTATTTGAATCTTGCGCCGAATTACGACGCGACGATCACGCCGGTCCTGTCGACGGAACGCGGCGCGATTCTGGATGGCCAATTCCGTTATATCGACGCGACCGACCGGCTGCAGATCGACGCCAGCTACACGCCGCACGATGCCAACGTGCCCGACGAGCTCAGCCAAATCTCAGCCGAGCAGGCGGCAGGCTCTGCGCCGTTGCAATCGCCGTTGGAAATTCCGTTCCAGCGTTATCAAATCCATATTCAGGACAGCAACTATTTCAACCAGAATTGGAGCGCGGCCGTCGACATCAACCGCGTCTCCGACAAACAATATTTTCAGGACTACGGCGACACGCTGACGACATCGGCGACGTCGCTGCTGGGATCCAGCGCGTACGTGAACGGCCGCGGCGAATGGTGGACGGCCAGCATCGGCGGCGACAGCACGCAGATCACGCAACCGTATCTTTCCGAAGCGTTCCTGCCGTACGAGCGCTTGCCGCGCGCGACGTTCCAGGGCGAACACTCCGTCATCGGCGATTTCGTCGCGGGCGTGAATGCGGAATATGTGGATTTCAAGAAAGGCCCGTTCGACATCTTGCAGCCCGGCACGGACGACGTGTTCACGGGCGTCACGGCGCTCGAAGGCCAGCGCATCGACGTGTATCCGTACATCGCTTATCCGATCGAGACGGCGGGTTATTTCATCCGGCCGGAACTCGGGCTGCGCTACACGTCGTACGATCTGCGCAATGTCGAAGGCTACGATCTCACGAATCCCGCCGGGCCGCAGTTCACCGACCGCACACCCAACCGCTCGGTGCCGATCTTCAGCGTCGACGCGGGCCTGGTGTTCGATCGAGACGCCGACCTTTTCGGCAAAGCGTTCACGCAGACGCTCGAACCGCGCATCTATTATTTGCGCGTGCCTTACCGCAACCAGGCCGATCTGCCGATCTTCGACACGCAGTTGCCGACGTTCGATTTTCCGAGCCTGTTCCGCAACAATGCATTCGTCGGCGCGGATCGCCAGAGCAACGCGAACAATCTCACGCTGGCGCTGACGTCGCGCTTGATCGATACCTCGTCCGGCGATCAGTTGCTGAGCGCGAGCATCGGACAGATTCATTATTTCGATCCGCAACGTGTGCAACTGCCGTTCGTTCCGGAAGTGGATTTTTCCGGATCGGACTACGTGGCCGAAGTGGATCTGCGCTTGAACGATCGATGGGACATCAAATGGGATCAGCAATACAACCCGAACTCAAAGGTCATCGATCCGCAGACGGCCATGCTGATCGACAACATGCATCACACCGACCTGTCGTCGATCAGCCTGGAACACCGCTTCGCGGGTGACGGAATTTTCAACATCTCCTATCGCTATCGGCGCGGTTTACTCGAGCAGGTGGACGCTGCAGCGCTATACCCTTTGAACAATCGCTGGAGTCTGATCGGCAGATACTATTATTCCCTCCTCGACCGCCAATTGCTTGAGGCTTTCGCCGGTACGGAGTACGACAGCTGCTGCGTGGCGATGCGCGTCCTCGTGCGCCGATACATCAACGCCATCGGCCAGATCAAGCCGAATACGGGACTGTATTTCGAGGTCGAATTCAAAGGCCTGGCCGCCACGGGTCAACGCACCGAAAGCTTCCTGCGGCGTGCTATCCTAGGCTACGAATAGCGGCGCAAATGCAGCGGGCAGAAGGGATTTTCCTCCTGACGGATTCGGTCATAACGGATTTGTTATGACCCGCCCCGCATCATGTCGCGCCGCTGCGACTGTGTACAACCGTCGCCGTGTCCACAACCCGACCATTTAACGGCGCAAGCCGCGCGCCCTCATGAGATGCCGTTTGCCGATGAACAGAATCGTCGCCCTTGTATGTCTTCTCCTCGCCGGTTTCGGCATTTCGTCGAGCGTATCGGCGCAGCTGATGTCGAAAGAGCCTCTGGACCGCATCGTCGCCATCGCCGAAGACGACGTGATCCTGCAGAGCGATCTCGACCGCGCCGTCGCCAATGTCACGGCGCAATATCGAAATAGCCCGCAGCAATTGCCGCCGCACGACGTGCTCGAAAAACAGGTGCTCGAAAGCCTGATCATGATGCGTCTGCAAGTCCAGCGCGCGCAAACTACGGGCATTCGCGTTGCCGATGCCGACGTCGATCAGGCGATGCAACGCGTGGCCGAGAACAATAAGATTTCCGTGCAGCAATTGCGCGCATCGCTTGCGCAGCAAGGGCTGGACTTCGACGAATTCCGCAAAAACCTGCACGACCAATTACTCGTGCAACGCCTGCAGCAGCGCGTGGTGCAGAGCCAGGCGATCGTCTCGGATTCAGAGATCGACATCCTCCTCGCCAGCAACAGCCTGAAGGAAGGCGAACTGCATCTGCAGCACATCCTGATCAATCTTCCCGAAGGCGCCAACGCGCAGCAAATTCAGGAAGCGAAGCAGAAAGCCGACGACGTGGAGAAACAGATCGCCGACGGCATGGATTTCACCGCCGCCACCATCCGCTATTCCAGCGCGCCGGACGCGCTGCAAGGCGGCGATCTCGGCTGGCGTCACTATGACGAAGTGCCCGAAGCGTTCGCCAATCTCGTCGAAGGCATGCAGGCCGGCCAGATATCGCAACCCGTGCGCGGACCGAGCGGATACCACATCGTGAAGCTGGTCGACAAGCGCAACGGCGGCAAGCAAGTCGTCACCGAATACAACGCGCGCCACATCATGATCAAGATCGGCGAGCTGACCTCCAGCGACGAAGCGCGCAAGACCGTCACCGATCTGCGTCGCCGCATCGTCGACAATCACGAGGATTTCGCCGCGCTCGCGAAGAAATATTCGCAGGACGTCAACACCGCGCAAGGGGGCGGAGACCTGGGCTGGTTCCAGCTCGATCAATTCGGACCCGAGTTGGCCAACGCGCTCTCGCCGTTGAAGGACAACGAAATCTCGCAGCCTTTCCAGAGCGACGCGGGCTGGCACATCCTCCAGCGTCTCGGCACGCGCCAGCAGGATTTGACGGACACCATGAAGCGCGAACATGCGCGCGACGTGATCCGCAATCGCAAATCCGACGAAGAGTATGAAAACTTCCTGCATCAGGTGCGCAGCGAGTCGTACGTGGACAATCGCCTCACCGGCGTCGTCACGGGCGTCAATACCGGCGGCGAAAACGGCACTGCGACACCCTGACCGCACATGAGCACGGCGAAGCCGTGGCTGCCGCGCCTCGCCGTCACTTTGGGCGAGCCCGCCGGCATTGGTCCTGAAATCGTCGCGGCGCTGGCGGCGACGGAAGTTTCCGCCGATATCATTGCCATCGGTGACCGCAATCTGCTGCAACGTGCCGCGCAATCGCGCGGCATCGCGCTGAACATCGCCGACGACGACGGCCAGTGGATCGCGGAGCGCGCGCCCGCTTCGCTGCGTTGTATACATTTACCCATTTCCACACCAAGCGTGCCGGGCAAGCTCGACGTGCGCAACGCGCCATATGTCGTCGCGACGCTCGCGCGTGCGACGGACGGATGTCTGGAAGGCGAATTCGACGCGATGGTCACCGCACCGGTGCAGAAATCCATCATCAACGATGCCGGACTCAACTTCACCGGCCACACCGAATTCCTCGCCGACCGCGCCAAATGCCGCGTGGCGATGATGCTCGTCGCGCCCGGTTTGCGCGTGGTGCTCGCGACTACGCATCTCCCGCTGTCCGACGTGCCTAAAGCCATCACTCCTGAAGGCTTGGTGCAAACACTGCGCATCGCCTACAACGATCTGCGTCACCGCTTCGGATTCGACAGTCCGCGCATCGCCGTGCTCGGCCTGAATCCGCATGCCGGCGAAAACGGCTATCTCGGTCACGAAGAAATCGAGATCATCTCGCCCGCCATCGCGGCGTTGCGATCGGAAGGATTGCTGATCGAAGGACCGCTATCGGCCGATACCGCGTTCGTCCCGTCGAAACGCGAACAGGTTGACGCCTATGTCGCGATGTATCACGACCAAGGTTTGCCGGTGCTCAAGGCGCTCGGCTTCGGCGATTCCGTCAACGTGACGCTGGGTTTGCCGTTCATTCGCACGTCGGTCGATCACGGTACCGCGTTGTCGCTCGCCGGCACCGGGAGGGCCGATGCCGAGAGCATGATCGCGGCAACGGAGATGGCGATGGAGCTTATAGTTCGCTGACCATCGCCGAATTCCTGATTAGTGCGCGATTAAACGCGTTCGCCCCATTCGTCAGTCGTTGTCTAAATTGTCCGCAAAAATGGGAGAGTCGACCGCCGCATTCACAGGAAGTGCGTGGGTTGTTCCGTCAGTCGACCCGATGCCCAGCTGTCCAAAGCCATTTGACCCCCAACAAAGAACCCGGGTGCCGCCGATCAGTCCGCAAACGTGATTCGCGCCAACCGCGATAGTGTCGAAACCCGTGATCGTCGAACCGGAGCTTGCCACCGCAAGGGGTGAAACCGAGAAGCCGGACATCTCGAAATTGTTGCCGAGCTGGCCATAAAAATCACTTCCCCAGCACGCTGCGGAAGTGTCCGCGAGCAACGCGCAACTAAAGGAATTACCGGCACCAACGTACTTCACGTTCGTGAGCTTATTCACTCCGTCAGAGAAGACGACGGGAGCGGGCACAGCAGTGAAGAAACCGAGTTCAAAAGGATTTCCCAATTCGCCGCTCGTGTTGTCGCCCCAGCAAGCCAACGAGTTATTGGCCGGCGCCAATTCCGGAATGACAGTGCACGTGTGAAATTCACCGGCGGTAATGCCGTCCTCGATCATGCCCAGAGCCGAGCCGTCGGGTGCCTCAACGGTGACAGGAGAATCGATTTCTGCGGGAGCGGTCGTATTGCCAAGTTGCCCGTATGGATCGTATCCCCAGCACGCAGCCGTTTCGGTCGGATCGCCAATCGTCGCGCACGTGTGAAATGCTCCCGCCGAAATGGAACCGACGCCGCCAAGAGCTGGATTGGACGCGCCGTCATGAATCACCACCAGAAGGGGTGTATTGAAATTCGTTCCTATGCCGATGTTCCAATTGCCCAGCTGACCATCAGAATTGGATCCCCAGCAATACACCGTGGAATCCGGCGATTTAAGCGCGCATGCATGCGCATTGCCTACGGTAATGGCAGTGGCGCCGTTGAAAGGATGTCCCGATGTGAGTACAGGCGCAGGGTTAACCGCGCGAGGCGAAAAAGTAGCATCGCCAAGCTGACCGCTGGAATTGACCCCCCAACACCAGACGGTTTGATCAAGAAGGAGTGCACACGCAAAGCCATTTCCGCTCGCCACTGAGATAGCCGCATTTATCTTCGGAACCGGCAAAGGCGACGTCGAGTTCGCGACGTTACCGCTACCCCAGCAACTCACATGATGATCCGCCATCAAGGCGCACGTGTTGTCTTCTCCCGCCGACAATTGAACGATGCCCTTGTGCGGAAAAGCTTGAACCGTCGCAGTAAACGATCCGAACGTGATCGCCGCACACGAAAAAACCAGCAAACCCCTTGAGACAGTCATTGTATTGCCCTCGCACTATGGTGGAGGACAGTTTCAAAGAGTTTTTGATGAACAAACGGACACGCTGCGGACAACTTACGGACAACAGGATTTAACTCCTCAGCGAGGCGCCTGACACAAGACGCGCGGCATCACCGGACGAGGCTTCAGCCCCGGCACCTTCTCGAAGATCAGCGCCACCGCAAACAGAACCAGCGCGCATCCGATCGCGCTCGCCCATGTGATCGCTTCGCCAAGGAATAACGCGCCCCAGATTTCGGCGAAAATCGGCACGAGGAACGTGACCGTAACAGCACGCTCGCTGCCGACATCGTGGATCAAACGGTAGTACATCGCATAAGCGATGCCCGTACACAACACGCCCACGGCGAGAAGCGCGAGCAGCGGGCCGATCGAAGGCAGTTGTGCAGGAATCGAATAAACGCCCCACGGCAACAGCGGCAGCGTCGCATAAATCATGCTTCCGGCGGCGACGACCAATGGATCGCTGTCGGCGAAACGTGCGCGAACCGTGCG
>DATAVJ010000175.1:0-1566 GCA_036267795.1 Rudaea sp.
CGACTTTCCGCGCATCGCGGGCGCCGCTTGGCGCAACATCTTGCATCACCACATTACAGCGGGAGCCAGCACGATCAGCATGCAGCTGGCCGGGAATCTGTTTCTCGATCGCAGCGACAAAAGCTTTCGCCGCAAGATGCAGGAAATGTTGCTGGCGCTACAGATCGAGCGCCGATATACGAAGCCGCAAATTTTCGCGATGTATGCGAACCAGGTTTATCTGGCGCACGGCAACTACGGCTTCGCGGCAGCGTCAGAATTTTATTTCGGCAAGCCGGTCGGCGATCTGAAATTGCAGGAAGCGGCGCTGCTGGCCGGCATGGTGAACGGGCCAAAATTTTCGCCGCTAACGAACCCGACGGGGGCGCTATCGCGCCGCAACCTCGTGCTGTACCGAATGCTCGAAGAGGGCAAGATCTCGGGCGCGGACGAGGAAGCGGCGAAAAAGATGCCGCTCGGTTTGCATGTCCAGTATCCACGCAACGATCTCGCGCCATATTTCTTCGAGGAAGTCCGGAAATATCTTGAATCGACTTACGGGACGGAAGCGGTGCATGAGCGCGGCTTGCGCGTTTACACCACACTGAATATCGCGATGCAGCGTGCGGCGAATCAATCGGTGCGCGACGGCTTACACAGTTATGACCGGCGCCACGGCTGGCGCGGCGACCTGCCGAATATTTTGCGCGACAACCTCGGCAAGCTGGATGCGTACGAAGACGAAGATTGGCGGCACGCGATCGACAAAGGCAGCTATGTCACCGGGCTCGTGATGGCGGTCGACGACAAAAATGCGACGATCAAGATCGGGCAGTATCGCGCGGTGCTGGCGCCTTCGGATTTCGCCTGGACCGGGCGCAAGAAGCCGAGCGAGTTGCTGAAAGCCGGCGACCTGGCGCAGTTTTCAATCAAGGAAATTGGCGAATCGACAGTGCGTGTGCAGTTGGAGCAACAGCCTGCGCCGCAGGCGGCGATGCTGGCGATCGACAATCCGACGGGCGAGATCAAGGCAATGGTCGGCGGGTATAGTTTCGAGGACTCAAAGTTCAATCGCGCGACGCAGGCTTACCGACAGGTGGGCAGCTCGTTCAAAGTTTATGTTTATGCGGACGCGCTCGAAAAGGGAGCGACGCCGTTCGACACGGTGCTCGATGCACCGATGACGGTGATGAGCGGCGGCCAGCCGTATTCGCCGCACAATTACGACGAAAAATTTGAAGGCAACATCACGTTGCGGCGCGCTTTGGCCGGCTCGCGCAATGTGCCTGCCGTCAAACTGGCGGAGAAAGTCGGCATCTCGTCGGTGATCGATGTGACGCGACGTTTTGGAATCACCACAGCGCTGCCGCCGTACCTGCCGCTGGCGTTGGGCGCTGCCGATATGAAATTGTCGGAGCACGTTTCAGCGTTCACCGTGTTTCCGAACGACGGCATTCGTATCGATCCGCACATGATTCGTCGCGTGACGAGCTATGACGGTGCGCTGCTTGAAGAAGCGCATCCCGAAGTGCACGACGTGATTTCGCCGGAAGTGGCGCGCACGATGACGGCGATGCTCGAGGAAGT
>DATAVJ010000176.1:0-18791 GCA_036267795.1 Rudaea sp.
CCCCGCGGGCGTGGAGATGGTGATGCCGGGCGACAACATCAAAATGGTGGTGAGCCTGATTCATCCGATCGCGATGGAAGAGGGTCTGCGTTTCGCGATTCGCGAAGGCGGAAGAACCGTCGGTGCGGGTGTGGTGGCGAAGATCGTTAAGTAATAGCTCTTATGAAAAGTGCGGCCAGGACGGCCGCTTTTTGATTGCTCTTGTCATCAGGACGATGACAGTAATAACTAACGCGCTGGAACTCGGCGCGCTTTTTAAAAACGTTCTTTGAGGAATACGGCAATGGCAGACCAGAAGATTCGCATTCGACTCAAGGCTTACGATCATCGATTAATTGATCGTTCCGCGAGCGAAATCGTTGAAACGGCCAAGCGCACGGGCGCGCAGGTTCGTGGTCCGATTCCGCTGCCGACCAAAATTGAGCGTTACACGATTCTGACGTCGCCGCACGCCGACAAGGACGCGCGCGACCAGTACGAAACACGCACACACAAGCGCGTACTCGACATTGTCGATCCAAACGACAAGACCGTGGACGCACTGATGAAGCTCGACCTCGCCGCCGGCGTGGACGTGCAGATCAAGCTTTATTGAATCCGGTTGTACTGAGGCAAAGATCATGAGTATCGGATTGGTTGGAAAAAAATGCGGCATGACGAGAATCTTCACCGACGCCGGTGAATCGATTCCCGTGACGCTGATTGAAGCGACGCCGAACCGCATCACGCAGATCAAGACGGTTGAAACGGACGGCTATACGGCCATCCAGGTCACCGCCGGAACGAAGCGTGCTGCGCTCGTGACCAAGCCGCACGCCGGTCACTTCGCGAAAGCGAAAGTGGAAGCGGGCCGCGGCTTGTGGGAATTCCGCGTCGACGCGAAAGACGTCGGCAACTACAGCATCGGCGGCGAATTGAAGGCTGACGAAGTGTTCAAGGAAGGCCAGATCGTCGACGTCGCAGGCGTCAGCAAAGGCAAGGGCTTTCAGGGCACGATCAAACGCTGGAACTTCACGATGGGCGACGCGACGCACGGTAACTCGCTGTCGCATCGTTCGCCGGGTTCTATCGGTCAGCGCCAGACGCCGGGTCGCGTGTTTCCGGGCAAGAAGATGTCAGGCCACATGGGCGCCGCGAATGTATCGGCGATCAATCTCGTCGTCGTGAAAGTGGATGCGGAACGTCACCTGATCGCGGTTCGCGGATCGGTGCCAGGCGCGCCGGGTGGCAATGTCGTCATTCGTCCGGCCTCCAAGGGTTGAGGATCTAGATCATGGAACTGCAAATCGTAGGCGCGAAAAAACCTTTGTCGGTCTCCGAAGCCGTATTCGGCCGTGAGTTCTCCGAAGGTCTCGTGCATCAGGTCGTCGTGGCGTATCGCAACGCGGGACGCGCCGGAACCAAGGCGCAGAAGTCGCGTGCGGAAGTCCGCGGCACGACCAAGAAATTCAAGGCGCAGAAGGGCGGCGGCGCACGTCACGGCGATTACCGCGCTCCGATCTTCGTCGGTGGTGGCCGCACGTTTGCCGCGAAGCCGCGCGACTTCTCGCAGAAGGTCAACAAGAAAATGTATCGCGGTGCGATTCAGGCGATCTTGTCCGAATTGAACCGTCAGGGCCGCTTGAAAGTCGTCGAAGGATTCAGCGTCGACAAGATCAACACGAAAGCGCTGCTCGGCAAGTTGAAGGACTACACGGGCCGCACGCTGATCGTCACCGAGAGCGTCGAAGAAAACCTGTATCTGTCCGCGCGCAATCTGTCGCACGTCGCCGTGGTCGATGTCGCGGCGATCGATCCGGTGAGTCTCGTCGACGCAGACAATGTTTTGCTGACCGTCGATTCGGTCAAGAAGATCGAGGAATGGCTGTCATGAGCACCGCCAACGTGAAAGAGCATTTGTACGACGTCCTGCGCGCACCGCACGTATCGGAAAAAAGCGCGCGCGTGCAGGAAAACAATCAGTACGTGTTCGAGGTTGCCCCGAACGCGGACAAGGGTTTGATCAAGCAGGCGGTCGAGGCGTTGTTCAACGTCACGGTCGAATCGGTCAACCTCGTGAATGTGAAGGGCAAGGCGAAGTCGTTCCGTCAACGTTCGGGTCGTCGTCAAGGCTGGCGCAAAGCATATGTGCGCCTGCAAGACGGCCAGAGCATCGACGTGACCGCCAAACCCTGACCAGAGTATGGACGCTTAGACGTCCATAGATATTAGGAACCAACATGGCACTGATTACACTCAAGCCAACTTCCGCCGGACGCCGCTCGATGGTGCGCGTGTCCACGCCGGGATTGCACAAAGGCGACCCGTATGGTCCGCTCACCGAGCCGCAAGGCAAAACCGGTGGACGCAACCATTACGGCCGCATCACGACGCGTCATAAAGGCGGCGGCTCGAAGCAGACGTATCGCGTCATCGACTTCAAGCGCGACAAGGAAGGCATCGCCTGCCGCGTCGAGCGTCTTGAATACGATCCGAACCGCACCGCGCACATCGCGTTGCTGTGCTACGTCGATGGCGAACGCCGTTACATCATTGCGCCGAAAGGCATCAGCGTCGGCGATCAGTTGATCGCTGGCCGCGAAGCACCGATCAAGACGGGCAACTCGCTGCCGTTGCGCAATATCCCGATCGGCTCGACGGTTCATTGCATCGAGATGAAGCCGGGCAAGGGTGCGCAGCTTGCGCGCAGTGCCGGCGCATCCGTGCAGCTCGTCGCCCGCGAAGGTGCGTACGCAACGCTTCGCCTCCGCTCCGGCGAAATGCGCCGCGTGCCGGCGGACTGCCGCGCGACGATCGGCGAAGTCGGCAATTCGGAACACAACCTGCGCAAGCTCGGCAAAGCCGGTGCGAAACGTTGGCGCGGAATCCGTCCCACCGTTCGCGGTGCGGCGATGAATCCGGTCGACCATCCGCACGGTGGCGGCGAGGCGAAGGCAGGCCAAGGCAACCCGCATCCGGTGTCGCCGTGGGGTCAGCCGTCGAAGGGTTACAAGACACGCAAGAACAAGCGCACCACGCAATTCATCGTGCGCGATCGTAGGGGTTGATAGGAAAACACCATGGCGCGTTCACTGAAGAAAGGCCCGTTCGTCGATCTGCACCTTCTCAAGAAGGTGGAGAACGCGGTTTCCGCAAACAACAAGCGTCCGATCAAGACCTGGTCGCGCCGCTCGATGATCCTGCCGGAAATGGTGGGTCTGACCATTGCCGTGCATAACGGCAAGGCCCACGTGCCGGTGCTGGTCAACGAAAATATGGTCGGACACAAATTGGGCGAATTCGCGATGACGCGTACGTTCAAGGGTCACTCCGGCGACAAGAAAGCGGCCGAAGCGAAGAAGTAATCGGACGCACACGAGGATATGACGATGCCAGCCAAACCTAAGCAAAACACTGCGCCCCAAGCCAAAGCGATTCTTCGTGGCGTGCGCATTTCGCCGCAGAAAGCGCGTCTGGTCGCCGATCAGGTTCGCGGCATGGCCGTCGGCCGCGCGACGAATTTGCTCGCGTTCAGCGACAAGCGCGCAGCCGGTCTGTTGAAGAAAGTGTTGTTGTCGGCGGTGGCGAATGCCGAAAACAATCTCGGCGCCGATGTCGACGAATTGAAGATTTCCACGATCATGGTTGACGAAGGTCCGCGCCTGAAACGCATGCATGCACGTGCGAAAGGCCGCGGTACACAGATTATCAAGCGTACGAGCCACATCACTGTGGTTGTCGGCTCCTAAGGACACTGACGATGGGTCATAAAGTTCATCCAACCGGCATTCGTCTTGGCATTTCCAAAGACTGGAATTCCAAGTGGTTCGCCAATAAACGCGAATACGCGGAATATCTCACCGCCGATCTGAAGGTGCGCGAGATGCTGCGTGAAAAGCTGGCGCAAGCCGGTATTTCGCGAATCCAGATCGAGCGTCCGGCCAAGAGCGCGCGCATCACCATTCACACGGCGCGTCCGGGTGTGGTGATCGGCAAGAAAGGCGAAGACATCGAGAAGCTGCGCAAGGACGTCTCGAAGATGATGGGCGTGCCCGCTCACATCAACGTGTCCGAAGTGCGCAAGCCCGAGATCGACGCGCAGCTCGTCGCCGAATCCATCGCGCAGCAGCTCGAGCGCCGCATCATGTTCCGCCGCGCGATGAAGCGCGCCGTCGGCAACGCGATGCGCCTCGGTGCTCTCGGCATCAAGGTGAACGTCGGCGGCCGTTTAAACGGTGCGGAAATCGCGCGTTCGGAATGGTACCGCGAAGGTCGCGTGCCGCTGCACACACTGCGCGCCGACATCGACTACGGTTTTGCCGAAGCCGAAACAACGTATGGAATCATCGGCGTGAAAGTGTGGATCTACAAAGGCGAAGTGTTCGATCTGCACGCCGCCAGCCAGGAAACGCGCGAAGAAGCGCAGGCCGCTCAGCCATCCCGTGAGCGCCGCGACAATCGCGACAACCGTGATCGTGAACCGCGCGAACCGCGGAACGCGAAGTAAGGAACCTACGTCATGTTGCAGCCCAGTCGTACCAAATTCCGCAAGGTTCAGAAGTCGCGCAATCGCGGCCTGAGCTACGTGGCCAATAAAGTCAGCTTCGGCGAATACGGCCTGAAGGCGACCACGCACGGCCACCTCACGGCGCGCCAGATCGAAGCCGCCCGTCGTTGCGTCACGCGCTTCGTCAAGCGCGGCGGCAAGTTGTGGATTCGCGTGTTTCCCGACAAGCCGATCAGCAAGAAGCCCATCGAAGTCCGCATGGGTAACGGTAAGGGCAACGTGGAGTATTGGGTCGCCGTCGTGCAGCCCGGCCGCATGTTGTATGAAATCGAAGGTGTGACCGAAGTCGAAGCGCGCGAAGCGTTCCGCCTCGCCGCGGCCAAGCTTTCGGTGCAGACCTCGTTCGTGAACCGCACGGTGCTGTGATGGAACTCAAAGAACTCCGCAAACAATCCGCCACCGACTTGAACGATCAACTCGTCGAGCTGCGTCGCGAACAATTCAACCTGCGCATGCAACGCGGCGCGGGCAACCAGACGCACACGCATCACTTCAAGCGCGTGCGTCGCGAGATCGCGCAGATCAAAACATTGATCACGCAGCAGGCATCGCCGGCTGCGACACCTGCGGTCGCGAAGAAAGCGCCGGCCAAGAAAGGCGCTGCCAAGAAGAAAACAAACAAAGCCAAATCAGGCGACGTGAAATGAGCGACGAAACCAATAAAACACAACGCACGATCGAAGGTCGTGTCGTGAGCAACAAGATGCAGAAGACGGTCACCGTGCTGCTCGAACGCCAGGTGCAGCATCCGCTGTACGGCAAGATCGTGCGCCGGTCGACGAAAGTCCATGCACACGACGAAAAGGGCGAGTGCAAGGAAGGCGATAGGGTTCGCATCACCGAGTGCCGTCCGCTGTCGAAGACCAAGAACTGGCGTGTCGTTGAAATCGTCACGCGCTCTGCGCAGTAACGTGGAAGCTTGAGGAGAACTTCACCATGATCCAGATGCAAACCACGTTGGCCGCGGCAGACAACAGCGGCGCGAAAGAACTGATGTGCATCAAGGTGCTCGGCGGTTCGAAGCGCCGCTACGCCGGTATCGGCGACGTCATCAAGGTTTCGATCCGCGAAGCGATTCCGCGCGGCAAGGTCAAGAAAGGCGAGGTGTATGACGCCGTTGTCGTCCGCACCAAGAAAGGCGTGCGCCGCGCCGACGGTTCGCTGATCCGTTTCGACGGTAACGCAGCCGTGCTGTTGAACACCAAACTCGAGCCGATCGGTACGCGTATCTTCGGGCCGGTCACGCGCGAACTGCGCAGCGAACGGTTCATGAAGATCGTTTCGCTCGCTCCCGAAGTGCTGTAAGCAAACAAGTATATTTTTGGACAAAAGCCATGAACAGAATTCGCAAAGGTGATCAAGTCATCGTGATCACCGGCAAATACAAGGGCCAGAAGGGCGAAGTGCTGCGCGTCGCGGAAAACCGCGTCGTCGTGCAGAACATCAACTTGATGAAGCGCCACACTAAACCGAACCCGCAGATCAACCAGCCGGGCGGCATCGTCGAGCGCGAGGCTCCCATCCACATTTCCAACGTGATGTTGTTCAACGCGAACAGCAACAAGGGTGAGCGCGTTGGTTTCAAGACACTCGACGACGGACGCAAGGTACGCACGTACCGCGCCGGCGGCGAAGTGGTCGACGCCTGAGGACTGCAGCCATGGTTCGCCTGGAAAAATTCTACAAAGACGAAGTCGTTCCGAAGCTGATGGAAAAGTTCGGCTACAAGAACGTCATGGAAGTGCCGAAGATCACCAAAGTCACGCTGAACATGGGGGTGGGTGAGGCGGCGACGAACAAAAAGGTTCTGGAAAACGCCAATGCCGACATGACCAAGATCGCCGGTCAGAAGTCGATTTCGACGTTGTCCAAGAAATCCATCGCCACGTTCAAGATTCGCGACAACTGGCCGATCGGCTGCAAAGTCACTTTGCGCCGCGCCAAGATGTACGAATTCATCGATCGCCTGGTCAACATCGCGCTGCCGCGCGTGCGTGACTTCCGTGGTGTCTCCGGCCGAGCGTTCGACGGCCGCGGCAACTACAACATGGGCATCAAGGAACAGATCATCTTCCCCGAGATCGATTTCGATCAGGTGGATGCGATCCGCGGCATGGACATCGCCATCACCACGACGGCGCGCAACGATGAAGAAGCGAAAGCATTGCTCGAAGCTTTCAGCTTTCCGTTCCGTAATTGAGATCCGCCGCAATTAAATCAGCCGCAATGAATTTCTAGAGAGAACGGGTATGGCAAAGACAAACATGATCATGCGCGAAAAGAAGCGCGCGAAAACCGTGAAGAAGTACGCCACCAAGCGTGCGGAACTCAAGGCGATCGTGCTCAGCCCGAAGTCTTCCTATGAAGACAAGATGGCCGCGCAGACGAAGCTGCAGAAACTGCCGCGCGACGCGAGCCCGAGCCGCCAGCGCAACCGCTGCGAGCTGACCGGCCGTTCGCGCGGTGTGTACCGCAAGTTCGCGCTGGGCCGTCACAAACTTCGCGAAGCGACCATGCGCGGCGACGTGCCCGGTCTTCGCAAAGCCAGTTGGTAACCAAAGAAGTTGTCATTCCAGCTTTCGCTGGAATGACAAGCAAAAAAAATTTATCGAATACGAATCCATTTCGGATATCGATGCTAACGACAGGAATTTGAAACATGAGCATGACTGATCCCATTGCCGACATGTTTACCCGCATCCGCAACGCGCAAGCGTCTGCGAAGCCGACGGTGCGCATGCCGACATCCAAACTGAAAGTATCCATCGTCAAACTGCTGAAAGACGAAGGCTACGTGCGCGACTACCAGATCAACAAGCTCGAGAACAACAAGTCCGAGCTCGAGATCGCGTTGAAGTATTTCGAAGGCCGCCCGGCGATCGAAAAACTCGATCGCGTCAGCCGTTCCGGTTTGCGCGTGTATCGCAACAAGGACGAGCTGCCGAAGGTGATGTCCGGTTTGGGCGTTGCCATCATTTCGACGCCGTCCGGTTTGATGACCGACGTACAAGCGCGCGCCAAGGGCGTGGGCGGCGAAGTGCTCGGCACGATCGCCTAAGAATCCGGAGAGATATATGTCACGAGTCGCCAAAAAACCGATTGCGCTCCCCAAAGGGGTCGAGTGCAACATCGCCAAAGACGCGATCACCGTCAAAGGCCCGAAAGGCACGCTGAAATTCATGCGTCCGGAAGGCGTTGAAGTGGACGTCAAAGGTTCCGAAGTGAATTTCGGATCGAGCACAGGCCAGCTAAAGATGGCGGGAACCGCGCGCGCTCTCGTTGCCAATATGGTGACGGGTGTCAGCGAAGGCTATCAGCGCAAGCTCGAACTCGTCGGCGTCGGTTATCGCGCCGCGGTGCAGGGCAAGGATTTGAACCTCACGCTCGGTTTTTCGCATCCCGTCGTGTTCAAGACGCCGGACGGAATCACGATCACCGTGCCGACGCAGACGGAAATTTTGATCGCCGGCGCGGACAAACAGCGCGTGGGCGAAACGGCCGCGAAGATTCGCGCGTTTCGTCCGCCCGAGCCGTACAAGGGTAAAGGCGTGCGTTATTCGGGTGAAAAAATCAGCCTTAAAGAAGCCAAGAAGGCCTAATAATGAGAGAGCTTTGAGCGGATCCATCCGCGTGAAAAAGCGGCCATCCATGGCCGCACTTCTCAACAAAGCTCGCTTCCGGAGATATAGACATGCTCAAGAACATTGCCAGACTTCGCCGCGCCAAGACCACGCGCGCCCACATCCGCAAACTCGGCGTGCCGCGTTTGACGGTGCATCGCAGCGCGCAGCACATTTACGCGCAGGTCATCTCGGCCGAAGGCGACAAGGTGCTTGCGGCCGCGTCGACGGTGCAGAAGGATCTCGCGAAAGATCTGAAAGGCACAAAAAATAAAGCGGCCGCTGCTGCCGTCGGTAAGGCAATCGCCGAAAAAGCGAAAGCCGCCGGCGTGGAAAACGTCGCGTTCGATCGCTCGGGTTTCCGCTATCACGGCCGTATCGCTGCGCTGGCTGATGCCGCACGCGAAGCAGGTCTGAAGTTTTAATAGTTCTACCGAAGTACTCACAACTCCAAGCGGCTTAGCCGTAAATACGTCCGTCTCCTCCGGAGCGGCAAACAGGAACGCAAATGTCGACAAATGATCGTGAAAATAGCGATGGCATGCTGGAAAAGCTCATCGCGGTCAATCGCGTAGCGAAGACCGTGAAAGGCGGCCGTCAAATGAGCTTCACCGCGCTGACGGTTGTCGGCGACGGCGACGGGAAAGTCGGTTTCGGATACGGCAAGGCGCGTGAAGTGCCGGTCGCGATTTCGAAGGCGATGGAACGTGCGCGTCGCGGCATGGCCAGCGTCAAACTCAATAACGGAACCTTGTGGCATGCCGTCAAGGCCAACCATGGCGCGGCGCGTGTCTACATGCAGCCGGCCTCCGAAGGTACCGGCGTCATCGCGGGCGGCGCCATGCGCGCCGTGCTCGAAGTCGTCGGCGTGAAGAACGTGCTGGCCAAGGCCGTCGGTTCGCGCAACCCGATCAATCTGGTGCGCGCCACGATCAAAGGTCTGCAAGCGATGGCGACGCCGGAACGCATCGCCGCCAAGCGTGGCAAGAAAGTGAACGAGGTGGGCGGTTATGGCCAAGGCTAAATCCCAAACTAAAGCTGCAACCAAAGCCGCGGCGGGGACGATCCGCGTGCGCCTTTTCAAGAGCATGAACAGCTGCCAGTGGAAGCATCGCCTGAGCGTGAAAGCGCTCGGCTTGAACAAGCTCAACGACGTGCGCGAGCTGAAAGACAGCCCGCAGGTTCGTGGTTTGGTCAACAAGATCAACTATCTGGTTCGCATCGAAGATTAATTCGGCAGCGCGACTTCGCGCCGCCGATACAACGGAGTTTTGATATGCGTCTCAACACACTCAAGCCAGCCAAGGGTTCGCGCAAAGTCCGCGTTCGCGTTGGCCGCGGTATAGGTTCGGGTCTCGGCAAAACCGCCGGCCGCGGACACAAAGGTCAGTTCGCGCGCACCGGTAAAGGCAAGGTCAAGCCGGGATTCGAAGGCGGCCAGATGCCGATGCAGCGTCGTCTGCCGAAGGTCGGCTTCCGCTCGAAAATGCAGCGCGATATTTCCGAAGTGCTGCTCTATCAGCTTGATTCGGTGAAAGGCGACACCATTGATTTCGACATGCTGAAGAAAGCCGGTCTCGTCGCGACGCGCGCCCTGCGCGTGAAAGTGGTGAAGAAGGGTGAGATCAAGCGTGCGGTGAAGTTGAAAGGTATCGCAGCCACGGCCGGCGCTCGCGCCGCGATCGAAGCGGCTGGCGGAAGCGTGGAGTAACTCTGTGTCGGCATCACAAGCCAGCATGCTCGGGAATCTCAGTAAATTGACCGAGCTCAAGCAGCGCATCCTGTTCGTGATCGGCGCGTTGATCGTCTATCGCCTGGGTTCGTTCATTCCCGTGCCGGGCGTGAATTCGGACGCGATGAGCAAACTCATCGAAGGCCAGGGCGGCATCGTCGACATGTTCAACATGTTCTCCGGCGGCGCGCTCAAGCGTTTTTCGCTGTTCGCGCTCGGCGTGGTTCCATACATTTCCGCGTCGATCATCGTGCAGATGTTCGCATCGGTGATTCCGTCGTGGCAGCAACTGCGCAAGGAAGGCGAGTCGGGCCGGCGCAAACTGAGTCAGTGGACGCGTTTCGGAACGGTCGGCCTTGCCGCGTTTCAGTCGTTCGGTATCGCGACGATGCTTCAGCATCAGCCCGATGTCGTCAACGCGCCCGGACCGGGTTTCGTCTTCACCGCCATGATCGGCCTTACCGCCGGCACGATGTTGCTGATGTGGATCGGCGAACAGATCACCGAACGCGGCATCGGCAACGGCATTTCGTTGCTGATTTTCGCCGGCATCGTCGCGGGATTGCCGAGCGCGATCGTGCGCACGTTGCAGATGTCGCAGGAAGGCGAGCTCAGTCCGCTCCGCGTGCTGACGATTCTTCTGCTCGTTCTCGGTGTGACGGCGTTCGTCGTCTTCGTCGAGCGCGGTCAGCGTCGTATCACCGTCAACTATGCGCGTCGTCAGGGCGGCTCGCGCGCCTACAACAATCAGACCTCGCATCTGCCGCTGAAATTGAACATGTCGGGCGTGATTCCTGCGATCTTCGCCTCGTCGCTGATCCTGTTTCCGGCGACGGCATCGTCATGGTTCTCGACGGGCACGGACATTCGCTGGCTGCAGCAGGTCACCGCGGCGCTGAGTCCGGGCGAACCTCTTTACGAAATTTTATATGCCGTATTGATCATCGTGTTCGCCTATTTTTATACCGCCCTCGTGTTCAATGCCGGCGAGACGGCCGAGAACCTGAAGAAGTCGGGTGCGTTGATTCCGGGCATCCGTCCGGGCCGCGCAACGGCGGACTACATCGATGCCGTATTGACGCGATTGACGGGCGCGGGCGCGCTGTACCTCGTGGCGGTATGTCTCATTCCCACGATGTTGCAGCAGAGCTGGCATGTGCCGTTCTATTTCGGCGGTACGTCGCTGTTGATCGTGGTGGTCGTGGTGATGGACTTCACCGCTCAGGTTCAGGCTCATCTGGTCTCGCACCAGTACGAAAGTCTGCTGAAGAAAGCGAATCTCAAAGGATACGGCCGCGGTGCGGGCCAGCGTTGAGCCCATATTCGGGTTGGTTGGGCTTGGTTTTAAGGGGTTAATTTGAGGCCTAAGGGCTTCAAGTATTGGATAAATAGAGCTATAATTCGCAGTTCACTGCGCATTGGCTTGATTTAGATTGATTTTTTTGGCGTGATTTTCGGAGACGATTTACATGGCGCGCATTGCAGGCGTTAACCTGCCGGTTCAAAAGCACGTGGTCATCGGGCTGCAGAGCATCTTCGGCATCGGGCGTGCGCGCTCGAAGAAGGTATGCACAGCGGCCGGTGTCGATCCGAGCACTCAGATCAAAAGCCTGAGCGAAGGCGAGATCGAAAAGCTGCGTTCGGAAGTTGGGAAGTACATCGTCGAAGGCGATCTGCGCCGCGAAGTCGGCATCAGCATCAAGCGCCTGATCGATCTCGGCACGTATCGCGGACTGCGCCATCGCCGCGGCTTGCCGCTGCGTGGCCAACGCACGCGCACCAACGCGCGCACCCGCAAGGGCCCGCGCCGTGCCATCAAGAAAAACTGATTCTAGAAAACACCGATCCTCGAAATTATTTTTTTGAAATACTGCCCGGATACCTTGACTCATGAATAAACCGGTCGCCGTCAAGACCAAGAAGAAAACGAAGCGCGTCGTCACCGACGGCATCGTTCACGTGCAAGCGTCGTTCAACAATACCGTCGTGACGATCACCGATCGCCAGGGCAATGCGTTGTCGTGGGCGACCTCGGGTGGTGCGGGTTTCCGCGGTTCGCGCAAATCGACTCCGTTCGCCGCGCAGGTCGCTGCCGAACAAGCCGGCCGCGTTGCGCAGGAAAATGGCGTGAAGACGGTCGAAGTGCGCATCAAGGGACCCGGTCCAGGCCGCGAGTCCGCCGTGCGTTCGCTGAACGCGCTGGGCATCAAGGTCACCAACATCGTTGACGTCACGCCGATTCCGCATAACGGCTGCCGTCCGCCGAAACGCCGGCGCGTCTGAGGAGTATCGAATGGCACGTTATCGCGGTCCCTCCTGCAAACTCGCTCGTCGTGAAGGCGCAGACTTGAGTCTGAAAAGTCCTGCGCGCGCGATCGACTCGAAATGCAAGCTCGAACAAAAACCCGGTCAACACGGCGCCGGCGGCAAGAAAGCGCGTTTGTCCGACTACGCCGTCCAGCTGCGCGAGAAGCAGAAAGTCAAACGCATCTACGGTTTGCTCGAACGTCAGTTCGTGAACTATTACACCAAGGCGTCGAAGGTCAAAGGCAATACAGGTGAAAACCTGTTGCGCATGCTCGAAGCGCGTCTGGACAACATCGTTTATCGCATGGGTTTTGCCGTCACGCGTGCGCAGGCGCGCCAGCTCGTTGCGCACAAGACGATCGAAGTCAACGGCAAGAAAGTCAACCTGCCGTCGTATCAGGTGAAGGCGGGCGATCAGATTTCGGTTGTCGAGAAATCGCGCAATCAGCTGCGCATTCAGGAAGCACTGACGTTGTCGCAGGAAATGGATCTTGCGCCGTCGTGGACCGAAGTGGACGCCAAGCAGTTCGTCGGCACGTTGAAAGCGTTGCCGGAACGTTCCGATTTGCCGAGCGACATCAACGAAAGCCTGATTGTCGAGTTGTACAGCAAGTAATAGTGGTACCGACTTATCGGATACAGCGCCGCTTTTGATCCTATCAGCGCGTTGTATCCGGCCGATCGACCCCCATATCTATCGGTCTCACCGCCCTGGCAATCGCCGCGGCACTGTTAAGTTCGGAATTTGTCGAAATTTTATTATCGGGAGTGTCATTGATGGCACAGTCGCCTACTACCATCCTGCGCCCGCGTGGTCTGCACGTGGAACGCATCGGTGCCAATCGCGCCAAGGTCGTGGTCGAGCCGCTCGAACGCGGATTCGGTCATACCCTGGGCAATGCTTTGCGCCGCGTTCTGCTGTCGTCGATCCCCGGCGCCGCCGTCGTGGAAATCGAAATCGACGGCGTGTTGCACGAATACACCACGCTTGAAGGTTTGCAAGAAGACGTCATCGAAGTTCTCTTGAACTTCAAAGATGTCGCAATCCGCATGCACAACCTCGACGAAACCACGCTCACCCTTTCCAAGAAAGGCAAAGGCGTCGTGACGGCGGGCGATATCAAGGTCGATCACAACGTCGAGATCATCAATCCCGACCACGTGATCTGCCATTTGACGAAAGATATCGCGCTCAACATGCGCATCAAGATCGCGCGCGGCGTCGGCTACCAGCCGGCAACGTCGCGTCGCCGTCCGGACGAAGAATCGCGTCCGATCGGTCGTCTGCAGCTCGATGCGTCGTTCTGCCCGGTTCGCCGTGTAGCCTATGAAGTCGACAATGCGCGCGTCGAACAGCGTACCGACTTGGACAAGCTCGTTCTCGATATCGAGACGAACGGTGCGATCGATGCGGAAGAAGCGGTGCGCAAGTCCGCCGAAATCCTGCAGGACCAGCTCAGCGTTTTCGGCGATTTCACCCGCCGCGAAAGCTCCGATGCGAAGACCGAAAAGAGCAGCGTGGATCCGGTGCTGTTGCGCCCGATCGACGACCTCGAACTGACCGTCCGCTCGGCGAACTGCCTGAAAGCCGAAAGCATTTACTACATCGGCGATCTCGTGCAGCGCACCGAAGTCGAACTGTTGAAGACGCCGAACCTCGGCAAGAAATCGCTCACCGAAATCAAAGACGTCCTCGGTGCGCGCGGCTTGTCGCTGGGTATGAAGCTGGAAAACTGGCCGCCGCCGGGTCTTCAGCACGGCATGCAGATGCATTGATTTGCGCGCGTCATTCCCGCTTTCGCGGGAATGACGGCAGAAACACCGGACTCCCTGAATCCGTAGAACCAAAAAGTTCACTCCGCGCGGAATGCTCCGAACGGAGCTACAATTATAAAGTTATACGAAGGAATTACTTATGCGTCACCAAAAAACCGGACGCGCTCTAAGCCGCACGAGCAGCCATCGCACCGCGATGTTTCGCAACATGGCGTCGTCGCTGTTCAAAAGCGAGCTGATCCGCACGACATTGCCGAAGGCGAAAGAACTGCGCCGCGTGGCCGAGCCGCTCATCACGCTCGCCAAGACCGACGGCGTCGCTAACCGCCGTCTCGCGTTCGCGCGTTTGCGCGACAAGGTCGCGGTCGGCAAGCTATTCGTCGAACTCGGGCCGCGTTACCGCGAGCGCAAGGGCGGCTATTTGCGTATCCTGAAATGCGGTTCGCGTGATGGGGATGCCGCGCCGATGGCTTACGTGGAATTGGTCGATCGTCCGCGCGCCGAAACCGAAGCGACTGCAGACTAAGCATTACGGCATTGACAGAATCCACGGCTCCGGCGGGAAACCTCCGGAGCCGTTTTGTTTGCGGCAGCACGGAACGCGGTACCGATTCCGCTGTCTCTACAATCCGACAATCCCGACAGCAGCATCCGAGGGGCGCATGTTGAATCCGTTTCGCTGGCCGTTCCGAGTGCAATGCCTTGCCGGTTTCATCATTTGCGCCGCGCTGTATTCCTATGCGCTGTATGTCCAGTTCGCGCTCGACATCGAACCTTGTCCGATGTGCATTTTTCAGCGCATCGTCTTCATCATCATGGGCATCGTATTTCTTGTCGGCGCCATTCAAAATCCGCGCGACAACGGTAGAAAAATCTACGGATGGATTCTTCTGCTCACGGCCTTCATTGGCGCAGGCATCGCCGCGCGTCATATCTGGGTTCAGCACCAACCACCCGATCCGTTTGCCGGTTGCGCACCGGGTTGGAATTACATGATCAGCAATTTCCCGCTCGGCAAGACATTGCGTATGGCATTCACCGGTTCAGCGGATTGCGCTCAAATAACCTGGACATTTCTGGGTCTTTCGATGCCCGTTTGGACGCTGCTGTGCTACGTGTTGCTCGGCGCGGCCGCGCTTTGGGCAGGACTTTGCCGCCGCGCCTGACCCACACTTGCTAGCCGCAGCCGCTGTGGCATGATGTCTTTCCGCACTGCAATATAAAGGCGTCATGCCCGAAAAACCGACATTGGCCGCCGTCCGCAACCATCCGGAATGGGCTCCGGAATCGTGGCTGGATAAGACTGCGACCCAGCAACCCACGTATTCCGACGCCGCTGCATTGGAACGCGCGCTTATCGACCTGCGCGGTCTGCCGCCGCTGGTGACGTCATGGGAAGTATTGGCGTTGAAGCGTAAGCTCGCCGACGCCGCCGAAGGCCGCGGCTTCATGCTTCAGGGCGGCGATTGCGCCGAAAGTTTCAGCGACTGCAATGGCGGATTGATCGCAAATCGGCTGAAAGTTTTGCTGCAGATGAGTCTCGTGCTCGTGCACGGACTGAAACTGCCCGTCGTCCGCGTAGGCCGCTTCGCTGGACAATATGCGAAGCCGCGCTCTGCCGACACCGAAACGCGTGAGGGTGAGACGTTACCGAGTTATCGCGGCGACATCATCAACGCACCCGAATTCACGGCGCAAGCGCGCCGTGCCGATCCGCAACGGTTGATCGAAGCGCATTCGCGTTCGGCCCTGACGATGAATTTCGTGCGCTCGTTGATCGACGGAGGGTTTGCCGATCTGCATCATCCCGAATATTGGGATCTGGCATGGGTGGAACATTCGCCGCTGCAATCCGAATACAAAAAGATGGTCGAGGCCATCGGCGATTCCGTACGGTTCATGGAAACGCTCGTCGGCGATCAGATCGGCAGTTACCAGCGCGTGGATTTTTATACTTCACATGAGGCGCTGCTGCTGCATTACGAACAATCGTTGACGCGGCAGGTTCCGCGGCAATGGGGCTGGTTCAATCTTTCGACGCATTTCCCATGGATCGGCATGCGCACCGCCGAGCTCGACGGCGCGCACGTCGAATATTGCCGCGGCATACGCAATCCGATCGGCATCAAAATCGGACCCGGCGCGACGACAGCGCACGTGATGCGTCTGCTCGATGTGTTGAATCCGGACAACGAACCCGGCCGCATCACGCTGATCCATCGCATGGGTGCGGACAAAATCGAGGCCACTCTACCGGCAATGTTGAACGTCGTGAAAGCCGAAGGCAGACGCGTTTTGTGGTGCTGCGATCCGATGCACGGCAACACCGAGACGGTGTCAAACGGTGTGAAGACACGGCGTTTCGCCAACATTCGCGGCGAACTCGATCTCGCGTTCGATATTCACGCCGCCTGCGGTACCCGCCTTGGCGGCGTGCATCTGGAACTCACGGGCGAGAACGTCACCGAATGTCTGGGTGGCGCGCGCGATCTGCTCGAAACCGATTTGACACGCGCCTACAAATCGACCGTCGATCCGCGGTTGAACTACGAACAATCGCTGGAGCTTGCGATGCTGATCGTGCGCAAGCGCGGGCACATCGCCATCTGATATTTGCCATCACGTTTCAAGAGACGACGCGGGATGCGCCAGCTCGCGATCTTCGTTGTAGTCACGTCATTTCAGCGCGCGTTTGATTTTTTTGCTCGCCGCGCCACCCATACGAACGCGCCGCCCGCGATGCCGAGTTCATTCGAGACGGCGCGAACATTTTTCGGCAAGTCGAAATCGATGCAACGTGCGTTGCCGCCCCCGAAATAAAGACGGTCATAGAGAAAAACCGATTGGAGCGTCGCGATCAATGTCTTTACGCGCTTGTTCCATTCTTTTTTTCCGATGCGCTTGAGCGCCTTGTCGCCGATGTGGTGATCGAAATCGTGCTCGGGGTGGATCGCCATGTGCGACAGGTCCATGTGCGGCATCAATTCGCCATCGCGAAACCACGCAGTACCCAAGCCGGTGCCGAGCGTGCAGACGAGCTCCAGGCCCTTGCCACTGATCGCGGCGAGACCTTGCACATCGGCATCGTTGTGAACTTGCGTCGGACGCTTGAGGTGCTTTTCCATGATGGCGGCGAACTTGAATTTCGCCCATTGCTGCGTGCCGAGATTCGGTGCGGTCCTGATGATGCCGTCGCGAACCATGCCGGGAAAACCGATGGAAACGCGTTGGTAACCCGAAAACGGCTCCACAAGATCGATGAGCATTTTCACCATCGTCTTCGGAGGACACATCGGCGGGGTCTTCACACGGCGGCGCTCGGAGATGAACGCGCCGTTGCGGTCGATGATGGCGGCCTTCATGCCGGTGGCGCCGATGTCGATGGAAAGAATGCGGCGCACCGGTACAGCGGCGCTGGACGATACCGAACGGCGGACTGAAGTCGACTGCTCTTTCACGGAGACGCGCTGTCGCAAAAACGTCATTCTACATGCGCGGCGAACGTCGGCGGCTGGCGCGCATGCGTGGCTTGCTCGAAGGCGAATGCATATCGAATCAGTTTCGGCTCACTCCATGCCGCGCCGAAAAAACTCAGCCCGATGGGCAGACCGTGCACGAAACCGGCGGGCACCGTGATGTCCGGATAACCCGCAACCGCCGCCGGCGTGGAACTGCCGCCGGAATAGTGATCGCCGTTGACGAGATCGGTCACCCACGCCGGGCCGCCGGTCGGCGCAATGAGCGCATCGAGTTTGTTCTTCACGAGCGCCGCATCGATGCCGTTTTTGCCCGCCATCGTTTTCGATTTCTTGAGCGCATCCACATAAACCTTGTCGGTAAGACCGCCGCGCGCTTGCGATTGTTCGAACAATTCCTGGCCGAACCACGGCATCTCGCGCGCCTGTTCGCGATTGTCGAAGGCGATGAGATCGGCCAGCGTTCTCGGCGCGTTCGACGATGCAGGCAACGCGGCGAGATAAGCGTTCACGTCGTGCTTGAACTCGAACTGCAGAACCGTCAGCTCGGCATCGTCATACTTGTTGAGATTCGGAAGTTCAACAGGATCGATCACCGTCGCGCCCGCCGCGCGCAATGCGGCGATATTTTGCGCGAGTACCGCATCGACCTCCGGACTGAATCCCGCAAGTTTGCGAACGACGCCGATGCGCGCCCCGTTCAATCCATTTGCGTCGAGTGATTTCGTATAGTCGGCGCGATGCGCGTCCACGGCCAATGCATTCAAAAGCACCGCGGCATCGGTCACGGTGCGCGCGAACGGTCCAGCCGTATCTTGGCTGTGCGATATCGGCACTATGCCCGCGCCGCCGATCAATCCGACGGTCGGCTTGATGCCGACGACTCCGTTCGTCGCGGCGGGACAAACGATCGAGCCATCCGTTTCGCTGCCGACGCCAGCCGTGGCCAAATCCGCCGCAATCGCCGCACCCGTGCCCGAACTCGACCCGCACGGATTGCGATCCAGGGCGTACGGATTCTTGGTCTGCCCGCCACGTCCGCTCCAGCCGCTGGTTGCGTGCGTCGAACGGAAATTCGCCCACTCGCTCAAGTTCGTCTTGCCGAGGATGACGGCACCCGCGTCGCGCAGTTTCATTGCAACAGCGGAGTCTTTCGACGCAATCGAATCGGCGAGTGCGAGCGATCCGGCGCTCGTGTGCATCTTGTCGGCCGTGTCGATATTGTCCTTGATCAGAACCGGAATGCCATGCAGCGGACCGCGCACTTTTCCGGATTTGCGTTCGGTATCGAGTTGATCGGCGATACTCAGCGCGTCCGGATTCAATTCGATGAT
>DATAVJ010000177.1:0-5007 GCA_036267795.1 Rudaea sp.
ATATTGGTCCGCCGCCGCCGCAACGGCCCCGAAGGCCCGCCACATGGCCGTCAGCCGCAAAATCGGTTCGCGCAGTTTGCCGTACATGTCGCCGGTCACGAGCGGTGGCGGCGTGACGGCTTCCGGATCCGTCAGAATGGCTTTGATCACGTCGCCGAGATCGCCGTGGTTGCCGATGTTTTCAAAGACGGTGGCCACACGCGCGACATAGGCGGGCGAAGGATTGCTTGTCACGAAACGCTGAATGAGCTGTTTCGAAATGAACGGCGCGACGTTCGGATGTTCATTGATGATATCGAGTTCATCGCTTACGTCTTTCGCGCAGCTCTGGTTCGGCAACAGCGTATTGCCGTCGAGCACGGTCTTGTTGGTTCCTGCGGTGTTGTCGTCGCCGGTGATGTCGTGCCGCATATTGCCGTTGCTGATCCCGAATATTTCGGTGCCCCAACACGCCATCGGCGCGTAGGTGGCCGCCGTCGTCAGCCCGCCGCCGCCGAAGTTCGCGGTGCCCGTCGGTATGCCCGTCGGAGCGTCGCTGTAGGTGAAGCCGGTGAAAACCTTGGCTGTATGAGTAATGACAGACTGGTCGTAGGTGGGCGTCACGACGCCGCCCATCGGCGTGCCGTCTGTGTCGAGTTCGATCAGACCAATCGAGAACAACTGCATCACTTCGCGAGCGTAGTTCTCGTCGGGCAACGTCGTACATACGATGTTCGGCACCGTGCCGGAGCAGTTCGACTTCTGGTTATGGAACGTCGACAGGAATTTGCTCATCGTGGGGTTGTACGTCACGTCCGTAAGCAGATCGCGATAGATTCCGAACGCGTCGCGCGCCAGCAAATCCTGATAGGCCGTCATCGGTATGACATCGCCGCTTATCGCCGTGCTTTGATCCGACACCACGAAAATCTGGCTCAGCGCGAACGCCATGCGTTGGCGAAGCTGATCCGGTGCGTAGGTGGCCTGCCAGAACCACCGGTCGATGCGCGTCGTCTGGCCGGTGCCCAACGTGGTGCCGCGCAACGTGGCCGTGTGCTCGACGCTCGGTTCGCCCAGCGTCGCCGGCATGCCGAGCTGTTCATCGATCCATTCGCTGTAGCCGACCGACATGAGGCGGGCGATGTCGGCGGCGGTGGGACCGAATGTCGCCTGCGTGAGGAAACGCGCGGCGGCATTCTTGTTGGCGGGAATGTCGGCGATCGTTTCGAAATTGCCGACTGCGAATATGTCGTCGTGCACCCTGGCGTGCGCGATCGGCGCGGCCGCGGCCAGCACTGGCGCCAGCATCTTGATCCAGACTTTCATGATTGCGGTCCCCGAAAGCTAAGGCAACGATGCGCGCTCCCACGCGAACCGGACACAACTATATAGCCATCCAGGCGTCCGTGCCGTGACAGGCGTCCGGAAAACGGAACGTCGCGGCGATTCTAGACCCGCCGTGTTGCGGGCTTCTAAAACCCCGGTTTAGGGTGCACTGCGGCTGTCTTCACATCAACGACCAGGCATACCGCCCGGCGGCAGGCCGCCGCCGCCCATCCCTTTCATGGCGGCGCCCATCTGGCGCATCAGGCCCTTCATGCCGCCGGAGGACAGCTTCGACATCATCTTTTCCATCTGCATGAATTGCTTGAGCAGGCGGTTCACGTCCGCCGGCTGCGTGCCCGATCCGCGTGCGACGCGCGCCTTGCGCGAGCCATTCAGCAGATCCGGATGACGCCGCTCCTTCTTCGTCATCGAATTGATGATCGCGACCATGCGGCTGACCTGTTTGTCGTTGACTTGCGACTTCATGTTTTCCGAAATCGAACCCAGTCCCGGCAGCTTGTCCATCATCGACGCAACGCCGCCCATGCTCTGCATCTGCTGCAATTGATCGCGCATGTCGTTCATGTCGAAGCGTTTGCCCTTGATGACTTTTTCGGCGAGTTTCTGCGCCTTCTCTTTGTCGACGTTTTGCTCGACTTGCTCGACCAGCGACAACACGTCGCCCATGCCGAGAATCCGTTGCGCGATGCGATCGGGATGGAACGCATCCAGGCCGTCGGGTTTTTCGCTGACGCCGATGAACTTGATCGGCCGGCCCGTGATGTAACGCACCGACAGTGCCGCGCCACCGCGCGCATCGCCATCGGTTTTCGTGAGGATCACGCCGGTGAGCGGCAACGCATCAGCGAATGCTTTTGCCGTCGTCGCCGCGTCCTGGCCGGTCATCGCATCGACGACGAACAACGTCTCGATCGGATTGAGCGCCGCTTGCAGCGCCTTGATCTCGTCCATCATCTGCGCGTCGATGGCGAGACGCCCGGCCGTATCGACGATCAACACGTCGGCGAAATTTCTGCGCGCCGCGTCGACGGCGGATTTCGCGATCGCGATCGGATCCTGATCGCCGCTGCTCGGATGGAACAGCACCTCGACTTGTTCGGCGAGCACGCGCAGCTGCTCGATCGCTGCCGGCCGATAAACGTCCGCGCTGACGACCATCACTTTCTTCTTCTTGCGATCCTTCAGGAATTTCCCAAGCTTGCCGACCGTCGTCGTCTTGCCCGCACCTTGCAGGCCGGCCATCAAGACGATCGCGGGCGGCGGCGTGTTGAGATTCAAATCGGTGTTCGCCGTGCCCATTACGGCCGTAAGTTCGTCGCGCACGACGCGAACGAGCGCCTGACCCGGCGTGAGGCTTTTCAACACTTCCTGCCCGACGGCGCGGACCTGGATGCGCTGAATCAGCGCCTGCACGACGGGAAGCGCGACGTCGGCTTCCAGCAGCGCGATGCGGACTTCACGCAACGACTCGCGGATGTTCGCGTCTGTGAGCCGCGCGCGGCCGCGCAGCCGCTCGATGGTGCTGGAAAGGCGCTGACTCAATGATTCGAACATGACGGCACATAACGGCGGTGGGGTCGCAAATTATATCAGCGCTGTTCGCGCGGCGTGCCGCTATGCGAAACTTGCCGCATGTCCGTTTCCTTGCCTTCGCTGCTTTGCGCCGCGCTGTATCTGATCGCCGCTGGCGTGCTCGCGCAGCCGATGTGGCGAGAACGTACGCCGCATCGAAAGTCGGGATTGTGGATTGCAGCGGTCGCCGTGATCCTGCACGCGGCGATACTCATCAGCAAGCACCGCGGCGGCATCGATCTGCATTTCTTCGCTGCACTGTCGCTCGTGGGCGCGTGCATGGCGGCGATGTGCCTGCTCGTCAATTTCGCGCGGCCGATCGCCACGCTCGGCGTCATCGTTTTTCCGCTCGCCGCGATTCTGTTGCTGGTCGATGTTTTCGCGGCGCCTCCGACGATGCCGCTGCCGATCGAATGGCAAATCAAACTTCATGTCGTCTTCGCATTGCTCGGCTACAGCGTCTTGAGCGTCGCCGCGCTGCTCGCCATTCTTCTCGCGGTGCAGGAACATGCATTGCGGCAGCGACAGGTAGGTGGCTTCGCCGCCGCATTGCCGCCGCTGACGTTGACCGAATCGTTGATGTTCCAATTGATCGGCGCGGGATTCGTGCTGTTGACGCTCACGCTGCTCAGCGGCGTTCTGTTCGTCGAGAATCTCTTCGAGCAGCACTTGATCCACAAGACCGTGCTGTCGTTTGCCGCATGGATCATCTTTGGCGTGCTCCTGTTCGGGCGCTGGCGTTACGGCTGGCGCGGACGGCGCGCCGTGCGCCTGACGCTTTCCGGGATGGCGTTGTTGCTGCTCGCCTATTTCGGCAGCCGCTTCGTACTCGAGCTGGTGCTGAAACGCGTGCCGTGACCTCTTGCCTTGCCCAAGCCACGGCGGCTGTGCAGAATCCGACCATGCCCATCGACACCCAAGCCAATCGCCGCCGCTTCCAGCGCTTCCATTTCGAAGGCACGGTGAAACTTTATTCCGACAAGGCGATGTGGGAATCGAAGCTGGTCGACGTTTCGCTGAAAGGTGTCCTGATCGAGCGGCCCGTGGAATGGAATGGAAAAGTCGGATCGCGTTTCCGCATGGATTTGCGCATCAACAACAGCGTGATCATCAGCATGGGCGTCAACGCGGCGCACATCATGCCGCACCGCATCGGCTTCGAGTGGCAAAAAATCGATCTGGACAGCTTCGCGGAACTGAAACGGCTCGTGGAATTGAATCTCGGCGATCCAGCCATGTTGAATCGCGAACTGTCGGCGCTCGGTTGAGCGTGCGTACAATTTATACAAATCCACATCAATACCACTTGCGCGCCGATGATCGCCTCCGTTGACGCTTCGGTGACCGATTCCCGCCGCAGCGCGTTCTGGCTGTTCATGCTGATGGCGTTGATCGTGCTCGGCGCCGGCATCGGCCTGCGCGATCCGTGGCCGTCCGACGAACCGCGTTTCGCTTTGGCGGCGAAACAAATGGTCGAATCCGGCGACTGGCTGTTTCCGCATCGCGGCCGCGAACTGTATTCCGACAAGCCGCCGATGCTGTTCTGGCTGCAGGGGATTTCGTACGAGATATTCGGTAGCTGGCGTATTGCGTTTCTGCTTCCGTCGCTGCTCGCCGGAATGCTGACGCTTGGTCTCACCTACAACCTTGGCCGGCGTTTGTGGAACCGGCGCATCGGCTTATACGCGGCGATCGCGCTGCTGTTCGCCTTCCAATTCACGTTTCAGGTGAAGCGCGCGCAAATCGATCCGCTGGCGATGGGATTTATCACGCTGGCCAACTGGGGATTGCTGATTCATTTCCTGCGCGGACCGAATTGGCGCGCGTTCTGGATCGGTTGTTTCGCGGCCGGGTTGGGCGTGATCACGAAAGGCGTCGGCGTGCTCGCGTTCTTCATGTTCGCGCCCTATTTATTTGCGCGATGGCGGCGCTGGCCAGACATCACGTACACCGAGAACGCGCTATCCAAATGGCTGATCGGTGCGGCCGCATTCGTGCTGCCCATTGCGATCTGGGTGATTACCGTGGTGTCCGTCGCGAAATCACGCGGAACGCCGGAATACGGCGCGTACGTGAACGATCTTTTTTTCCATCAAACCGCCGGACGAT
>DATAVJ010000178.1:0-6786 GCA_036267795.1 Rudaea sp.
GGCTTCGAGCGCGCCGCGCCGGACCATCGTCATCGTGCCGTGCTGGATGATCGCGTTTCTTTCGTTGCGATGATGCATGCCGATGCGGAAGAAGCCGTCGTATTCCCAGTTCGTCATGCGGCGGAACGTGTTGTGTTCCCAATCGCGGTGCGCTTGCGGACATTGCACCACCGCCACTTTCGGATCGACGAAATAGCCGGTGAGCGCTTTCAGCCAGTCGGCGCGCACCGCGTAGTCGGCATCGACGACGGCGACGACTTCGGCGCGCGGATCGGTTTCCTTCAGGCTGAAATTCAGCGCGCCGGCCTTGAAACCCGGCCACGGATTCAAATGGAAGAAACGGAAACGCTCGCCGAGTTTTCGGCAATGCTCTTCGATCGGCTGCCACACTTCGTCGCGTTTGGTGTTGTTGTCGACGACGATCACTTCGAAATTCCGGTAATCGAGTGCCGCTAAAGAATCGAGCGTGAGGATCACCATTTCCGGCGGCTCGTTGCAGCAGGCGAGATGGATCGACACGAACGGTTGCGCGTCCGACGGTTCCGTCTGCAGCAGTCCGAACTCGCGCACCCAGCGCCGTCGCCACAGCACTTCGGTGAACTCGAATCCGTTGATGAGGAGGATCATCACGATGGCGAGCTGCGCCGGCACCAGCACCGTCAGCATCGCCCAATCGTAAGGATCGAGATAGAACGCGTAAGGCAACGCGGACGACCACACGATCAACGATGCAGATAACTGAATCAGGATGCAAAAAAAGACGAGGCCGAGCATCTTGAAGCGGATGAAATGCCGCGCGAACCAGAACATCGGCAAGAGCGCGATCAAGCACGAGATCGCTGCTTTCCACGGCCAGGCCGGATCTTCGGTGACAGGTTCCGCCAACGCGAATTTCGGTTCGCGGTCGGCGCCGAACATGCCCCAGTACGCGCCGACGCGGCCTTCGAAGGATTCCTTGTACGGCTGGTCGTAGGACTCCATCAGGTAGTAATCGAACTGCCGTTCGGCGGCGACGTTCAACCATTGGCGAATGAACAGCGCTTCGTCGGCGACGCTCGCGGTGGCGCCTTTGATGCGATCGCCCGACGAGGGCCAACCCACTTCGCCGATCACGATGTGCTTGCCGGGAAAGGCGCTCTGCAACTGGTAATAGCGCATCAGCACATACAGGCCGATGGCGTCGCGGCGCGGGTAGCCTTCCCAGTACGGCAGCAAATGCACGGTGATGAAATCCACATGCTGGGCGAGCTGCGGATACTTAAGCCAGATGTGCCAGGGCTCGGCCGTCGACACGGGTTTGCGCGTCTGCGCGCGCGCGCGGTCGATGTAGCCGATCAGATGATCCACGCCCATGTCGTTGCGGAGCAATGTTTCATTGCCGACCATCAGGCGGTCGACATTGTCGTTCTTGCGCGCCGAATCGATCAGCGCCTGCAGCTCGTCTTCGTTGTGCTGGTCGCGATGATCGAGATACGCACCGGCGAGCACCTTCAATCCATATTTCCGCGCCAGTTCCGGCACCATTGGATTTTCCAGCGCGGCGTAGGTGCGGATGTGATCGGTGTATTGCGAGAGTTGCTTCAAGTCGCGATCGATTTCCTCGGCGGACGGATAGATCAGTTTGAGAGGACTCTGATAACGCTGATACGGTGCGTACGCGAATCCCCCGATCTTTCCCGTCCACGGTTGCGGCTGCGCCGGCTTGTTCAGATACAACCACATGCCGAAATTCAGTCCGGCCACGACGATGCTCAGCAACAGCGCGCGCCAGAACGACGTTTGATTTGCTGGACGGGCGGAAGGAGTACTCAAGATCGTCTGCATGAATTCGGGACGCGGCAGGATAGCCCATGCGCGCCGCGCGGCTCAATGAAGCGGGCGCCTCACGCGGCGCGATCGCTTTCTGCGAGTGTCGGACGCGTCAACACCCATTCGGTGCTTTGCACGCCGGGCAGGCGATCCAGTGCGCGTTTCAGTTCGGCGCTCGCGCGGACTTTCCACGCCGCACCGAGTTCGAGTTCCGCGCGGCCTTCGGCATTGGCGTACGTCAGCCGCAGCGGTGTCTGGCCACCGCGATAGCCGCCGATGGCGGTCTGCAACGCCGCGGTGAATGACGGATCGACACCATTCAGATGAACGCGCACGAGCCGCGCCTGCCGCTCGCACGCGTCGTTCAACGTCATCAGCCGGCGCACGCGCACGCGCAGGCCGCCGGCGAATTCGTCGTACGCCAGTCCGCCCTCGGCGATGAGGATTGCATCGCGCGTGAGCATCGGCCCGAATTCCATGAACGTGTCGCGGAAGAAACTGATCTCGATGCGTCCGGTTCCGTCCTCGAGTTGCGCGAACGCCATGCTGTCGCCGCGCTTGCGCACGGCGACAAGTTGGCCCGCGACGATCCACGGCGTTTCCTGCGGACGGCGAAAACGGTTCGAAGCGTCGTCGTCGTTGCTCTTGCGCGGCTTCGGCGGCTGGAAACGCTGAGCGATTTCGCCGATGGGACACGTCGCGAGCTGGGTCAGTATCGGCCGCCATGCATCGGTGGGATGACCCGACAAGTAGTAGCCGAGCGTCTCGCGTTCGCCCGCCAGTTTGCGTTCGGCCGGCCACTCGTCGACCGTCGGCCATTCGCGCGCAGGCGCGGGCGCTGAACTGCTGGCGCCGAACATGTCGTGCTGCCCAGCGAGGGAGTCGCGCGCGTGCTGTTCGGCGGCGCGTGTGCATTCGGGTAATTGCGCCATCAGGCTCGCGCGATTCTTCGCGAGCGCATCCATCGCGCCGCACAGGATCAGCGCTTCGAGCGCTCGCTTGTTGACCTTCTGCATATCGATACGGCGGCAGAAATCGGCGAGATCGTTGAATGCTCCGCCGCGCTCTCGCGCTTCAATGATGTTGTCGACAGCGCCATGACCGACGCCTTTCACCGCGCCGAGACCGTAGCGAACCCGTCTTGATTGCGATTTTTCCGATTGCGATTTTTCGTCTTTCGCGCCGAGCGCCGCGAACATGTAGCACGACGAATTCACGTCGGGCGGCAACACCGTCAGGCCGAGCGCGCGCGATTCGGCGAGAAAGTTCACGACCTTGTCGGTGTTGTCCATGTCCGACGACAACACCGCCGCCATGAACTCGGCGGAATAGTGGGTTTTCAGCCATGCGGTTTGATACGACACGAGCGCATACGCCGCCGCGTGGGATTTGTTGAAGCCGTAGCCCGCGAACTTTTCCATCGTGTCGAACACGGCGTCGGCTTTGCGCTGCTCCACGCCGTTGTTCGCGGCGCCCTCGCGGAAGACGACACGCTGCTTGGCCATCTCCGCCGGATTCTTCTTGCCCATCGCGCGGCGCAGCAGATCCGCGCCGCCGAGCGAATAGCCGCCGACGATCTGCGCCATCTGCATCACCTGTTCCTGATACACCATGATGCCGTAGGTTTCGGCGAGGATGGACTCCACGCGCGGGTCGGGATAATCGATCGGCTCCTGACCGTGCTTGCGTTTGCAATAACTCGGAATCAGATCCATCGGACCGGGGCGGAACAGCGCGCCGAGCGCGATGATGTCTTCGAAGCGGTCGGGCTTGGCGTCTTTCAGCATCGCCTGCATGCCGCGCGATTCGAACTGGAACACCGCGACGGTTTGCGCGCGCTTGAACAAGGTATACACGCTCGCGTCGTCGAGCGGCAGCTGCGTGATGTCGAGCGGCGCTTCGCCATGCGTCGTTCGGCGCGCGTTGATCGCCTTCACCGCCCAGTCGATGATGGTAAGCGTGCGCAAGCCGAGGAAGTCGAACTTCACGAGGCCGACGGATTCGACGTCGTCCTTGTCGAACTGCGTGACGACGCCGTCGCCGCCGCCTTCGCTGTAGAGCGGCGCGAAATCCGTCAGCGCGCTCGGCGCGATCACCACGCCGCCTGCATGTTTGCCGGCGTTGCGGATCAGGTCTTCGAGTTTCAGCGCAAGATCGATGAGATCGCGCACGTCGTCATCGGTTTCGTATGCCGACTTCAAATCAGGCACGATGCGGTCGTGTTCGCGCCGCGCGCGTTCGCTGCGGCCGAGCGCGTCTTCCAGCGTCAACGGATCGGCCGGCCGCAGCGGAATCATTTTCGCGATCCTGTCGACTTGCGTGTAGCCCATGCCGAGTACGCGGCCGGTATCGCGCACCACGGCTTTCGCCGCCATCGTGCCGTAGGTGATGATCTGGCTGACTTTGTCGCGGCCATATTTGTGCGCGACGTAATCGATCACTTCGTCGCGGCGGTCCATGCAGAAATCGACGTCGAAGTCCGGCATCGATACGCGTTCGGGATTGAGGAACCGCTCGAACAGCAAGCCATACGCGAGCGGATCCAGATCGGTGATGCCGAGGCTGTACGCCACGAGCGAACCTGCGCCGGAACCGCGCCCCGGGCCGACTGGAATGTCGTTCGTCTTCGCCCAGTTGATGAAATCGGCGACGATGAGAAAGTAGCCGGCGAAACCCATCGTGATGATGACGTCGAGTTCCGTCTCCAGACGCTTCTGATAGTCGGCGACAGAAAATCCCTCGACGGGTGCGTGCTTCGCGAGGCGCGCGGCAAGCCCATCGCGCGATTGCGCGCGAATAAACGAATCGATCGTTTGATCGGACGGAATCGGGAATGCCGGCAAATAATATTTGCCGAACGACAGTTCGAGATTGCAGCGCTTCGCGATCTCCACGCTGTTCTGCAACGATTCCGGCAAATCGGAAAACAGCGCCGCCATTTCTTCGGCGGATTTCAGGTATTGCTCGGGCGTGTAATCGCGCGGCCGCTTCGGATCGTTGAGCAGGCGACCTTGATGAATGCACACGCGTGCTTCGTGCGCTTCGAAATCATCGCGTGTGAGAAAGCGCACATCGTTTGTCGCCACGATAGGACAATCCGCTGCGGCCGCGATTTGCAGCGTGCCGTTCAGATGATGCGCTTCGTCGGCGTGACCGACGCGCGTCACCTCGAAATACCAGCGGTCGCCGAAATGCCGCAGCCATTCGCGCGTGCGCGACAGCGCCGCCTCGTGTTTGTCGGCGAGCAGCAGTTGCCCGATATCGCTCGTACGTCCGGCCAGCGCGAGCAATCCGTCGCTGCTTCCGGCGAACCAGGCAGGATCGACGACGGCGAAATCGCCGCGATGTCCGTCGATGTACGAACGCGAAATCAGGCGCGCGAGATTCAGATAGCCGAGATGATTCTGGCAAAGCAGCGTAAGCCGTGTCGGCTTGTTCGGCTCGGCGGCGTTCGCGATCCACAAATCCGCCCCGGCGATCGGCTTGATGCCGTTCGTTTCCGCCGCGCGGTAAAACTTCACGAGCGCGAACAGATTGCTCTGATCCGTCACCGCCAGCGCGGGTGCGCCCAGTTCGACGGCGCGGCTGATCAGGTTCGGACGCGGCGCTTTCGCCGGATCGCCGTATTCGGCCTTGTCCGGCAGGCGGATTGTCGAATCGACCAGCGAGTAGTCGCTGTGGATGTGGAGATGAACGAAGGATGGTTGCATGGCGACCGCAGGTTACCGGGGCAGGGTAGCGGTGGGCTGCCGCGCAGGCAAGATTGTGTTTCCGGACTATCGCGGCTAGGCGATGACGGACACGATGGCGTTGACGTCGCAGAAGAGATCCTGTTGCTCGGCGCGGCGCACGGGCATGAAGCTGCGGCGATGATGCGGACAGGGCCCGAGTTTCTCCAGCGAGGCAAAATGTTCCGGCGTCGAATACCCTTTGTGTCTGGCGAATCCATAGCCGGGATAGACGGCATCCAATTCGCACATGATCTTGTCGCGAGCCACTTTCGCGAGAATCGATGCCGCGCTGATCGCCGCTTCCAGCGCATCGCCGTCGACGATCGCGCGCTTGTCGCAGGCGATGGCTTTCGGCGCGTGATTGCCGTCGATCAACGCGAGTTCCGGTTGCGGCATCAGTTCGGCCACGGCGCGCGTCATGCCGAGCATCGTCGCGTGAAAAATGTTGAGCCGATCGATGTGTTCCACGTCGATCACGATCACGCTGAATGCAATGGCGCGCTCGCGAATGCGCGCGGACAAGGTTTCGCGACGTTCCGCCGTGAGCACTTTCGAATCGGCCAGGCCATTGACGCGCCGCTGCGGATTCAGAATCACCGCCGACACCACAACGGGACCGGCCAGCGGCCCGCGCCCGGCTTCGTCGACACCGGCGGTCAGCAGCGGCCAGAGTTTACTCATGCAGCACGTTCAACTCGTGAAAAATGTAGTTGTGATACGAATCCAGCATGGGCCGGTTTTCGCAATCCAGATAATAACCCTTGCAGCGTTCGCGCAGCAGCGCGTTGGCCTGGAACATCGCGTCTTTCGGGACGCCGGCCACGTCGAGTATGAGCCCGCCGGCAAAGCTGAGGTCGAGCGCGTCATAGCGGTATTTCCGCGCCGGCTTGTAGTTGCTCTTGAGCATGTAATACGTGATGAAATTCGAATCAGATACCGACGCCGGAACTGTTTTGGCGATTTCGCGGATCGCTCCGTCGAACGACGGCTGGTGATCGCCGAAGTGGAACAGCACGGCCGGTCGCGGACCGTCGAGCAATATTTTTTCGATGTGCGTGATCGCCGTGTCGGAGCCGGCCAGGCGCTGCAAATAATTGCCGAGATTCACGTTCAGCCATTCGTCCAGTTCCGGGGGCTTGAACTGACCGGGAAACAGCGGCTTGTCGTACGGCTTCGGCAATTTTTCCAGCGGCGTCATGTGCGGGCCGTGCTGGCGCAAGGTCAGCATCATCACGAACAAGGGTTG
>DATAVJ010000179.1:0-8180 GCA_036267795.1 Rudaea sp.
ACGCGCGCACGCACGAAACCTTGTGCCCGTAATTGTTCGAATACCTGCAGATGCTCGCCTTTGCGCTCGCGAATCACCGGCGCGAGCAGCATGAAGCGCTTCTCCGCATCCATCGCAAGCGCGGCATCGACCATCTGGCTCACCGTCTGCGCCTGCAGCGGAATGTTGTGATCCGGACAACGCGGCGTGCCCACGCGCGCGAACAACAGACGCAGGTAATCGTAGATTTCGGTGATCGTGCCGACCGTCGAACGCGGATTGTGCGACGTCGATTTCTGTTCAATGGAAATGGCGGGACTCAAACCTTCGATGTGATCGACATCGGGTTTTTCCATCACCGACAAAAACTGCCGCGCGTACGCCGACAGCGATTCGACGTAGCGGCGCTGGCCTTCGGCGTAAATGGTGTCGAACGCGAGCGACGATTTGCCCGAGCCGGACAAGCCCGTGATCACGATCAGGCTGTCGCGTGGCAAATCCAGATCGATGTTCTTCAGATTGTGCGTGCGTGCGCCGCGTATGCGGATCGAATCCATGGGTCTGCTTTCGAAATCAACGGAATACTATAGCGCGGTGCGGGTATGAGCCGTATCGTCGCCGAGGATTGAAACTGAATGAACGACGTCTCACACCCCGCGACGCGGGGGCGAGAATCGCCTTACCTGATATGGAGGTGGATCGGAAAAAATAAACCGTGCGCGGTCAGACCGGATGAGGCTCGAATCCATCCGCGAAGAGGGAAGTTTCGGCTTCGGCGGCGCCGATGTCGCACCCATCGCCCTGGGGGCGCGCGAGGCCGCGCTGATCCGTCGTGACGGCGTCGCATGCCGCGGCGTCGATGACCGGACTGCCGGTCAGCGGCGGCATGGTAGGCGTCAAGCCGCCGGTGTAGCCGAGCGGAGCGAGTTGCGGATCGCCGCTGCCCGGAGCGCCGCAGGAATTGTTTCCGTAGAAGTTGTGACCCAGATCGTTGATCGTGCCGTTGCAGTCGCCGCCGGTGTTGCCCGCAATTATCGAATTGGAGACGGTGTTCGACGCGTTTGTCTCGGCATCGAGGGCACCGTAGCCCGAGCCCGTGGAATTTCCCACAATTGTCACGTAGTCCAGCGTCACCGTCGTAAATGCGTTGGCCGGGTCCGACGAGAAATTGCGGATGGCGCTGCCGTAGTAGCCCGTCGAGTTGCCGTTGAACGTGCTGTTGGTGATCGTCATCGTGCCGCCGTAGGCGGTGAAAATCGCGCCGCCGCCGCTGCCGGCCGAATTGCCGGTGAATGTGGAATTGCTGATGTTCAGGATGGAGGCGGAGTTCCCGATGCCGCCTCCGGAGCCGGGACCCGGCGAAGAGTTGGCGGTGAACACGCAGTTATCGATCGTGGTAACGCCGGACTGCGTCCATAAACCGCCGCCGCCATAGGTGGCCTGGTTGCCCAAGAGCGTATCGTGATCCAGTTCGAGCGTCGCGCCGCTCATGAAAACGCCGCCGCCGTAACTATCCGTAGTTCCGTGCGCAACCGTGAGGTTACGCAGGATGGCCGTGGCCGATGGGCTGGTGAAACCGATCCCGAAAACCTGCGCGACGTTGTTGCCATCGACGGTGACGACATTGCCACCGTCGATCGTCGTCGTGGCGGTATCCGTCAGAAGCGGCAGCGAACTGCCGAGAGTGATGGTTTGCGGCGTCGCAAAAACGCCTGAATCGAAAGTGATCAGGTCTGCACCGTTGCCTGCGGCACATCCGGAGTGGGTTGCGGAGTTGCTGTTGGCGTTGTCGATGGCGTTGCGCAGTGTGCAAGCCGAGCCGGAATCAGCCGTCGAGTTCACCACGATGTTGTTCGCCACAGCAGTCGTGGTTCCGAACACGGCGCTGGCGATAAATACGACTATCCGATTCATCTCACGATCCCCGCTGCAGTTCGAATTTTTCCGATTATGCGCACGAGCTCTGCGAATGCAAATGTAAACACTCGGCGGCGAACCGATGCGTCGGAAACAAACACAAAAGAAGCGCGGCAATTTACCGGCGCCATGCAAAACGCACGTCGTCAACTGTGCTTCAGGCTGGCGACGTCGATGACGAAGCGGTAACGAACGTCGCCCTTGATCATGCGCTCGTACGCTTCGTTGATGCCGTCGATGTTTATCAATTCGATATCGGAAGCGACATTGTGTTCCGCGCAGAAATCGAGCATTTCTTGCGTCTCCTTAATCCCGCCGATGAGCGAGCCGGCAAGACGGCGGCGGCCCATGATCAGCGGACCGGCCGACAGCGGCGTCGGATCGGGCAAACCGACCAGGCACATCGTGCCGTCGCGTTTCAGCAATCCCAGATATGCGTTGTAGTCGTGTTGCGCAGAAACCGTGTCGAGAATGAAATCGAATTTGCCCGCATTTTTCGTGAACGCGTCCGGATCTTTCGTCGCGATGAAATCGTTCGCGCCGAGTTTCAGCGCGTCATCGCGTTTATTCGGCGAATGACTCAGCACCGTCACGTGCGCGCCCATCGCGTGTGCGATCTTCACGCCCATATGGCCTAAACCACCCAAGCCGACGACGGCGACCTCGTCGCCTTTCTTCACGCCGAAATGGCGCAGCGGCGAATACGTCGTGATGCCTGCGCACAAAAGCGGTGCGGCGCGATCGAGCGGCATGCCGTCGGGAATGCGCAGCACGTAGTCTTCATTGACGGTCACGCGTGTGGAATAGCCGCCGTAGGTGGGGCGGGTTTTGTCGAGCTTCTTGCCGCTGCGCTCGTAGCCGTTGTACGTGGCGCTCATGCCATTGGAACAAAATTGTTCCTCGCCCGATTTGCAGGCCTCGCACTCGCGGCATGAGTCGACGAAACAGCCGACGCCGACGACATCGCCTTCCTTCCATTTCTTGACGGCACTGCCGACCTTCGAGACCTTTCCGACGATCTCGTGCCCCGGCACCATCGGGAAAATCGAATTGCCCCATTCGTCGCGCGCCTGATGGATGTCGGAATGACAAACGCCGCAGTAGGCGATATCGATGAGAACGTCGTGCGGACCGGGATCGCGGCGATCGATGGAAAACGGCGCGAGTTTGGATTTGGCGTTGGCGGCGGCGTAGGCGGGGGTTGCGAGCATCGGAAGAACTCCTATGATGACGATCGATCCGGAAAAATCAGTCCAAAAAGACGATCTACTGGGATGCCTGCCTGCGCACCTCATTTCAAGGTCGAATCGCGAAATTCGGCCATGAAGGAAAATTCGTTTGACCGCAAGCGTCCGAATTGGCTAAAATGCGCGGCTATCTCATTGATTTTGCGCAACACAGTAATCAGAATAACTACAGAGGAAGGCAACATGTACGCAATCATCAAGACGGGCGGCCGTCAGTTCCGCGTGATGGAGGGTGAAACCCTCCGCGTGGAAAAGCTCGAGGGCGATGTTGGCGCCGCCGTCACATTCGAAGAAATTCTCATGGTGGGCGAGGGCGACAGCATCCATATCGGTGCGCCGCTCGTGTCCGGCGCGAGCGTCGCGGCAAAGATCAAATCGCACGGCCGCGCCGACAAGATCCGCATCATCAAGTTTCGCCGCCGCAAGCATCACATGAAGCAGATGGGCCATCGTCAGCACTATACCGAGATCGAAATCACCGGTATTTCTCACGAGAAGAAATCTGCGAAGAATGAAAAAACGGCGGACAAGGAGTAATCGACCATGGCACACAAAAAAGCTGGCGGCAGTACTCGTAACGGCCGCGACTCGAACCCGAAATACCTCGGCATCAAGATCTACGGCGGACAAGCCGTGGAAGCCGGCAACATCATCGTGCGTCAGCGCGGCACCCAGTTCCATCCGGGCGCGGGCGTCGGCCTCGGCCGCGATCACACGCTGTTTGCGCTGGTCAACGGCAAAGTGGAGTTCAGCGTGAAGGGCGGAGCCAATCGCCGCACGGTGAGCGTCGCCAAGGCGTAAGTTCTTGCCGCCACATGTTCGACAGAGCCCCGCCACGCGCGGGGCTTTTCGTTAGCGAGAATCTCAGATCTTGTCATTCCAGCGAAAGCTGGAATCCAGTTTTTGCCGGAGTGTCAAAGCTGGATCCCGGCTTTCGCTGGGATGACAGAGCTTCTATGCTTTCGCAATCGACTTAAAAAGAAGCAAAAATGAAATTCGTCGACGAAGCCGAAATCACCGTCCACGCCGGCAACGGCGGGAACGGCTGCGTCAGTTTCCGGCGCGAGAAATTCATTCCGCTGGGCGGCCCGGATGGCGGCAACGGCGGCGATGGCGGCGACGTGTGGCTGCTCGCCGACGAAGGACTCAACACGCTGGTCGATTTCCGCCACGAGCGCACGTTCCGCGCGCAACGCGGCGAAAACGGCATGGGCCGTCAGATGGCCGGCAAGGATGGCGAGGATTGCGTCATTCGCGTGCCGGTCGGAACGTCTGTCATCAATATCGACACCGACGAAATCATCGGCGACCTGATCACGCATGGCGAACGGTTGAAAGTTGCCGTCGGCGGTCACGGCGGCGCCGGCAACACAGTATTCAAGAGTTCCGTCAACCGTTCGCCGCGCAAAGCGACGCCGGGCACGGAAGGCGACGTCCGCGAACTTCGGATGGAGCTTAAAGTGCTCGCCGACGTGGGCCTGCTCGGATTCCCGAATGCGGGAAAATCCACATTTATACGCGCCGTTTCGGCGGCGACGCCGCGTGTCGCGGACTATCCGTTCACAACGCTGCAGCCGCATTTGGGTGTTGTGCGCATCGGCACGGATCAAAGTTTCGTCATCGCCGATATTCCGGGATTGATCGAGGGCGCCGCCGAAGGAGCCGGCCTCGGTATCCAGTTTCTGAAACACGTTTCGCGCACGCGGCTGCTGTTGCATCTGGTCGATATGGCGCCGCTGGACGACGACATCGATCCCGTGGCGCAGGTTCACGCCATCGAGGAAGAATTGCAGAAATTCGATCCGGAGCTGTTGGACCGTCCGCGCTGGCTCGTCTTCAACAAGGCGGACCTGATGCCGGAAGAAGACCGGCAAAAACACGCCAAGGCGCTCGTGCGCAAACTCAAATGGAAAGCGCCGTGGTTCGTCGTCTCCGCGATCGCGCGCGAAGGAACGTGGGACGTCTGCCTGAAGATTCAGGATTTCTTCGATCGCATCAAGGCCGAAGCGGCAGAATCGCTGCGCAGCGAAGACGCATGACCGTGGTTGCGATGTCGTCGGGGGAGAGGGGAATACGAGCCTGTCGAAAACCGGACATAAAAAAAGCCGGCACGACGGCCGGCTTTCTTCGCGATCGGAATTCGTCTTACGCGAGCGCCTTGATGTGTGCACTGAGACGGCTTTTATGACGCGATGCCTTGTTCTTGTGGATCAGGCCGCGGCTGGAATAGCGGTCCATGATCGGCTCGGCCGACTGATACGCGGCCTGCGCCGCCGCCTTGTCTTTCGCTTCGATCGCGTTAACGACCTTCTTGATCGCCGTGCGCAGCATCGAGCGCGAGCTGGCATTGCGTGCATTGCGCTTCACCGCCTGACGTGCGCGCTTTTTGGCGGATTTGATATTGGCCAAGATAAAACTCCAAAAATAAGTAATAAAGGTACGAAATCGGGGGGTGCAGAAAGGCCGGTAATTGTAAGGATCGCGCGGGTTTGCGTCAATGAAAACCGTGGTTCGTCGCCGATGAAAGCATTCGCGTGAAGGCACCCAGCCTGTTCCGCTCGATGATGTCGTTCAGCGCGATGACGTTCATTTCGCGGCTGCTCGGTCTCGTGCGCGAGATGGCCATCGCCTATGCCTTCGGGGCGAACGCAACGACGGATGCGTTCTGGGTCGCGTTCCGAATTCCGAATTTCATGCGGCGCCTCTTCGCGGAAGGATCGTTTTCGACCGCCTTCGTGCCCGTGTTCACCGAGGTCAAGGTAACGCGTGATCACGCCGAGCTGAAGTCGCTCGTGGCGCGCGTTGCCGGAACGTTGGGCGGCGTCTTGTTGATCGTCACGGCAATCGGCGTGCTCGCATCCGACTGGCTCACAGCCGCATTTTCTCCCGGCGCGATCGACCAGCCGGAAAAATTCGCGCTCACGTCGAACTTGCTGCGCGTGACGTTTCCGTTTCTCTTGTTCGTTTCACTCACGGCGCTGGCCGGCGGCGTTCTCAACAGTTTTCACCGGTTCGCATTGCCGGCGATCACGCCGGTGATCTTGAACATCTGCATGATCGCCGGTGCGTTATGGATCGCGCCGCACATGCGTGTGCCGATCATGGCGCTCGGCTGGTCGATTTTCGCGGCGGGAATTCTGCAATTGCTGGTGCAGTTTCCCGCGCTCGCAAAACTCGATTTGCTGTCGTGGCCGCACTGGGGTTGGCGCAATAACGACGTGCAGCGAATCCTGAGATTGATGGTGCCGACGTTGTTCGGCTCGTCCATCGCACAGATCAACTTGCTGCTCGACACGTTGATCGCATCGTTCCTGATTTCCGGATCGCAAACCTGGCTCGCGCAAACGGACCGGTTACTCGAGTTTCCGCTCGGCGTGTTCGGCGTCGCGCTCGGCACCGTGATACTTCCGAGCTTGTCGCGCCATCACGTCAGCACCGATCGCGAAGGATTCTCCAAAGCGCTCGATTGGGGATTGCGCACGGCGCTGCTGATCTCGGTGCCCGCGATGCTGGGGTTGGTCATTCTCGCCAAACCGATGGTGGCGACGCTGTTTCAGCACGGACGATTCACGGCGCACGACGTCGATATGGCTGCATTGTCGCTGTCCGCATTGAGCATCGGATTGCCGGCATTCGCGTTGGTCAAGGTCGTCGGTCCGGCATTTTATGCGCGGCAGGATACGAAGACGCCCGTGCGCGCCGGTGTCGCCGCATTGATCGCCAACATGGTGTTGAATCTGGTTTTCGTCGGGCTGCTTTTCGCGCTGTGGCATCAGCCCGGTGACGACTCCGACGGCTTCATCGCTGCCGTCGCCCGCGTGCCGGGATTGCACATGGGATTGGCGCTGGCGAGCGCACTTGCAAGCTATCTCAACCTGGCATTGCTATGGCGCTCGTTGCGAAGCGAGGGCGTGTTCGTTCGTCAGCCCGGATGGCGAAATCACATCACTCGATTGGCCGTTGCGTGCGCCGCCTTGATCGCCGTTCTCCTCGCCGGAATGTATGTGTGGTCGGACTGGACAGCGTGGTCTACCATGACGCGCGTCATCCGTTTGCTGATTCTGATCGGCGCCGCCGGGACGGCCTATGTCGGCGCCTTGTTCGCAACCGGTTTCCGGCTGAGGGATTTGCGGGCCCATTGACGGCTTTGTGCAGCGCAGCGCTCTCGTTATACTCGCGCGATGAAACGGCTTTTCCGGGACGTCGCCGGGCCCTGCCTCGCGTCGCGCGGCAGTGTCGTCTGCATCGGCGCATTCGATGGTGTGCATCGCGGTCATCGCGCGGTGATCGATCGTGTGGTCGCACGCGCGAAACGTCTTGGCGCGACGCCGGTCGCGGTGACGTTCGCGCCGATCCCGAGGACGTTTTTCGGCATGGGTGTCGCGCAGTTGACGTCGGCGCGCGAGAAAGTCGAACGCATGTTCAACGCCGGTATCGAGTGCGTCGTATTGTTGCGTTTCGATGCGCGTCTGGCGGCCATGAGTGCAGAGGAATTTCTTTCGCAAATCATCGTTCGGCGATTGGCGGCGACAGAAGTATGGGTGGGCCAAGGATTCCGTTTCGGTCATGCGCGTGCCGGTGATTTGGCGATGCTGCAGCGGATCGGAATCGAGAACGGATTTCAAGCGAATGCGGTCGAGCCATTTCTGGTCGACGGCGAACGTGTGTCGAGTTCGCGCATCCGGGCATTGCTCGCCGCGAGCGATTTCGTCGGCGCCGCGCATTTGCTCGGACGAAATTTTGCGATCGGCGGACATGTCGTGCACGGTCAACAGCTCGGCCGCAAGCTCGGTTATCCGACGGCCAATCTGCCGCTTGGTTCACGCGTATCGCCGGTCGGTGGAGTGTTCGCGGTAAAAGTACACGATGTGCTGGCGCAACCGGTGCCCGGGGTCGCGAGCTTGGGCGTGCGGCCGACAGTCGACGGCAAGGAACCGCTGCTCGAAGCGCACCTGTTCGATTTCGACGGCGATCTGTACGGAAAAAGGATACAAGTGGAATTTGTGGAAAAATTGCGCGACGAGGAAAAATTCGACA
>DATAVJ010000180.1:0-11537 GCA_036267795.1 Rudaea sp.
ATCTGACCCAAAAAATATCGCCGCGAATCCGACGATTGCCAACCAACCTGTTCGTGCGTGCATTTTTGCGCCTCCGAATCGAAGGCGTGATCCTAAATGGCGCCCACACTAGTCATCGGACAACACGCGGACAGAATGCGCCCAAGCAAAGTGCACGTCGCCGGTTAGGCGGCTCAGCCAAAATGTTAAACTTGCCGTCTCACGATTCTCCGGCTACGCCATGTCTGTTCCCGCCGTAAAACTCGACCTCGACTACACGCTCGAGCACAAATACACACGCGCCGAAGGCCGCGTTTACCTCTCCGGCGTGCAGGCGCTGGTGCGTCTGCCGCTGATGCAGCAGATGCGCGATCGCGCCGCCGGCATCAACACCGCGGGATTTATCTCTGGCTATCGCGGCTCGCCGCTTGGTGGTTTCGATCTGGAGTTGTGGAAGGCGAAGAAGCACCTGAAGGCGTCGAACATCGAGTTTCAGCCGGGGCTCAACGAAGACCTCGGCGCGACGATGGTGTGGGGTACGCAGCAGGCAAATCTGTTTCCCGGCGCGAAGTACGACGGCGTGTTCGCGATGTGGTACGGAAAAGGTCCGGGTGTGGATCGTTCCGGCGATGTGTTCAAGCACGGCAACGCGGCTGGCACATCGAAGAACGGTGGTGTGCTCGCGCTCGCGGCGGACGATCACGCGTGCCGCTCGTCGACGTTGCCGCACGGATCGGAACTGGAATTCGTGTCGGCGATGATGCCGATCCTCAATCCTGCCGGCGTGCAGGACATTCTCGATATGGGAATGTTGGGCTGGGCGATGAGCCGCTTCACCGGACGCTGGGTCGGGTTCAAGACGATCGCCGAGACGGTGGAATCGTCGGCGAGCGTCAAGGTAAATCCTCATCAGCTCGATATCGTGATTCCGACGGATTTCGCGCTGCCCGCGGGCGGCCTCAACATTCGCTGGCCGGATCCGCCACTGAATCAGGAAATGCGGCTGCATCAATTCGCCGTCGATGCCGCCTGCGCGTTCGCGCGCGCGAATCGCATCGATCGCGTCGTCATCGATTCGCCGAAGGCGCGACTCGGCATCGTCACGACGGGCAAGAGTTATCTCGACGTGCTGCAGGCGCTGGAATATCTCGGCATCGATGCGCGCGCCGCGGCGGACATTGGTATACGTGTATACAAAGTCGGCATGACGTGGCCGCTGGAGCCCGTCGGCATCCGCGAATTCGCCAAGGGTTTGGAAGACATCATCGTCGTCGAGGAGAAGCGCTCGTTCATCGAATCGCAGATGAAGGAGTCGATGTACAACTGGGAACACAGCTTGCGGCCGTCAATCATCGGCAAGTACGACGAATCCGGCGCGTGGGTGTTGCCATCAACGAACGAACTGACGCCGGCGATGATCGCGCAGGTGATCGCGAAACGCCTCGGCAGGTTTTTCACGAGCGACGCGATCACGTCGCGCTTGCGCTGGATCGAGGAAAAAGAAAAAGAACTCACATTGCCGCGCGCGAATTTCCCGCGCGCCGCGCATTACTGTTCGGGTTGCCCGCACAACACGTCGACAGCGGTGCCGGAAGGATCGCGCGCACTGGGTGGCATCGGCTGTCACTACATGGTGACGTGGATGGATCGCCGCACCGAAACCTTCACGCAAATGGGCGGCGAAGGCGCGACGTGGTGCGGCCAAGCGCCGTTCACCGAGACGAAACACGTTTTTCAGAATCTCGGCGACGGCACGTATTTTCATTCCGGATCGCTTGCAATTCGTCAGGCGATCGCGGCGAAGGTCAACATCACCTACAAGATTCTCTACAACGACGCGGTGGCGATGACGGGTGGCCAGCCGGTCGATGGGACGCTCACCGTGCCCGATATCGCGCATCAGATGCGCGCGGAAGGTGTGCAGACTGTCATCGTGATGTCGGACGATATCGAGAAGTGGTCGGATCATTCGATCTTTCCGTCGAACGTGGAATTCATCCATCGCGACGAAATCGACGCCGTGCAAAAGAGGGTGCGCGAAATCCAAGGCGTTTCGGTGCTGATTTACGATCAAACGTGCGCCACGGAAAAGCGCCGCCGCCGCAAACGCGGCAAGATCGAAGACCCGAAAAAGCGCGTGTTCATCAACTCGCTGGTCTGCGAAGGATGCGGTGATTGCGGCGAGAAATCGTTCTGCGTTTCCGTGTTGCCGAAAGAAACCGAATACGGCCGAAAGCGCGAGATCGATCAGAGCAATTGCAACAAGGATTATTCCTGTGTCAAAGGTTTCTGCCCGAGCTTTGTGACTATTCACGGCGGCGGACTGAAGAAGAAAAAGGGCGGCGCCGCAAAAGTGGATTTTTCCACATTGCCGCAACCGGTGTTCGCGACGAATATCGACCAACCATGGAACATCCTCGTCACCGGCATCGGCGGTACCGGCGTGGTGACCATCGGCGCGCTGATCGGAATGGCTGCGCATCTGGAAGGCAAAGGCGCGACGGTGCTCGACCAGACCGGCCTCGCACAGAAAGGCGGTGCGGTGACGTGCCACCTGCGCATCGCGAAGACGCCGAGCGATATCCATGCGGTGCGCATCGCCGCCGGCGAAGCCGATCTCGTGCTCGGCTGCGACATGGTCGTCGTCAACGATTATTGGGCGCTGTCGAAAATCCGCGCCGGACGTTCGCGTGTCGTGCTCAACACATACGAAGCGATGCCCGGCACGTTCACGACGAAGCCCGACCTCAATTTCCCGGCGCACCAGATCGTCGACGCGGTGAAAACCGCGCTCGACGGCGGGTCGCCTGAACTCGTGGATGCCACCGATCTCGCTACTGCGCTGCTCGGCGATTCGATCGCATCGAATCTGTTCATGCTCGGCTACGCCTGGCAGAAAGGCTGGGTGCCGCTGACGCTGGATGCGCTGATGCGCGCCGTCGAACTCAATGCCGCCGCGATCGAAATGAACAAGACGGCGTTCAACTGGGGGCGCATGGCCGCGCACGACATTGCGAACGTGCGCGCGGCGGCGTTTCCCCCATCAGCCCGTCGGGCAGTTTCCCCCACGAGCGGGGGAAGCAAGAGCGTCAGTTCCCTTCCCCCGCGAGCGGGGGAAAGTGCCGAAGGCGGATGGGGGCACGCGCCCTCGCCGCTCGACGACTCCGCCCTCAGCACCACGCTCGACGAGCGCATCGCACGACGCGCCGCTTTCCTCACCGACTATCAGAATGCGATTTATGCAGCAAAGTATACATCGTTGATCGATCGGGTCCGGGCCGCCGAACAGGCGAAGACGCCGGTCTCGGAAGCACTTTCCGAAGCCGTCGCGCGTTACGCATTCAAACTGATGGCGTACAAAGACGAATACGAAGTCGCGCGTTTGTATACGAGCGGCGATTTCGAACAACGCGTGCGCGATCGATTCGATGGCGATTTCAAGATACATTTCCATCTCGCGCCGCCCATGTTCGCGCGCCGCGACAGCGAAGGACATTTGCGCAAATCCGAATACGGGTCTTGGGTTTTCGGCGCATTCAAGATGCTGGCGAAACTCAAAGGCTTGCGCGGCGGCGCGTTCGACGTGTTCGGTTACACCGCCGAACGCAGGCTCGAACGCAGGCTGATCGACGACTACGCCCGATGCGTCGACGAACTCTTGGCCGGCCTGGATCGCAGCAACCACGCACTGGCAGTTGAAATTGCGTCGATTCCGGAGCAAATTCGCGGTTACGGGCACATCAAGGAAGCCAATTACGCGAAAGCGAAATCGCGTTGGGATGAGTTGATGGCGGCGTGGCGCAGTCCGGTGGCAGAACGAGTAGCGGCATAATCGGGAAACCGCGCTTCGGCGTGGAAGAACGCACAGGGGAAAATTCGTTGAGATTCGACGCGATCCAATCGTGGAGCGAAGGCGACGGCGCTTCGATCGTCCAGGGACAGTGGCTGATCGATCCGCCCGCTTCGTCGCGCGCCCAAGATGCGCCATCCGTGGCGTTGTCGACGGATTGGGTTTTGCGCACGCCGCGCACGGCGCTTTGCTCGTGCGGAAGCGGTTTGCGCCTCAAGCATTGCTGCGGATGGGAGCCGAGCAATGGTTCGTCGAACGATGCGCTCGCGCTCGAAACCGAGCGGCAGGCTGCGCTCGTTCAACGCGCCGCGTCGCTGATGCAGCGCGGCGAAGCGGCGCGGGCGTCGTCCATTCTGGCCGGCCTTCGCCCCGAACTGCTGAACGCGCTGCAGAACCGCGAAGCCGGCGAGATGTGCATCGATATCGACATGCTGCACCATGGGCGGATATTCCTGCAGCGCGCGGTCGAGTTGGACGGCAACGATCCCCATACGATCGAATCGATGGAAGAATGCCGCCGTCTGATCGATCGCCCGGTGCAATGGATGGCCGCAGGTCAATCGTTGCGCGCACAACTCGAAGTCCTCAATGCGCGCGCCGCGCCGGTGCCAGTGATCCGGCAGCTTCACATCGTATGCAAACTGGATACGCTCGGCGGCACGGAATCCCGTGCAACGAATTTGTACCGGCGGCTGTCGACACTTGTACCGACGACGCTATGGTCGACGCATCCCGTTCACGCCGCGCACGCGGCCAAGTGCCCGATCCGGCAGATCACCGCGAACGATGCGCCATCGGGCGGCGCACTCGCGCTGGTCGGTACCTATTTCGAATGCGGCGAATGGCTGCAACGCGAAACGTTCGATCGCATCGTCGTTTGCCACAACCTTTCCGAGCAATATGTCAGCCTTGGCCGGCGCTTGCGCCAGATCCAAATGAATCCGTCGCATCCACAGGTACGGCTCACCTTTCCGTCGGAATTGTTCAAGCAGACGACGGGCCTGCCCGGCTGCGTGGAATACTCGCCGATCGATTTGGCCGCGTTTCGCTGCCGCACGCCGCGGCCGGCCGGACGCGTGCTGGCGATCGGCCGGCACGGCCGCGCGCATCCGATGAAATTCCATCCGAACGATCCGGCGTTTTTCCGCTCAATCATGGCGCGCGGGCACGCGGTGAAGATTCTCGGCGGTACGCAGATCGCTCCCACATTCGCCTACGACGTGCAACGCAAGCCCCAACTGCTCGCAGTCGGCGCGCAAAATGTTCAAACATTTCTGGAAAGTCTCGACGTCTTCGTTCACCGCATTCATCCACAGTTTCTGGAAACCGGCGGAACCGTCATTCTGGAAGCCATGGCGATGGAGTTGCCGGTGATCGTGTTCTCGGAACGTTGCGGCTCGACCGAATTGATCGAGCACGGTGAGAACGGATTTCTCGCGTCGACCGAAGACGAAGCGCTGGCCGTGATCGACCGGCTGAGCGGCGATGTCCTCCTGCGCGAACGCGTGGGACGCGCTGCGCGGGCGACGATTGCGGAATTGATGCGCCGGAACGAGTCATCGATCGCGGATACTTACTTCGCCTGAACCGAAACTGCGCGAACCGCGTCGATGAGTTGCAAAATCGGTGTCGTCACACGTCAGCTTGGTTTTGCCAGACGAGCAGATGGTTGTTCGCCGGCATCGGCACATCGTCGATCAATGCGAATCGTGCCGACGAAGCAAGCGCATTCACGGCTTCGAAATCGCGAATGCCCATGTGCGCGCCGCGCGATTTCAGGGAGCGATCAAACGCCGCGTTGCTGTCGCTCGTGAATTGCCCGTCGTAATTGAATGGACCGTAGATGGCGAGTTTCGCATCCGGCATCGAGATCAACGGAAGCTTGCGGAACAACGTTTCGACTTCGCTCCAACTCATGATGTGGAGCGTGTTGGCGCTGAAGATGGCGTCATATCGATCCGCCGGCCACATCTGCGTGACATCGAACTCGAACGGTGCCGGTGTATTCGACAGCGCGGCTTCGCCGAGCCACGCGCGCACGCTCGGCAGATTTTCGGCGCGGTCGGATGTCTGCCAGATCAGCGTCGGCAACTTCTCGGCGAAATACGCCGCATGCTGTCCGGTGCCGCTGCCGATTTCCAGCACGCGCTCGCGATCGCTGAGATGCGATCGCAGCACGGCGAGGATCGGATCGCGATTACGTTCGCACGCGTCCGAGAACTGCTTCGCGGGGATCGGTGAGGGGCTCATCCGCAGATTGTGCCTCAACCCGCGATTGCGTTTCCGTTTTTGCGGCCCGCTCTGCGTCGGCGGCGAAGGTGCGCAATATTCTCAGCGCGCCGCGCCGTTCGAGAAGCGCAATATTCGGATTGCGAAGTTGGGAACGATCCACGACAGCACTCTCGTCGAAGCGGGCCGGGAAAAATCGCCGCGGTTCCTGCGATGAATTGTCGGAGCCGCGGCGCGGGGAGAAGAATAGTTGCCGAGCGCGCGGCACCACGCGCTCGGCTCGGCGGCTGAGATCATTCGTCGTCCGGCTTGCCTGCGCCCGCACCCGGCGGCGGCGGTGCGCCCGGGCCATCCTTGTCGCCGTGCGGTCCGCGTGGACCACGCATGCCGGGAGCGCCCGGACCGCCGGGGCCGTGTTCACGACGCAGCGACCATTCGGCGTAACGCTTGTACGCGTCGTCGCCGAGCGCCTTGCGCAGTTGGTCCGATGTCTGCGCATCGATGCGCTCGTGTTCGTCGCGCATCTGCTTGTGCAGCGCTTCGGCTTGCGCGCGCAACTTGCTTTCGGCGGCGTCGAGCGCGTCGCGCTTTTGCGTCAGGATGCGGCGAACGTCGGCTTGCTGCGCAGCCGTCAGGTCGCTCGTCGCCAGCATTTCGGCAGACGGCACGCGTTCGCCCGGCGGCGGTCCCGGCGGCCCGTGCTGATCCATCGCCTGCGCGCCGACATCGGCGGCAGCAAGCGCGGCAAATAGTGCGGTGGCCAACATCAGTTTCTTCATGGTGTTCTCCTTTGGTCGGCAATCGTTCGGTGGACTTCAATCTAGTCCCGCACCGCGTAAAGTTGGTGCAGACATAGTGGAGAAATTGCGGAGATCGTTTCGCGCCGGTTTCGTCCGCGCCCGTGAGGCCGTATCGTGGCGACCATGCGACTGTGGCAACGACTTTTTTTGACTTTCGCCGTGCTCAGCGGCGCGGCGTTGGTCGCCTTCGCGGCGTGGCAGGAGCACAGCTTCCGGCGCGGATTTCTCGGGTATCTCGATGAGGTGACGAAACAAAGACTGACGCCGTCGATGGCGCGGCTCGCCGCCGCGTACGCGCAGCACGGCGATTGGAATTTCCTGCGCGCCGATCCTGCGCAGTTCGTCGATCTGATCGAACCCGTTCCGCATGGATTTCGCGGTCCGCGGTCTGGCGGTTTCGATCGTCCGCCTTTGCCGCCACTATCCGGCGACGAACGGCCGCCGCCGGACGATCCCGGCCCGCCGCCGCCCGGCCATCCGCCGCACGGCCTGGACTTGATGTCGCGCTTGGTGCTGCTCGACAACAGGGGTGCCTATGTCGCAGGCAGCACCAACGTCTCGAATGATGCGGCGGAATTGCCGGTGACGCTCGATGGGACGACGATCGGAACGTTACGGCTCGGCGCGATTCCTCAAATCAGCGGAGCGACCGACGTCGCTTTCGCGCAGGCGCAGACGCGAAGCGCCGCCATCGCCGGCGCGGCGATCCTGATCGGCGCGCTGCTCTTTTCGTTCGTACTCGCGCGCTGGCTGCTCGCGCCCGTGCGCGCGCTGACGAGCGGAACGCGCGCACTCGCGGCAGGCGATTTCTCCAGGCGCATCGATGCCACGCGCGGCGACGAACTCGGCGCGTTGTCGCGCGACTTCAATCATCTGGCCGCCACGCTCGAACAGGCGCGCGACGCGCGGCGGAAGTGGGGCGCGGATATCGCGCATGAATTGCGTACGCCGTTGAGCATCCTCAAAGGCGAAGTGCAGGCGCTGCAAGACGGCGTGCGTGCGATGACGCCGCACGCGCTCGAATCGCTGCAAGCCGAATGCACGCGGCTCGATGGAGTGATTGAGGATTTGTATCAGCTTTCGCTCGCCGATGCCGGCGCGCTCGATTATCGATTCGTAGTGATCGATCTCGGCGAGATCGTCGCCGACGCCATCGACGCGCACAAAGATGCATGCGCGTCGAAAGGCCTCGAACTGATCGCAGACGTGCAGCCGCACGCCATCGTCGACGGCGATGCGCGGCGTCTTTCGCAACTGCTGGATAATCTGCTCACCAATTCGCAGCGTTACACCGATGCGCCGGGCCGCATTCGCGTTACCGTGCAGACGGATGCGAAAACGGTGCGCCTTGCGGTGGACGACACCGCGCCGGGCGTGTCGCCGTCGGCGTTGCCGCAGGTGTTCGACCGTCTGTTCCGCGTCGAATCGTCACGCAATCGTGCCGTCGGCGGCGCGGGATTGGGCTTGTCGATCGCCAAAGCGATAGTCGAGGCGCATCACGGCCGCATCGCCGGGGAAGCATCGGCGCTGGGCGGTCTGCGCGTCGTCGCCGAATTGCCGCGGGCGACATGAGCCAGCACATTCTCGTCGTCGAGGACGAACCTAAGATCGCTGCCCTGCTTCGCGACTATCTCGTCAACGGCGGCTACGAAGTGACGGTGATCGACAACGGTGCCGTCGCCGCCGACTGGGTGCGCGAGCACACGCCGGACGCCGTATTGCTCGACGTCATGTTGCCTGCGCAGAATGGCCTCGACGTGTGCAAGTCGATCCGCAGATTTTCCGATGTGCCGATCCTGATGGTGACGGCGCGCGTCGAGGAAATCGATCGCCTGCTCGGCCTCGAACTGGGCGCGGACGATTACATCTGCAAACCGTTCAGTCCACGCGAAGTGGTGGCGCGTGTGAAAGCGGTGCTGCGCCGAATACGCGCGATCGCGCAGGCAAGTCCGTTGCCGATCGAACTCGACGAGACGCGATTCGAAATTCGCGTGCGCGGGCAAGCGCTGTCGGTTACGCCGGTCGAGTTTCGTTTGTTGAAGAAACTGCTCGCGCAGCCGGGACGCGTGTTCTCGCGCCAGCAATTGATGGACGCGGCGTATCGCGATCATCGCATCGTCAGCGATCGCACGGTCGACAGTCACGTCAAGAATCTGCGGCGCAAGTTGGCCGATGCGGGTTTCGATCCGATTACGTCAGTCTATGGTGTGGGATATCGGCTTGAACTAATCGCCGAGTAGCACGTTCCCAAAAAGACGAATCAGATTTTTGCGGTGCCGAGCAAACGGCCGGGCAACGAACGGATGCGGTTGAGCAACGCCGCCGGCAGCTTGTTGAGCGAGGAGTGCAGGGCGTTCTCTTTAGGCGCCGCGGCGGTGTAGCGCCGGGCCGCCTGCGGATTCTGTTTCAGTTGCCAATAGCGGCCGATGGCGGAATCGACACTGAGGCGGCAGGTGCCCATGCGCACCGGTTTGATGAGCATGCGATAGACCTGGCCTTCGTTGATCAGTTCGATCACCGTCTGCGCGTTGGCGCGTTCGGTGAGCACGACGGTCGCAATGTGCGGATGGTGCAGCTTGAGTGCTTTGAGCAATCCGGTCAGATCGCTGCGGCCCGCGTTGGTTTCGGAAATCACCACGCCGGTTTCCTGCTGCTCCATTATCTGCAACGCGCGTTCCGCGCTGTTGGCGAAATTCACTTTGTAGTAGGGCTGCAGGATTTCGCGGAGGCGTTGCTGCACCGCCGTGTCGTGTTCGATGACGAGCACGCCCACGTGCGTGCGGGCGCGATCGTGTTCGTGCGCGGGCAATACGTCGCGCGCGACGACAGGCGCTTCGCGCGCGATGACGGCAGCTTCGCCGACCAGCTCCCTGAGTTCGGTGTTGTCCCACGGCTTGTGCACGAAGCGAAACACTTCGCCCTCGTTCACCGAGCCGATCACGGCTTTCAAATCGGAATAGCCGGTGAGCAGGATGCGCAGCGCGCGCGGGTGCGTTTCCTTGACGTCGTGCAACACGTCGACGCCGGTTTTTTCGGGCATGCGCTGATCGCAGATGACGACATCGACATCGTGCTGTTTGGCGAGCGCCGACGCTTCGAGCGGATTGGACGTCTGGAACGTTTCGTAATCCCGAAACAACGCCTTCAGCGCGCGCAGGATGCGCGCTTCGTCGTCGACCAGCAGAATGCGTAAACCACCAGCCACTGTGTTCCCCGGATGCGGTTCAGGCCGCGCTGGCCGTCGCCGCGGCAGTGCCAACAGCGGGACCATCGACAGGCAGAGTAATCGTGAACACCGAACCTTTCTTTGGCGTCGTTCTCACTTTGACCGAGCCGTTATGGCCCTTGATGATCTTGTGGACGATGGAAAGGCCCAAACCTGTGCCTTCGCCGACCGGCTTGGTGGTGAAGAACGGATCGAAAATCTTCGGCAGCACCTCGTCGGTGATGCCGGAGCCGGTATCGGCGAAGCTCATCTCCACGGTCTGGCCGACAGGTTTGCTTTCGATGGTGAGCGTGCCTTCGCCTTCGATGGCCTGTGCCGCGTTGGTGATCAGGTTGAGGAACACCTGATTCATCTGCGATGCCATGCAGCGCACTTTCGGCAACGGCTGCAGATGCTTCACCACTTTCACGCGATCGCGCAATTGATGCTGCGCGATCATCAGCGCACTGTCGAGGCCCTCGTTGAGGTCGACGGAATCCATGCCGTCGCGATCGACGCGCGAAAAACCTTTCAGGTTCTGCACGAGACTCGCCAGTTGTGTCAGTCCGTCGCCGGCGTCGCCAAGCAATTCCTTCGCGTCTTTCAGCAGCGAACTCGATTCGAGATTCGCGCGCGCTTCGAAAAGTTTGCGGCGCGCTTCTTCGACGTATTTCACCAACTTGTCGAGCGCGGCCTTGTCGGCGCCGAAGATGAGATCCACCGGCTGCAGGCACAACTGCACGGCTGCGTCGTAAAGTTTGACGAGTTTGCGATAGTCGTCGAGCAGATCGCCGACGACTTCGACATTGCTTTTGACGAATCCCAGCGGTGTGTTGATCTCGTGCGCGACGCCGGCCACCATCTGCCCGAGCGAGGCGAGCTTGGTGGTGTGGATCACCTGCGATTGCGTAGCTTGCAGGCGTTTGATTTCGTCCTGCGTTTGCGCTTCGCGTGCGGTGAAAGCCGCGGTTTTTTTTCGTTCGTGCAACCACAAGAAGGCCAAAGCCCCGCATGCGGCTACCAGCAGAACGACGACGCCGATCAACATTCGTTCGAACTCCCGTTATGCGGCGCAGTATAAACGCCTAAATGCCGCATGGAGTCAACGTTTCCGCCAATTGTCGGTGTGCCGGGCGTATTGGCGGAGGCGGTTTTATGCGAAAACGCTTTCTCCGCCCGAAAGTGGCGCAGATTTGGCAAACGCGCACGCCGCCACAAGTCGTTTCGTGGCCGACGTATCAGCCATTAACCGTTCGTGGAGGAACGTGCCTGATGTCCACGAACCGGGGCGCCATGATGGCGCCCCGGTTTTTATTCCAGCGTGACGCGCATCCGGTTGTCGTCGGATACCCGATCGATCAACTTGTTGTACGGATCGATGCCGGCTTCGTACGGGTCCTCATCGACAGTGACGGTGATCGAGCTGTCTCCGTCGGCGACGGTTTGCTTCTGCAGATAAAGAACTTTCTGATTG
>DATAVJ010000181.1:0-6689 GCA_036267795.1 Rudaea sp.
TATCGCCAATCATGGTGCAGGTATGACGTTCGCCCGCGGTGAGTGTCTTTGCGTTCATCTGCAACGATTCGGGACCTGAAGGTCCAGGCACTTCGATAGTGACCGGCGAGTTTTCCGAACGGGAAATGGCGCCGTCGCCGAGCTGGCCGTACGCGTTGTAACCCCAACAGGCGCCGGTTCTTGCGCCGTGCACGTCCGGAAGAAATTGGGCGCACGTATGATTTCCGCCGGACGTTATCCATTCGACCGACCCCAGCGGATCGGCGGATCCGTCGTTCACGAGGACTTGAACGGCCGTCGGTTGAAACACCGCCGCGACGTTGAAATTGCCGATTTGTCCAAAACCGTTGCCGCCCCAGCACCACACCGTGCCGTCGGTTTTCAATGCGCAAACATGCGAAAAGCCAGCCGATATTTGCGCGACGTTCTGCAATATGCCGCCACTATTCACGATGACCAGCACGGGCGTCGTGCGCGCGCTCGTTGTTCCATCCCCCAATTGTCCCTGACGGTTGCTGCCCCAGCACTCCACCGTTCGGTCGTTTTTCAGTGCGCAGGCGAAGTTGTTACCGCCGATGCTGACGGCGGAAATTCTCGAACTATCCGCCACATTTTGCAGTCCGGAAAATAGGCTCCCCCAACATTGAAATCGATTGTCCGCCAGGAACGCGCATGTCGATAACGCATTCTGTCCTGAGAAAAGACCGACGACACCGCGATGTTGTTGAGCGGCAACCGCTGACGTGCCGATCAGAACACCGGCGGCGGCGATTCCTATGGATATGAAACGTGCTTGGATGTGATTCATGTTCGTACACCTGTTGTGGCAGATGTGCGAAGTATCGATGCATTTGATCAGCGCAAAAGGACAAAGTCAGGACAAAAACCGGACGAGCTTGCGCCCCGAAAATTGTTAGCTTTCTAGCGCTTGCCAGCGTGCGTACGCAGCATCGAGATCCGATTGTAAAGCCGATAACGTCGCGTTTGATGTCGCGATCTCAGCCGGTTGCTGCTTGAAGAATTCCGGCGTCTGCATCGCGCTCGTCTGTTCGGCGATTGCGCTTTCGAGTTGTTCGATCCGCGCCGGCAACTGTTCCAGTTCGCGCGCATCTTTGTAGCTTAATTTGCGTTTTGGATTTTGTTCGTTGTTTTCGCGACCGCCGGGTTTCGACGAGTCCGCGAGCGCCGGATTCCCGCCTTCGCCGGAATGACGAGACGCTGGCCGTTGCCGCAACCAGTCCGAGTATCCGCCGACATACTCGCCGACGCGGCCGTCGCCTTCGAGCACGAGCGTGCTTGTCACGACGTTGTCGATAAATTGCCGGTCGTGCGATACCAGCAACAGCGTGCCGCGATAATTCGTGAGCAGTTCTTCGAGCAACTCGAGCGTTTCGACATCGAGATCATTCGTGGGTTCGTCCATCACCAAAAGATTCGACGGCTGCGCGAATAGTTTCGCCAATAAAAGACGATTGCGTTCGCCGCCGGAAAATCGCGTGATCGGCGCACGCGCACGCTCAGGCGAAAACAGGAAATCCTGCAGATACCCAAGCGCATGTTTGCGCGATCCGTCGATCTCGATGTAATCGCGTCCGCCGGCGACGTTGTCGAGCGCGGTGAGATCGTCGCGCAACGTGATGCGGTGTTGGTCGAAATAAGCGATTTGCAATCCCGTGCCGAGAACGACGCGCCCGCGCTCGGGTTCCAAATCGCCGAGCAGTATTTTTAGCAGCGTCGTTTTTCCCGAGCCGTTCGGGCCGATGATGCCGACCCGATCGCCGCGCACGATCGTCGCGGAGAAATCGCGCAGCATGACGCGTTCGCCGAAGCTGAAATCGACAGCGCTAGCTTCAATGACTTTGCGCCCCGACGTCTGCGTCGTTGCCACCGTTATCTTCGCCGTACCCGCCAGCTCGCGACGTTGCGCGCGCTCCCGACGCAACGCTTCGAGCGCGCGTACGCGACCCTCGTTGCGCGTACGCCGTGCCTTGATGCCTTGCCGGATCCACACTTCTTCCTGCGCCAGTTTTTTGTCGAACAACGCGTCGGCTTGCGCCTGCGCGTGCAGGCGCTCCTCACGACGTCGCAGATAGTTTTCGTAATCGCCCGGCCACGACGTGACTTGTCCACGGTCGATTTCGACGATGCGTGTAGCCAGCGCACGCAGAAAACTTCGATCGTGCGTGACGAAAACAATGCTCGCGGGAAATCCGCGCAGAAATTCCTCGAGCCATGCAATCGCTTCGATATCGAGATGGTTGGTGGGTTCGTCGAGCAGCAGCAGATCCGGATCGTGCACCAGCGCCTGCGCCAATAGCACGCGTCGCTTCATGCCGCCCGATAGCGCGGCGAAATCGGCATGTTCATCGAGATCGAGGCGCGTCAAGACGAGCTGCACGCGCCGATCGAGTTCCCAACCGCGCTGCGCTTCGATTTTCGTCTGCACCGTGCCCAGTGCATCGAGATCGCCGTGTCCGATCAGATGGTGGTATTCCGCGAGCAACGCGCCGATTTCGCCGAGACCCGCCGCCACCACATCGAACACGCTGCCGCTCGTATCCTGCGGCACTTCCTGCGCGAGCCGCGCGATGCGCACGCCCGATTGCACGCGGACCTCGCCGTCGTCCGGCCGTATTTCGCCAGCGAACAGGCGCAACATCGTCGACTTGCCCTCGCCATTGCGGCCCACCACGCAAACGCGTTCGTTCGCATCGATGACGAGATTTACCCGTTCGAGCAGGAGCGGTCCGCCGACGCTGTAGTCCACGTTTTGGAGTTGAACAAGGGGCATTCGAAGAATTGTAACCGTCTGAACAAAACAGCCCGCATCGCGCGGGCTGGTTGTGTAAGCAATTGCGAGTCGTTTATTTCAGCTTCGCATCCGCGCGCAACGCCTCGGCTTTATCCGTCTGTTCCCAACTGAACGTCGTGTAGGCCTTGCCGTCGCCCGTTTTCACCGTCTGCGGCGTGCGGCCGAAATGGCCGTAGCTCGCGGTCTGCTGATACATCGGATGGATCAGATCGAGCATCTGGATGATGCCGTACGGACGCAGGTCGAAATGTTTGCGGATCAGTTTTTCGATCTTGTCGTCGCCGATCTTGCCGGTGCCGAATGTCGTCACCGAGATCGATGTCGGCTCCGCGACGCCGATGGCGTAGCTCACCTGGATTTCGCAGCGATCGGCCAATCCGGCGGCGACGATATTTTTCGCGACATAACGCGCCGCGTACGCCGCCGAGCGATCGACCTTGGACGGATCCTTGCCGGAGAACGCACCGCCGCCGTGGCGCGCCCAGCCGCCGTAGGTGTCGACGATGATCTTTCGTCCGGTCAAACCGCAATCGCCGACCGGTCCCCCGATGACGAATTTGCCGGTCGGGTTGATGTGGTACTTCGTGCCTTTGTGCAGCCATTTGGTCGGCAGCACGGGCTTCAGGATTTCTTCGCGCACGGCTTCGACGAGATGTTTCTGCTTCACATCCGGATCGTGCTGCGTCGACAACACCACGGCGTCGATCGCCGTCGCCTTGCCGTTTTCGTAACGCAGCGTGACTTGCGATTTCGCATCGGGCCGCAACCATTTCAGCTTGCCCTTCTTGCGCACTTTCGCCTGCTGCTCGACGAGGCGATGCGAGTAGAAGATCGCCGCCGGCATCATGTCTTTCGTTTCGTTGGTCGCGTAGCCGAACATCAGGCCCTGGTCGCCCGCACCTTGTTCTTCTGGATTCTTGCGATCGACACCTTGATTGATGTCGGGCGACTGCTTGCCGATCAGGTTCAGCACGCCGCACGTTTCCCCGTCGAATCCGACTTCGGACGAGTCGTAACCGATGTCGATAATCACTTTGCGCGTGAGCGCCTCGAGATCGATCCACGCGCTCGTGGTGATTTCGCCGGCGACGATGGCGACGCCCGTTTTCACCATCGTTTCGCACGCAACGCGCGCGCGCTTGTCCTGCGCGAGGATCGCGTCGAGCACGGCATCGGAAATCTGGTCGGCGACTTTGTCCGGATGCCCTTCGGAAACGGATTCGGACGTGAAAAGGTAAGCGCTCATCGAGGCGGTTTTCCCTAAGTCAGATGAATGGTCGGATGGATGGAATGGGTCGCGCATGATACACGCACGAGGTTTGGTTTGCACCCGCGAACCGCGGCGATCTTCATGCGCGGTAAATAGACGTCCAGACGTCCGAACACGATTTACGCCGCGAGCAGCGTTCGGTCGAATTCGGCGAAATACGCGCGCGTCAGCCGTAACTGTTCGGCGGCGCTCTCGGCGCGATTGACGATGCTGCGAAACGCGCCGTTTTCGGGACGGTTTTTCGCGTACCAACCCAGATGCTTGCGCGCGATGCGGACGCCTTGCTGTTCGCCGTAAAACGCATACAGGGCGTCCAGGTGACCGCAAAGAATCGCGCAGACCTCGTGCACACTCGGCGATGGCAGCGTCGCGCCAGTCGCCAGGAAGTGCGCGATCTCGCGAAAAATCCAAGGCCGACCCTGTGCTGCACGGCCGATCAGCAGGCCGTCGCACTTTGTATAGTCGAGCACGAATTTCGCTTTCTGCGGCGAATCGATGTCGCCGTTGGCGAGCACCGGAATCGACACGGACTGCTTGATCGCAGCGATGGTGTCGTATTCCGCATCGCCCTCGTATAAATCCGCTCGCGTGCGCCCATGCACGGCGAGCGCTGCGATTCCGGAATCCTCGCCAATTTTCGCGATGCGGATTCCGTTCTTGTTGTCGCGATTCCAACCGGTACGAATTTTCAGCGTGACCGGAATGTCAACGGCACCGACGGCCGCGCTCAGAATGCGCCCGACAAGCGGCTCATCCTGCAACAGCGCGCTGCCTGCGTATACATTGCACACTTTTTTCGCAGGGCAGCCCATGTTGATGTCGATGATTTGTGCTCCCGCGTCGGCGTTGTAACGCGCGGCGTCCGCGAGCATGGCCGGATCGAAGCCCGCGATCTGCACACTCACGGGATCGGGTTCGCCCGCGTGATCCATGCGTTTGAGCGATTTGCGCGTTTTCCATAAACGCGGATCGGACGTCGTCATCTCCGACACGGCCAAACCCGCGCCGAGCTTTTTGCAAAGCTGGCGGAACGGTTTGTCGGTAACGCCCGCCATCGGCGCGAGGCCGATGGGCGGATCGATGCGGTAGGGTCCGATCTGCATCCGGCCATTGTAGCGGCCGGCACGCGGAGCGGCTCAGCGCCGGTCGATCTGGATGTTTTCCTTCGCGCCGCTGTTCGCAACGGCGGCCATGATGCCGAGGCCGATAAGAATCACGACGCCGATGACGATCCAACTGGTGCTGACGTTTTGCAGAACGCCGAGTTTGTATAGCGCGGCGAGTGCGCCGCCGATCAGAACGATGAAGCCAACGAGATACATGCCGGCCCATTTCATAGTCGCCCCTCCGTGTGGCAATCGTGGAGCGTGCAGACTAGTTCGGCACCGATGAACGGCACCTAATCAGGCGCCGAATCGCGCGACGACGGATTCGTAGGTTTGCATCGCAGGCGCGGTGCCGACGATTTCGGTACTCATCGCGGCCGCGCGATTGGCGTGTACGACGGCATCGCGGAAAGATTTTCCGGCAAATCGCGTCAGCGCGGCGACCAGCGTGCCGGTGAACGCGTCGCCGGCGCCGGTGCTGTCGACGGCGGTCACGCGTTCGCCGTCGATGCGGTAGAAAGCGGCGATGTCGCCGTGGCGCTCGTCGCCGTGCGAGACGAAACATCCGCTGGCACCGAGCGTGACGACGACGGTTTCGACGCCGAGCTTGCGTGCGAGTGCGTGCAGCGTTTCCGGCGCGGCCGTCGTGAGACTGTCGGCATCTACCGTTTCATGCGCAAAGCGTTCAAGCAGCAGCGCGAATTCGGTTTCGTTCGGCGTGACGATCTGCGCGCGGCGGAATGTCTTTTCCGGCAATTGCGGATGCACGGGTGCTGGATTCATCACGCGCATGGGACCGTGACGCTCGCCGAGTTCGAGTGCTGCATCCACCGCATCGAGATTGTTTTCGAGTTGCACGAGCACGGCTTTCGCATTCGCGAAAAGACTGTTTTGCTCGCGGACGAAATCCACATCGAGATGTTCGTTCGCGCCGAGCACGAGTGCGATCTGGTTTTCGCCGTTGGGATTGATGGTGATGCTCGACGTCGCCGTCGGCCAATCGTCATGCACTTGCCAGCGGCATGGCATGTTTTCTTCGGCGACGAATTTCTTCGCATACTCGCCGAACGTGTCGTTGCCGAGAGCGCCGATGAACGCAGTAGGCACGCCTTGGCGCAGGCATGCGACGGCTTGATTGAATCCCTTGCCGCCCGGTCCGGTGTTGTAGCGATGTGCCTTCAGCGTTTCGCCGATGCGCGGAAAGCGGTCGACGAACCACGCCTGATCCTGCACGTAGCTGCCGACGACGACGACATCCGCTCTCGCCACGCTACGGCCCGATTTGCGGCTCGGGATGCAGGTTCCCGATGACGAGCGGCTGATGCTTGTGCTTGAACAGCGGCACGAACAGCACGGCCATCGCGAGCGCGTAAAGCGCAAACGTGATCCAGATGCCATGCCAGTTTTTGGTACCGTCGGCGGCAGTGAAGTAGCGGTCGATGAGCCATCCGCTGATCGAGCTGCCGAGCACGGCGCCGACGCCGTTCGTCATCACCATGAA
>DATAVJ010000182.1:0-11821 GCA_036267795.1 Rudaea sp.
CGAGCGATCACTTCATCACCGCGACCAATGCCGACGACAGCGGCAACGTCAACTACGGCGCGACGACGCCGGTCGCCGGTTTGCTGTTCAAGGCGATGCCGGACTGGAATCTGTATGCGTCGTACGGCAAAGCATTCGAAACGCCGACGTTCAACGAACTCGGCTATCGGCCGGACGGTAGCGCCGGCATCAACTTCGGCCTCGTGCCTGCGCGCAGTCACAACGGCGAACTCGGATCGAAATTCCGGTTCGGCCACGGCGGCGAATTCGACGTCGCCGTTTTCCAATCGAACACGCGCAACGAACTCGCCGTCGAAACATCCACCGGCGGACGCACGACGTATCAAAACATCGATCGCGCGCGCCGCCGCGGCGTCGAATCGAGATTTCTATATCCACTCAGCGAGCATTGGCGCTTCGAAGCGGCGTACACGTATCTCGACGCAACCTTCCGTTCGCCGTATCTCACCTGTCCCGCTGCATCGACGTGCACCACGCCGAATACGGTCGTGCCGGCCGGATCGCGCATTCCCGGCGTGCCGCGTTCGGATTTCTATACCGCACTGCATTGGGACGGCGGCAGCGGATGGAACGCATCGCTCGAAGCCAGCGCAGCGAGCAACGTCGCGGTGAACGATCTCAACACCGCATACGCACCCGGCTACGGACTGATGAATGCGTCGGTCGGCTATCGCTTCATCGCCGGCCACGCAGACGTCAATACGTTTTTACGGCTCAACAATATTTTCGATCACAGCTACGTCGGCTCGGTGATCGTCAACGAAAGCAACGGGCGTTATTACGAACCCGGCATCGATCGCATGCTGCTGGCCGGCGTGCAAATCACTTGGGGAAAACGCTAGTACGGCGGCGGTTTTTTAGCCTGCTGCGCTTTGGCCGCTTCCGTCCACCACAGCAGATCGTCGATGAACCGCGGCGTGGCGCGCCGCAGACTTTCGCCGCCCTCGCCGAGGGGTTCGGATTTTTCGTCGATCGTCTTTTGAATGCGATCGACGATGATGGAACTGGAGATCACCACCATCCCCATTTCCGACAGGATGCCGTGCCAGATCACGTTCGACCGCGCGCCGCCGATCCGCGTCGACGAGTAACTGGCGATGGCCGCCGGCCGCCAGAACCACTCTTCCAGAAAATGATCGGTGAGATTTTTCAGGCCGGGTTGCGGCCCCCAGTTGTATTCGCCCACCACGAACACGAACGCATCCGCCGCACGGATTTTCTGCGCCAAGATTTCCATCGCCGCCGGTGCGGAACCCTTCGGATATTCTTTGTACATGCGATCGAGCATCGGCAGGCCGATGGCCTGTGCGTCGATGAACTCGACGTCCAGCTTTCGCGCGGACAATTCCTTCTTGAGAAAATTCGCCAGGCGAATTCCCATGCGATCGCGGCGGTACGAACCGTAGAATACGAGGATACGGAGATTCATCGGCGGGCTCCGGGTCGGATTTGATGATCTTGGATTCTTGCACTGACAACGATAGCAGCAACTCAGCGTCAACATTTTTTGCTCGTCATTCCGGCGAAAGCCGAAATCCAGTGACATTGCTCTAGCTTGTCATTCCAGCGAAAGCTGGAATCCAGCTCCTTGCCTTTGGTTTTCTTGTCTTGGAAAGCCTGCGCTTTCACTCGCTTTCAGCGAGCGAGTCACTTTCTTTGCCCGTGCAAAGAAAGTAACCAAAGAAAGCACGTTTGTTCTGCGCGTACGGCATGTTCGCCGAAGCCACATCCCTGTGCCTGCGGCGAACGGCGCACTTCCTGTGCGCCGTCAACGTCTTCGCGACTGTTGGTTTACAGTGCTGAAAAAGACTGATCGTTTTGCGATAGGCTCCTGACTTGTGACTTCGTCGAAACGACAATCCGCGCCTGCACATCCGAACTGGGTGCTGGCAACCACGATTCTGGCGTCCGGGCTTGCATTCATCGACGGCACCGTCGTCAACGTCGGACTCTCCGCGATCGGCAACACGTTCAAGGGCGGCGCAGCCGATATGCAATGGGTGATCAACGCATATCTGCTGCCGCTCAGCACATTGCTGCTGATCGGCGGCGCGGCGGGCGACCGCTTCGGGCGCACGCGATTGCTCGTCATCGGCACCACCGTTTTCGCAGCCGCGTCGATCATGTGCGCGGTGGCGCCCACGCTGCCGTTGTTGCTGACAGGACGCGTGATCCAGGGCACCAGCGCCGCGCTGCTGATGCCGAACAGCCTGGCCATTCTCGGCGCGTCGTTCACAGGCGAAAAGAAAGGCCGCGCTATCGGCATCTGGGCGGCGGTGGGCGCTGCGATGGCGGCGATCGGACCGGTCATTGGCGGCTGGCTGATCGACACCGTCGGATGGCGTTCGATGTTTTATCTCAATCTTCCGCCGGCCATCGCCGCGATCGTGCTCGCGCTGCGTTTCGTGCCGAACATCCAGCGCGACAAGAAAATGTTGCCGCTGGATATTCCCGGCGCCTCGCTCGCCACGGCGTCGATGGGTGCGATCACGTGGGGATTGACGATCGGTTCGGGCCACGCAGGATGGACGATGCCGGCCATCGTCTGGTCCAGTGGCGGCGCGTTGCTGATGATCGCATTCGTGCTCGTCGAAAAATTCCGGCGCGATCGCGCGATGATGCCGCTCGCGCTGTTCGGCTCGTCGACGTTCGTGGGGCTGACGCTGCTCACGCTTCTGCTTTACGGCGCACTCGGCGCACTCACCGTGCTCGTTCCGTATTTGCTGATCAAGGCGCACGGCTACACGGGCACGCAAGCCGGTTCGGCGCTTGTGCCGTTCGCGATCATCTTGACACTTGTGTCGCCGCTGATGGGACGAATGGCCGCGCGCATCGGTCCGCGCCTGCCGCTGACGATCGGTCCGCTGATCGTGGCCGGCGGATTCTTGTTGCTGCTGCGCGTCGGCGAACACACGAACTACTGGTTCGACTTTTTTCCCGCCATCGTCGTGATGGCGGCGGGCATGGCCGGCGCCGTCGCGCCACTAACGACCGCGGTGCTCTCGTCCGTCGACGAGGAATACACCGGCGCCGCGTCGGGATTCAACAGCGCCGTGGCGCGAACGGCGGGGATGATCGCGACCGCTCTACTCGGCAGCGTGCTCGGTGCGACGGGCGCGGCACTCGACAATGGATTTCACGCAACGTCACTCGTGTGCGCGGCCGCATCGCTCGGTGCGTCGGCCAGCGCGTTCTTCCTGATCCGGATCAGTGCGGCGGAGACGGCGCATCGATAGTAGTCGCGAGCCAAGCCGCTGCTTCAGCGGGCGTTTTTTTGCCGTCCGGACGATCCACCATCAGATTCGCGCGCTGCATGTTCTCCAGCGAAATGGAATGCACGAGGGGCGCGAGCGCTGTTCGTAATGCATCGGCGTGATTCGGCGCGAGCAATAGCACGGCGTCGTACGGCGGCAAGGCGGATTTCGGATCGGCGAGAATCTTCAAGTCGTATTCGGCAATGCGGCCGTCGCTGGAAAACGCGGAGATGACGTCGACATCGCCCTGCTGCACGGCGCGATAAAGAAAATCCGGCTGATACTGGCGCTGCGTGGCGAACGCGAGGCCATATGCCTGCTGCACCGACTTCCATTCCGGACGCGAGAAGATTTCGAAATCGCCGCCGATTTTCAGTTCGCGTGAATGGACGGCCAAATCGGCGAGGCTTTCGATGTGCAATTCCTGCGCGCGATCGCTGCGCATGGCGAACACGTACGCATTCTCGAAACCGAGCGGTCCGACCATCTCGACGCCGTGTTCGGCTTTCAGCCAGTCGTGCAGTTGCGCGAGCATCGCGTCGCGGCCAGGCATGTCGGTGCGATGCATCTGGTTCGCCCATAGCGTGCCGGAATAGTCCACGTAAATATCGATGCCGTTCGTCGCGAGCGCGCGGAACGCGAACGTCGATCCGAGATCGCTTTTCTGGCTGCTCGGCATGCCCGCGCTCATCAATCGATCGGCGATGACGTCGGCGAGGATGTATTGCTCGGCGAAATTCTTTGCGCCGATGACGTACGTCTGCATCTGTGCCGAGCGCAAGGGAAGCAAACTTGCGGCAACGACGACGATCAGCCCGATCGCCGCAGCGGCGATGCGTTTCGGCGCGCGGCGCGCCAGTCCCGACGCCGCCAACGCGAGCAATTGATCGAGCACGAGCGCCAGCAACGCCGCGCTGACGCAGCCGAACAGCACGAGAATCCAGTTCTCCGTCTGCAGGCCCGTAAAAATGTAATTGCCGAGACTCGTCTGTCCGATCGGCGTGGACAACGTCGCTGTGCCGACAACCCACACCGCCGACGTGCGGATACCCGCAACGATCACCGGCGCAGCCAGCGGCAATTCGATCAGACGCAATGATTGCCGCGACGTCATGCCCACGCCTTTCGCCGCCATCAGAACGGCGGAATCGATTTCGATGAGCGCGGTGACGGTGTTGCGCAGCATGGGCAGCATGGAATACAGCGTGAGTGCCAGCAGCGCCGGCAGGAAACCGAGCGACGGCACGCCGAATCCGAAAACGTCGTGCGTCAACGCGGACAACGCAAGCAGGATCGGATAAAACAATGCGAGCAGCGCGAGCGCGGGAATCGTTTGCAGCACACTGGCGAAACCGAGAAACGGACCGCGCCAGCGCGGACGCCGTGCGGCAAAAATGGCCAGCGGCAAACTGATTGCCGCGCCGAGCAAAATCGCCGCGACGCTGAGCAAGACGTGCTGACCAAGATAGTCCGGAAGCAGCGCCCACGCTTCGCGAATACTTGCGTTCACGGTGCGTTCTCGCCCATGGCGGCGGCGAGGCGCTTCGCGCGGCGTTGCGGCGTGGCAATCATGCGCGCCACGAAATCATCGGCCGGATTCGCCATCAATTCCTGCGGCGTTCCGATTTGCGCAATCGTTCCGTCGCGCATAACGGCGATGCGATCGCCGAGCAGCAAGGCCTCGGTCATATCGTGCGTCACCATCACGGTGGTGAGATGCAGTTCGTCGTGAATGCGGCGGTAGTCGTCGGCGAGCTCATCGCGTGTCAGCGGATCGAGCGCGCCGAACGGTTCGTCGAGCAGCAGAATTTTCGGACGCGCGGCCAATGCGCGCGCGAGCGCCACGCGTTGGCGCTGACCGCCGGACAACTCGCGCGGAAAGCGACGCGCGATATCCGGCAAGCGAATCAACGTCAGCAATTCGTCGACACGCGCTCTCTGCTCCAATGTATTCCAGCCGAGCAGCCGCGGCGTGATCGCGATGTTTTCCGACACCGTCATGTGCGGAAAAAGTCCCGCTTCCTGAAACGCGTAACCGATACGCCGACGGAGCGCGACAGGATCCTCGTCGCGAATGTCGCGTCCGTCGATGCGGATCGTGCCGGCGTCGCGCTCGATGAGCCGGTTCAGCATGTTGAGCGTCGTCGTCTTTCCGCAGCCGGACGGTCCGGCGAGGATCTGAAAGACGCCGTCGCCGATCGTCAGCGACAGATTCGTCACCGACGGTCCGTTCGATGCCGCGTAAGTTTTGGAGACTTCGGAAAATTCGATCACGCGCGCAACATACCACTGCGCGCGAGTCGAATCAGCGCGTGGCCTTCAGGCGCATGATCGCGAACGGCTGGATAGTGCTTTCCCAATAGCCGTCCGGCGTCCAACCCGCATCGCGCACCATTTCTTCAAGCAAGGCGGCGGAAAACTTGTGCGAATTCTCGGTGTGCAGCCGCTCGCCCGCCTTGAACGCGAAACTTTCACCGGCGGCATGCACGATCTGATCGATCTTGCTGACCAGATACATCTCCATGCGATGACGTTCTTCGTTCCAGATCGACGTGTGCGAAAACGTGGCGAGATCGATGTTGCCGTCGAGTTCGCGATTGATACGCGCAAGCACATTCTTGATGAAGCGCGTGGTGACGCCGGCAGCGTCGTTGTAGGCGGCACGCAGCATGGCGGGATCTTTGATGAGATCGGCACCGAGGATCATGTGCGAATTCGCTCCGAGCATTTCGCGCAGGGTGCGCAGGAGTTGAACGGCTTCGGAATGCTCGAAATTTCCGATCGTCGAGCCCGGAAAGAATCCCACGCGCGGTTGATCGCGCAGCGATTTGGGCAATGCCAGTTCGGCGGTGAAGTCTCCAACAACCGGCAACACGGCGAGATCGGGATACGTTCGCGACAATCGTTGCACCGCGTCGTTCACGGCGGCCGCGCTCATGTCGATCGGCACGTAGGTGGAGAATTGATTCGGACGATCGAGCAAGGTACGCGTCTTTTCACTGGCGCCGCTGCCGAATTCGATCAGCGCCGCGTGCGCGGGCAAACCGCGGACGAGATCGCCGACGATCTCGTGCAGCAACGCCTGCTCGACACGCGTGACATAGTATTCCGGCGTGGCGCAGATTTCTTCGAACAGTTGCGAACCTTGCGCGTCGTAGAGATATTTCGGCGACAGCGCTTTCTTCGACTTGGACAATCCGGCAATCACGTGCTGCGCGAATTCGTTGTTGCGCCAGCGATTGGTGGATGACGTTTTCGTCGGGGCGGAAAGATCGCGCGCAAGACGCAGGCCCGCGAATTGCCAGCGTTTGTCCGGCGCGAAGAAATTTCGATACGTCGCGCGCGTGTGACTTTGCGGCGTGGCGCAACATCCGCCGCGCAACACTATTTGATTGATCATGAATTTGCCGTTGTATTCACCGACGGCTCCCGGCGCTTCGCGAAAACCCGGATACGGCGAATACGCACTTTGCGTCCACTGCCATTGGTTGTCGAATGCCTGTTGCAGACGTCCGCCGACGGCGGCGATTTCCCATTCCGCTTCCGTCGGCAAACGCGCGCCGGCCCAATGCGCGTACGCGGCGGCTTCGTAGAAACTGACGTGACTGACAGGCATCGATGGATCGAGCGGCATCAATCCGCGCAAACCGAATTCGTGCCACTGACTATCGTTTTGCTGCCAATAAAGCGGCGCGTTCCGTCCGTGCGCTTGCACTTCGTTCCAGCCATCGGAAAGCCAAAATTCCGGACGTGAGTAACCATCGTCGTCGATGAATTCGAGCCATTCGCCGTTCGTCACGAGACGATCGGAAATCTCGAACGGTTCGAGCCATACTTTATGGCGTGGGCTTTCGTTGTCGAACGCGAAGCCGTCGCCGTCATGACCGATCTGTACCAGACCGCCCGCGACGGACTGGAAATGCCCGCGGCGTCCGCCGCGATGCATCGGCCAGTTCGCGTCGTACGCCGGTTTGAGCGGCGATTGCGCGAACAGATGCAGCAGATCCATCACGATCAATTCCTGATGCTGCTGTTCGTGCGCGATACCGAGCTGGATCAGCGCTTCGAGTTCGTCGCGCACGCCGCAATCGAAGACGACTTGCATGTGACGATCGACGTGCGCGCGATACGCGCGAATTTTCTCGACCGATGGCCGCGTCAACAGGCCACGCTGCGCGCGCGGGTGGCGCGGTCCGACCGATTCGTAATACGAGTTGAACAGGTAGTGATACGACTCATCGAACACGCGGTAACCCGGCAAATAGTTGCCGAGCACGAACGTTTCGAAAAACCATGTCGTGTGCGCGAGATGCCATTTGGCCGGACTGGCGTCGGGCATCGACTGCACCGTCATGTCTTCCGGCGCGACGGTGGAGACGAGCGACAGCGTCTGTTCGCGCGTCGCGTCGAAGGCGGCGCGCAGGTCGGCGCCGGTAAGATTACGTCGTTGCGGAAGCATCTGTGCAATCACGGTCGACTCCCTGAACTACACGCTCCAAGATTCGTTACGGGATTTCATGTCTCGCGATCGATTCGACGGATGAAACGCGAAATCCTTACAGCTGCGTCGCAATGGATCCAACCGCCGGCGAGTAACGCTGCAGAAGGTACTACTTTATTGCTTCCTTGGCGATTTCAAGGCAGGCAATCTGCACGCAAGAGTGCATATTTCGCCGGATCGGCTCCAGCGACACTATCGGTCGCGGACGAAACGACATGCCGAATCGCCCGTCCGCGGAGATCGAACCGCCATCGCCGTTCCTTCACGCCGGAAGGATTACGTCGAACGACCCGAACGCCAGAATCTGCCGGAATTTTAGTGAACGGCAGATTTCGTGACGTTCGCGTCGAGCACTTCGATCGTCGCCGACGACGGACGCTCCGTCGCCTGTAGCCTTTTCGCCACGGCTTCCGCTTCACGCATCACGCGCAGGATGTTGCCGCCGGCGACTTTCGCGAGTTCGTCGTCGCTCCAACCGCGCCGTGCGAGTTCGACCAGCAGCAACGGAAATTTGTCGACGCCGTCGAGACCTTGCGGCGTTGCCGGAATCCCGTCGAAATCCGAACCGATGCCGACGCCATCGACGCCGGCGACTTTGCGGATGTGTTCGATGTGATCGGCGACCATCGCGATCGTCACGACGGGCCGCGGATGTTTGCTGTCCCAATCGGCAAGCGCCTTTTTTGCACGCTCGGGTTGGCCGATGTAATAGCCGGCGAACGGCGGCGCGTTGTAGCGCGTCTTCTCGGCGGCGCGATCGGATTCCCATTTCGCGCGATCTTCGGAGACGTACTGCGGCGCGAAATTCACCATGACGATGCCGCGGTTTTTCCGGACCATCGCGAGTACATCGTCGGGCACGTCGCGTGGATGATCGTCGAGCGCGCGCGCGCCGGAATGCGAGAACATAACCGGTGCTTGCGAAACGTCGAGCGCGGCTTTCATCGTTTCGGATGAAACGTGCGACAGATCGACGAGCATGCCGACGCGATTCATCTCGTGTACGACGGCTTTGCCAAACGCGGTCAAGCCGTGATGCTTCGGCGCGTCCGTCGCCGAATCGGCCCAGTCATTGTTCAGCGCGTGCGTCAGCGTCATGTAGCGCGCGCCGGCGGCATACATCTGGCGCAGGATCGGCAGCGAATTGTCGATCTGATGTCCGCCTTCGATGCCGATGAGCGAGGCGACGCGTCCTGCATTGTGCGCGCGAATCACATCGTCGGCGGTGTATGCCATCGCGAAATCCTTGGGCCAGCGCGCGGCCATGCTTTTCACGATGTCGATCTGTTCGAGCGTCATCTTCACGGCAGTCGGGCCCGAGTTCGATGGCGATATCCAGACCGACCAGAACTGTCCGCCCACCTGCCCTGCACGCAGACGCGGGATATCGGTCATCAGCGGCGCATCGCCGTCGTTCTTGAGCGGCAGCTTCGATGTGTCGCTGGCAAGATCGACATTGTCGACCGAACCGAAACGGTCGCGGATTTCCCACGGCAGATCGTTGTGGCCGTCGATGAGCGGCGTTTTCTCCAGAACCCGACGGACGCGTGCAACATCGTCCTCGCCCGCCGCAAGGGCGGCACTCGCAAACAGGCAACACACGATCAACGCGGTACACAACGCAGCGGACGATTTCATGCAGCCTCCCTGATGAGAATTCGCCTGACGCGGAATCGATGTCCGCGTGCAGGCTCGCAACGGTCGCGCAAACTCGCGCTACGCTGCCGCATAGTGTGCAGCAGGAAGCGATGTCGAAACGAATGGACGCATTCACGAAATTCACCATCGAGCGGCGCTCGGACCTCATCCGCATCGCGCGGCACACGCAGGGCGAGCACACCGTCGGTGACGTCGTCAACGAAGCCTGGCTGCTTGCGGAGCGCTTTCCCGAACGTCGCTGCGTCGGCGCGGATTTCTGCGATGTCGTCTTTCAGCAGACGCTGCTCGCGCATTTGTATCAGCGGCTGGTGCGGTATACGGAGCGCAACATCCGGCATGCGGTCCGGCTCGATCATCCGTCGTGCGACGCAAGCGACACGCCGCTGATCGATCGGATTGCCGATCCGTCCGGCGATCCTCTCTCGGCGGCAATCGCCGCGCAGGACATTCGATCGCTTCCGAACGAAACCGCGTTTTCCCTCGCCGCTGCCTACCTGATTTTGCTGAACCGCTTCGACAATCGGATGCGTTCGCTGTCCAATCATCTGCTCATCTCGCTGTCGCACGCGTACCGCTGCTGCGCGAAGGCGCGCTGGCTCGTCGCGCATCAGCATAGCCTCGCGTGGAAACCGCCCGATGCGGAAACCGCGGTGCGGCCGTGGCGAACGTTCCGCGCGAGGCGAACGCCACGGCAACTCGAATTCGAGTTTCCTGCCGCATTGCCGCTGCTTGCCGCACACGCTATTTGGCCGTCAGCGGTGTGAACAGCAGGTCCTGATAGTCGTAGCTGAAGTCCGCAATGGGCGACACGGCTTTCATCGTGACGCGATCGACGTTGCCGTCGGCATCGAGCGAGAAATTCACATACGCGGGTTCGATGGATTTGTCGGTGAATTTCGTGATGAAACTGTCGTACTGATAGTGATCGAGCGCGCCGCTCATGCGCGGCGTCGATTTGAAATCGATCGCGAGTTTCTTATCGACAAGGCTGACGACGATGTCGCCGTACCACGCGTCGTGATACGTGCCGGCGTAGCGTTCCAGCGGCAGCGACGGGCCGACCTTCGCCGGTTTCGACGCGGCAGCCTTGGCGGCTTTCAGTGCGCCCGTCACTTTTTCGGCTTTGAACGCCTGGAATTTTTCCGGCCAGTCGTTCGACGGCACATTCAGGTAATGATCGAGCAACTCATACATCAAGCCGAGGATCACTTCGCCGTCTTCGCTGTTGCTCTCGATGGAGAAGGCGACGTGCTTTTCCGGAATCAACACGACGGCGGTGAGGAAACCGAAGACGGCGCCGCCGTGCCAGATGATCTTCGCGCCGCGATAATCGCGAACGTCCCAACCGAGCGCATAGAGATTGAATTGCGGTTCGATGGCTTTGAACGCGTCCGGTTGATGACCGGTCGGCATGATGACGAGCGGCGACCACATCACTTTTTGCGAGTCGGCGCTGAAAAGATGTGCATCGCTGTCGGGCAGTTTGCCGGCGGCAAGCTGGATGCGCAGCCAGCGCGCCATGTCGTTGGCGCTCACGGTCAATCCACCCGCGGGCGCGGCGTTGCGGCCGAGTTCGTCGCGTTCGTCGAGCACTTCCTGATCGCCCGCGCCGCGCAATCCGCCGTTCATGCGCGCGTGCGGATACGCGCGATCCGGATTAGAGAAACGCGCGTCTTCGTCGCTCGTCGAATGCAGCATGCCGGCGACTTTCAACAAATGATTCGCGGTGAATTGTTCCCACGTCTCGCCGCTCACCGCTTCGATGAGCTGGCCGGTGACCATGTACAGCACATTGTCGTACGCATACGCGCTGCGGAAGCTCGTCGCCGGTTTGATGTAGCGCAAGCGCTTCACCGATTCGGCGCGGCTCAAATTCGTGCGCGGCACGAACATCAGATCGCCGGCGCCTAGACCGAGACCGCTGCGATGCACGAGCAGATCACGGATCGTCATCTCGCGCGTGACCCACGGATCGTACATCTGGAATCCGGGCAGACGGTCGATGACTTTGTCGTCCCAGCTCAACTTGCCCTGCTCGATCAGGATGGCGAGATCGGCGACGGTGAATGCCTTGCCGGTCGAGCCGGTCGGAAAGATCGTGTCGGCGTCGACCCTGTCCGGGCTCCCAAGCTTGCGCACGCCGAAACCTTGCGCGAACGTAACCTTGTCGTCTTCGACGATGGCGATAGCCATGCCCGGCACGCCGGCGGCCTGCCGCACGCTGTCGGCGCGCTTCTCGAAATTCTCGGGCGGCGCGGCGAATGCGCCGAGCGATGTCATCGATAAGAAGATCAGAAGAATGTGTTTCATGGTGTCCCCGTTTTTATCGGACCGGAAAAAAAAGCATTGCCGTTTATCGACGTCATTCCCGCGAAGGCGGGAATCC
>DATAVJ010000183.1:0-15914 GCA_036267795.1 Rudaea sp.
GTTCGCGAAGCTGAAGAAATCGTCGCCGGGATTGACGGCGGTATCGATGTTGTCGGCGACGACGTCATGTTTCACCGGCGCAGATGCGGATGCTTGCGCGGTATCGTGCGGCGCATGATCGCAACCGGCCGAAAAGACAACGGACATCACCAGCGCAATAAGCGTCGGTCGAGTCGCGCCCGATACGCTTTTTTTCTTCATCTGAAATTCCCCGCGTTGTGGTGCGGCGATGCTAACGTGCGCCGCGGCAAAATCGAATCCCTCGAAAGTAACGCCGGCGCAACTCCGGCGTCGGCTCAGTGCAATTCCGCGGCGGTGTGCGTGGAATCGACGGGTGTCTTGCCCTTCTTCTTGCCGCGCCGATGCTGAAACCACTCCTGCAAGCGCTCGAAGTACAAATAGATCACCGGCGTCAGATACAGCGTAAGCACTTGCGAGGTCAGCAATCCGCCCACGACGGCGACACCGAGCGGACGTCGCGATTCCGCGCCGGCGCCGACGCCCAGCGCGATCGGCAGCGTACCGAACAACGCGGCGAAACTCGTCATCATGATCGGACGGAATCGCACGATGCACGCATCGAAGATGGCATCGACGGCTTTTTCGCCTTCACGCTGCTTCTCCAGTGCGAAGTCGATCATCATGATCGCGTTCTTCTTCACGATGCCGATGAGCATGATGAGGCCGACGGCGGAATAAAGATTCAGGTCGATGCCGAAAATGAGCAGCGTCAGCAACGCGCCGAACGCGGCGGTGAGCACGCCGAACAAGATCGTCAGCGGATGGATGAAACTCTCGTACAGGATTCCCAGCACGAGATAGATCACGAATATCGCGAACAGCAAGAGCGATCCCATGCTCGATATCGACGATTGAAACGCCTGCGCGGTGCCCTGGAACGAACCGGTGATCGTATCGGGCATCTTGATCTGCGCGACCGCGCCGTCGATTTTTTGGACCGCTTCGCCGAGCGACACGCCAGGCGCCAGGTTGAACGAAATCGTCACCGACGGCACCTGGCCGAGATGGCTGATCGTCGCCGCGCCGACGGATTTGTCGAAGTGCGCCACCGCCGACAACGGCACTTGTTGTCCACCGCTCGAATGAATGTAGATTTGCCCGAGCACGCCCGGATCGTTCTGTTTTTTCGGATCGACCTGCATCAGCACCCAGTATTGATCGATCGACGTGTAGATCGTCGACACTTGCTGGGGACCGAACGCGGTGTACAACGCGCTCTCGATCTGATTGGCCGTAACGCCGACGGCGGATGCGGCGTCGCGGTCGATCTTCACGTCCATCTCGGGCGTTGCGATCAGCAGATCGCTGGTCACGTCCTGGAATCCCTGCAACTTCGAGATCGATTCGACCAGTTTCGGCACGAAAGAAAAAAGCTCTTTCGTGTCGATGTCCTGCAACGTGTATTGGTATTGCGTCTTCGTGAGCTGTCCGCCGATGCGGATGATCGGGATGTTTTGCAGATACACCTTGAACCCGGGAATGCCCGTGAGTTTCGGGCGCAATTCCTGGATCACTTCATCCGGCGATCCGCGTTCGCTGCGCGGTTTCAGCGTGACGATCATGCGGCCCAGATTCAGCGACGCGCTGCTGCCGGACACACCGATGAACGCCATCACGCCTTGCACGTTCGGATCGTCGCGGATGATTTTCGCGGCCTCGTTGTGCTTGCGCGCCATTTCGTCGAAACCGACATCCTGATCGGCTTCGGTAAACACGAAAAGCTGGCCGGTGTCGTCGCTCGGCAGGAATCCTTTCGGCACGAGCACGAACAGCACGACGGTCGCGGCGATGATCAACCCGAAAGCGAGAATGACGAGCCCGCGATGTGCCAGCGCGACACGCAGCGTGCGTTTGTAGAAATCCTGCAGGCCGTCGAAGATATTTTCGAAGGCCTGATACATGCGGCCGTGCTTTTCGCCGCTGTGCGATTTCAACATTCGGCTGCACAGCATCGGCGTGAGGCTGATGGAGACGAAACCCGATACGAGCACCGCCGCGACGATGGTGACGGCGAATTCGTGCAGCAATCGTCCGATGATGCCGCTCATGAAAAGAATCGGGATGAACACCGCCGCGAGCGACAGCGTCATCGACAGGATGGTGAACCCGATTTCCTTGGCGCCGTCGAACGTCGCCTGCAGCGGCGTCTTGCCCATTTCCATGTGGCGCGCGATGTTTTCGAGCATGACGATTGCGTCATCGACGACGAATCCCACGCACAGCGTCAACGCCATCAACGAAAGATTGTCGAGGCTGTAGCCGAACGGATACATGATCGCGAACGTGCCCACGATCGACATCGGCAACGCCAGCGACGGAATGATGGTCGCCGACAGGTTTCGCAGAAACACGAAGATGACGAGGATGACGAGACCGAGCGCCAGCATCAGACTGAATTCGACATCGTTCACCGACGCGCGAATACTTTCCGTACGATCGTAGAAAACTTTCAGGTCGACGCCGGCCGGAAGCTGTTTCTCGAAACCCGGCAGCACGGCCTTGATGCGCTGGACGACGGCGATCGTGTTCACGCCCGGCTGTTTCTGGATCGCCAGCAGCACGCCGCGCCGGCCATTCACCCACGCAGCGAGTTTGTCGTTCTGGATGCCATCGTAAACATTGCCGATGTCGCGCAAGCGGACCGGCGCACCGTTTTGATAACTGACGATCAAATCCGCGAACGGTTTCGCCGCTTCGAACTGCCCGTTCACCATGACGTTGTAGGTTCGGTCGCTGCCGTACAGCGTGCCCGTCGGCAAATTGACGTTGCCGCTCCCGACCGCAGCGGCGACCTGGTCGATGCCGAGACCGCGCGCCGCCATCGCGGCTGGATCCAGATCGATGCGCACCGCATGCTTGGCCGAACCGTACACATTGACGAGCGCTACGCCGTCGATCATCGACAAACGCTGCGCGAGCAGCGACTCGCCGTATTCGTCCACTTTCGATAAAGGCAGAGTGTCCGATCCCATGCCGATGAAGTAGATCGGCGCATCGGCGGGATTCACTTTGCGGAACGTCGGCGGCGTCGTCATCGTCGGCGGCAACTGCTTCAACGCGGCGGAGATCGCCGATTGCACGTCGAGCGCCGCATCGTCGATGTTGCGTTCGAGGGTGAACTGCAGCGTGATCTGGCTCTGCCCGATGCCGCTCACCGATGTCATCGAATCCAGCGCGGCGATCGTCGAAAATTGTTTTTCCAGCGGCGTGGCGACGGCGGACGACATCGTCTCCGGCGACGCACCGGGCAACGTGGCGGTAACCTGGATCGTGGGAAAATCGACGTTCGGAAGATCCGACACGGGCAGCAACCGGTAACCGACGATGCCGAACACGAGAATGCCGACCATCAGCAGTGTCGTCATCACCGGCCGGCGTACGAAGATTTCCGACATCGAACTCATTTGGCTGCCGTCTTTTCCGTGCCGCGCGTTTTCACTTTGGTGCCGTTGACGAGACGCGACTGGCCGTCGGTGACGACTTCATCGTTCTCGGCAACGCCTGCGGAAATCATCGATTCGCCGTTCACGCTGCGCGTCACTTTTACGTTGCGCTGCTCGGCGGTGCTGTCCGGCTTGATGAGGAATACGTACGTTCCGTTCGGGCCTGCCTTCACTGCCGCATCGGGAACCACGAGCGCATTAGTGTCCGTGCCGAGCGTGAGCGTGATGTTGACGAACTCGCCGGGCCACAGGCGTTCGTCGGCGTTGGGAAAACTGGCGCGCAGCTTCACGGTGTTCGTGGCCGGATCCACAGCGTTGTCGATGAACGACATCTGGCCGTCTATACGTCCATCGATACCGTCGCCCGACGCAAATACCGGCAATGTACCCGTGCGTTGCGCATTGCGGACGCGATCGACATACAAACCCGGAATCGAGAAGTTCACGTAGATCGGCGAGATGCGATTGATCGTCAGCAACGGTTGCGTGTCGTTCGCTTTCACCAGATTTCCAGCCTGCACGAGAATGCGGCCGGCGCGTCCATCGATAGGCGCGAAAATATCCGTGTAGCCGAGCGTCAGTTTCGTCGCCTCGACATTGGCCTGATCGACTTTCACGCTCGCCGCCGCGGCCGCGTAGGCGGTCCGGTATTGCTGCATCTGGTCGGCGGAGATGAAACCTTTCGTCGCGACCGGTTCGTAGCGATCGAGTTGCGCCTTGGCAAGATCGCGCGCCGCCGCGTCCTTCGCGAGCGCCGCCTGTACTTGCGCGAGCGTGGCTTGCGCAGGCCGCGCGTCGATCTTGAACAACAGCTCGCCTTTCTTCACTTCGTCGCCGTCTTTCACGTGCGCTTCGAGCAGTTGTCCGTCGACGAGCGACTTCACCGCCACCGTGTCGATAGGTTCGACCGATCCCGGCGCATCGATCAGATCGGGCACCGTTTTCTTGATCACCTTCGCCGTATCGACGGGCACGGCGGCTTCCGGCGGCGGCGGTTTTTTGCCGGAACAGGCGACCAGGACAACGGCAAAAATCACCGCAAAAACGGCGCGCGCAAAAACAGAGAACGAAAAGTGATTCGGCATGACCGTTATTATGGACGAATGCAAAATTTCTGCTGCGCAGCACGGCGTAAAGACTTGTGAATCCAGCCGCTCGCGCATAGATCGAAAGTCACGGACCGGCGTACGCCGCACGGCTCCGGACCGCTACAATGCACGATTCCGCGCTGGCCACACGATGGTCCGGCGCTGTCTTAATTTTATTTAATGATCGAACGCATGCTCATAAACCCACCGCTCCCGCGCGACGCGAAACGCCGCACGTACTGGATTTCGCCGCACGGCAGCGCGCAGGCGCTTGCGCTCGCGGAGGCGGCGCGCACGCACGGCGGGATCGTCGTCGCCGTCACGCACGATACGCACGCCGCGCATACGCTCGAAGCGGATCTGCAATTGTTCGCGGGCGACACCGTCGACGTCATGCATTTTCCGGATTGGGAAACGCTGCCGTACGATTTATTTCCGCCGCATCCGGACATCGTGTCGAGGCGCATCGCTGCGATGTATCGGTTGCCTTCGATCAATCGCGGCATTCTTGTCGTTCCGGTGGCGACGTTGATGCAGCGTTTGGCGCCGCGCAGTTTCATCGGCGGATCGAGCTTACAGCTTGGGTTGCGGCAGACACTGGATCTGCAATCCGAACAGCGCCGTCTGCAGGCATCCGGCTATCGCGCGGTGCCGCAAGTGCAGGAGCCCGGTGAATTCGCCGTGCGCGGCGCGTTGCTGGATATTTTTCCGATGGGCAGCGGCGAACCGTATCGCATCGAACTATTCGACCGCGAGATCGAATCGATCCGCAGTTTCGATCCGGAAAATCAGCGCTCGCTGCACAAGATCGAAAAAGTGGATTTGCTGCCCGCGCGCGAATTTCCGCTCACCGAAGAATCCGTCAAATCGTTTCGCAATAAATTGCGCGAGCGGTTTCCGATCGATCCGCGCCGCTGTCCTATCTATCAGGATTTGAAAGAAGGCACGACGCCGGCCGGTATCGAATATTACCTGCCGCTGTTTTTCGACGGTACCGAAACGTTGTTCGATTACCTGGGCGATACCGCATTGTTCGTCACGTCGGAAAACGCGCTCGACGCCGCGGATACATTTTGGAATCAGGCGCAGACGCGCTACGACAATCGTGCGCACGATATCGAACGGCCGATTCTTCCCGTGGCGGAACTGTATCTTCCGCCGCAATCCCTGCGCGAACAGCTCAACCAACGGCTGCGCGTCGAGATCGTGGCGGCGGGCGCGAACGAACATGCTGTCGATCTCGGCACGCAGGCGGCACCCGTCGTCGCGGCGAAAAAGCGCGAGACGCCCTTCGAAGAATTGAAACGGTTCGTGGACGGTTACGATGGACGCGTACTGATTGCCACCGATTCAGCCGGCCGGCGCGAGGGACTGATCGAACAATTGAACACGGCCGGAGTGAATCCGCGCGTCGTGGCTTCCTGGCAGCAGTTTATTGAGCCCTCTGCCCCGAGCACGCTCGGGGGAGAGGGAGTAAAGATTTTCGTCACCGTCGCGCAACTCGACGCTGGCTTTGCACTCACGACCCCGCCGCTCACCGTTCTCGCCGAACGCCAACTTTACGGCGACCGTGCGCAACAATCGCGACGCCGTACGCTGGCGACGCGCGATCCCGACACGATCCTGCGCGATCTTTCCGAACTGGCCATCGGTTCGCCGATCGTGCACGTCGATCACGGTGTCGGGCGTTATCAAGGATTGGTGAAACTCGATATCGGCAACGGCGGCGAATTCCTCAGCATCGAGTACGCGAACGGCGACAAGCTTTATGTTCCCGTCGCGCAGTTGCATCTCGTGTCGCGCTATTCGGGTGTGTCCGACGACATGGCGCCGCTGCATTCGCTCGGCGGCGAAGCATGGGAACGCGCCAAGAAACGCGCGGCGCAGAAAGTACGCGATGTCGCCGCCGAGTTGCTGGCGTTGTACGCGCAGCGCGCGGCGCGTCCCGGCAAGGCGTTCGTGTACGACCGCGCGATGTACGACATGTTCGCCAATGCGTTTCCGTTCGAGGAAACGCCGGACCAATTGCGCGCCATCGAAGCGGTGATTGCCGACCTCGCCGCGGGAAAGTCGATGGATCGCGTCGTCTGCGGCGACGTGGGATTCGGCAAAACGGAAGTCGCGTTGCGCGCGGCATTCGTCGCGGCGACGGCGGGCAAGCAAGTCGCATTGCTCGTGCCGACGACGCTGCTCGCGCAGCAACATTATCAAAATTTTCGCGATCGTCTGGCCGACTGGCCCGTGCGCGTCGAAGTTCTCTCGCGTTTCAAATCGAAAAAAGAAATCGCGGCGGAACTCGACAAGCTGCGCGACGGCAGCATCGACGTGGTCATCGGCACGCATCGCTTGCTGCAGCCCGACGTGAAGTTCAAGGATCTCGGTCTCGTCATCGTCGACGAAGAACAGCGTTTCGGTGTGCGGCAGAAGGAGCAACTCAAGCGTCTGCGTGCGGAAGTCGATTTGCTCACGCTGACGGCCACGCCGATTCCGCGCACGTTGAACATGGCGTTGTCCGGTCTGCGCGATCTGTCCATCATCGCGACGCCGCCGGAACATCGTTTGGCCGTAAAGACGTTCGTGGCGCCGTACGATCCGGCCGTGATCCGCGAAGCGTTCCAGCGCGAGATGGCGCGCGGCGGCCAGATTTATTTTCTGCACAACGAAGTCGACAGCATCGAGCGCACTGCGCGCGAACTTGGTGCGCTGATTCCCGACGCGCGCATCCGCGTGGCGCACGGGCAGATGCCCGAGCGCGAACTCGAACAGGTGATGCTCGACTTCTACCGGCAGCGTTTCAACGTGCTCGTCTGCACGACGATCATCGAATCGGGCATCGACGTGCCGAGCGCGAACACGATCGTCATCAATCGCGCGGACCGCTTCGGATTGGCGCAATTGCATCAGTTGCGCGGACGCGTCGGCCGTTCGCATCATCGGGCTTACGCGTATTTGATCGTGCCGGACCGCCGCGCGATTTCGGCCGATGCGGAAAAACGTCTCGACGCGATCGCCTCGATGGAGGAACTCGGCGCCGGATTCACGCTGGCGACGCACGATCTGGAAATCCGCGGCGCCGGCGAATTGCTCGGCGAGGAACAAAGCGGCCAGATGCAGGAAATCGGATTCGCGCTGTACAGCGAATTGCTGGAACGCGCCGTGAAAGCGCTGAAGAGCGGCAAGACGCCGGATTTCGATCTGATCAGCGAGCACGATGCCGATGTGGAACTGCATCTGCCCGCGCTGATTCCCGACGATTATCTGTCGGACGTCAACGCACGGCTGACGCTCTACAAGCGCATCTCCGGGGCGCGCAATTCCGACGCGCTGCGCGAACTGCAAGTCGAGATGATCGATCGGTTCGGATTGCTGCCGGAGCAGGTGAAGAATCTTTTCGCCGTCGCGGGGATCAAACTGGCGGCGAATGCGATCGGGATTCGCAAGCTCGAACTTGGCGACAAGGGCGGCCGCGTGCAGTTCAAGGCGCAGCCGAATGTCGATCCGGCGACGGTGATCAAATTGATTCAGACGCAGCCGAAAGTGTATTCGCTGGATGGGCAGGATAAGTTGCGGGTGAAGCTGGAATTGCCGGGAGCCGCGGAACGGCTCGGGGCTGCGATGTCGTTGGTGATGGCGCTGTCGCAATCTGCGCGTGCTGCTTGAGGAACCCTGAAGCCTTTCGCGCTACGATGCCGCCATGGCAGGCTATTCGGCAACCCCGCTCGCCGCGAAGCTCGGCATAAAAAACGATACCGTCATGTTGGCCATCGACGCGCCTCCCGACTATCGCGACCTCATCGGCGTGCGCAAAGCGCTGCGTCAATCGCCGCCGGCGAAACGTCCCATGAATTGCCGGTAGTAACGCATCTCTTCAATGGAGTCGCGCACGTCGCTCAGTGCGGTATGCGCGGAATCCTTGGGGAATCCTTTGTGCAGCTCCGGCGCCCAGCGCCGGGCCAGTTCCTTGATCGTGGAAACATCGAGATTGCGGTAGTGGAAAAACTTCTCCAGCCGCGGCATGAGACGGAACAGGAATCGGCGGTCCTGGCAGATCGAATTGCCGCACATCGGCGATTTGCCCGCCGGCACGTAGCGGGTCAGAAAATCGACGGTTTGTGCCTCAGCGCGTCGCATGTCGACCGTGGAGCACAGCACGCGTTCCCATAAGCCGGACTTGCGGTGCTGGTTGCGGTTCCAGTCGTCCATCGCCTGTAAACGCTGCTCTTGATGTTGAATCGCGAAATCGGGACCTTCTGCCAGCGCATTCAACGACTTATCGGTGACAATTGTGGCGATTTCCAAGATGGAATCGCGCTCCGTATCGAGTCCGGTCATCTCGCAATCGATCCAGATCAGGTTGTCATCGCTCGGCAGGGCAGAATTCATGGAGTAAAGTTTGCATTGGGGATAGTCGTCCACAATAACATCGCGGGCAGCCGGACTCACAGTCCGGCGATCCGGATGTACGGATGGGGTTGCTTAAAAGTCGTTTGTGTTTTGCGTCGGAATTGGTTTTGGTGCGCTCGTAGAGGAGTCACCTTGGATCGCGTATTGTTGCTGGAAACGTCGCCAACCCGACGCCGCGCATTGCAGGCAATGCTCAGCGCCAAGGGTTTTCACGTCGGCGAATTTCCCGACTACCAGAAAGCGCTGCCGCTGCTGGAGAAGTACGGCAATGCGCAAAGCGGCTATCGCGGCTTGGTCATCGGCTGGCCGGAACAGCGCGACTCGCATTCCGACGCGATCTTCGCGCGCCTGCGCTCGCATGAGTACGAACATCTGCCCGTCCTGCTGCTGGCGGACGTCAACGACGTCGCCGCCGTCAATTGGATGATGAAGCGGCCGACCACCGGCCTGCTCTTGTGGAGCGACTACAGCGAATGCGCCGACGCGCTCGCCAAACTGATCAATCCACCCTCGCCGCTGTTGCCCGATCTGGAAATCGGCGGCCAATCGCATCTGCGCATTCTGTTCGTCGACGATTCCGCGACGGTGCGCGTGGCGTTCCGCCGATTGCTGATGAAGCAAGGCTATCTCGTCGAAACTGCCGAAAACGTGGAGGCGGGCTGGAATCTTGCCAGCAACGGACAGTTCGATCTCGCCATCGTCGATTACTTCATGCCCGGCGAACCGGGCAGCGTGCTCGTGCAGCGCATGAAGAACGATCCGCGCACGCGCGGCATTCTGTCGGCCATCATCACCGGCACGTATTCCGAACGCGTCATCAACGAATCGCTCGCCGCCGGCGCGCTGGAATGCCTGTTCAAGAGCGAAGCGCGCGAACTGTTCATGGCGCGCCTGAGTTCGCTCGCGCGCGCCGTGCAGGATCGCAAATCCGTCGATGCGGAACGCCGCCGTCTGCGCAGCATCTTGAGTTCGGTCGGCGACGGCGTATACGGCGTCGACAACCGCGGCACGATTCAGTTCATCAATCCGGCGGCGCTGGATCTGCTCGGCTACACCGAAGAAGCGGAATTGATCGGCGCGTCGGCGTTCGAGAGTTTCCATCACAGCTACGAAGACGGCACGCCCGTGCCGCAAACCGCGGATTTCCTGCTGCAGTGCTACGCGAAAGGCAGCCAGATTCCGGGATGGCAGACCGTTTTCTGGACCGCCGCGCGCCGGCCGATTCCCGTCGAGTGCACCGTATATCCGATGCAGGTTGACGGACAACGTGAAGGTTCCGTCGTCGCATTCCGCGATATCTCCGCACGCCGCATGCTCGAAGAGGAATTGCGCTGGCAGGCCGGACACGATGCGCTGACCAAACTGCACAACCGCGCATGGTTCGAAACGCAGCTCGAACAAGACATCACGCGATTGAAAAACACCGACAACATTTCGTTGCTGATGTTTCTCGATCTTGATCGCTTCAAGTACATCAACGACACCGCCGGCCACACCGCGGGCGATCAGCTGCTCGTCGAAATCAGCCGGCGTCTGTCGTCGCGCTTGCGCGCCAGCGATCACATCGCGCGTATGGGCGGCGACGAATATGCCGTGATCCTGCGCAATATCAATCGTGCCGAGGTACTGCCCATCGCCGATGAATTCCGCAAGGCGCTCAGCGCTCTGCCCTTCAGTTACGGCGGGAAAACTTATCGCGTCGGCGTTTCCATCGGCGTCACCAAGCTCGATCAGAACACGCCGTCGCGCAGCGAAGCGATGGCGGCGGCCGACGTTGCGCTGCATTTGGCCAAGCGCAACGGCCGCAACCAGGTTCACGTGTTCTCGGCGGACAGCGATCAGCGCGGCCGCATGGACATGGAACTGGGCTGGACGTCGCGTCTGGAAACCGCGCTCAAGGAAGACGGCTTCACGCTTTGTTTCCAGCCGATCCTGCCGCTGGAAAAGATCGAATACGATCGCCTGCCGGTACAACAAGGCGCGTTGTGGACGCGGCATTTCCGCAACCACAGCACGACGGGTCAACGCGTTTTCTACGAATCGCTGATTCGCCTGCGCGGACCGGACGGAACGCTCGTAGAACCCGGTGCGTTCCTGCCTGCCGCCGAACGTTTCAGTTTGATGGCCGACATCGACCGCTGGGTGATCCGGCAATCGTTCCAGACCTTGCGTGATTACAACCAAGGCACAGCGCCGGCGGGATTGTCGATCAACCTGTCGACGCAATCGCTCTCGCACGGCGGCATCGGACGGTACATCACCGACTGCATGGTCGAATTCAACGTCGATCCGCGCGCGGTGATTTTCGAATTCACCGAATCGAGCGCGATCAACCACATCGAAGCGGTGCGTCACCTGATCCAGGAATTGCGTCCGTTCGGATGCCGCTTCGCGCTGGACGATTTCGGCATCGGCTTCTCGTCGTTCGGGCACTTGAAACATCTCGACGTCGATTTCCTGAAGATCGACGGATCGTTCATCCAGGATCTGCTCAACGATCCGGTCGATCGCGCCGTGATCACGTCGATCACCAACATCGCGCGCTCGATCGGCAAGACGACGATCGCCGAACACGTCGATCGTCCGGAAATCCTGCGCGCACTGCACGCCTGCGGTGTCGACCAGGCGCAGGGTTATTACATCGGCCGCCCGCGTTCGAGTTTGCGCGCGGCAAATAGCCAGATCGAACTCGTGCCCGATCAGGAATCCGCCGCAGCGCCTGCCGCCACAGTCCGTAACTGACGGCGCGCAATTGACAGCGTGTTAATCTGCGTGCATGCACGCAGCAAGTTTTTTCTGGCACGACTACGAAACGTTCGGCATCGATTCGCGGCGCGATCGGCCGTCGCAATTCGCGGGAATGCGCACGACGCTCGATCTGGAACCGATCGGCGAACCGGTCTGTTTCTACTGCAAACCGGCGCCGGATGTTCTGCCCCGGCCGTTGTCGTGTCTCATCACCGGCATCACGCCGCAGCACGTCGAGCGTGAAGGGTTGATCGAATCCGATTTCGCCGCGCGCGTGCACGAAGAATTGTCGACGCCGGGTACGTGCGGTGCCGGTTTCAATTCCATCCGCTTCGACGACGAATTCACGCGGAATCTTCTGTACCGAAATTTTTTCGATCCCTACGAACGCGAGTGGAAAGACGGCAATTCGCGTTGGGACATCATCGATCTCGCGCGCATGGCGTATGGCCTGCGTCCGGAAGGCATCGAATGGCCGCGCCGCGAGGATGGTCTGCCCAGTTTCCGGCTCGAAGACTTGGCCGCCGCCAACGGCCTCACGCACGTGCGCGCGCACGATGCGCTGTCCGACGTGCACACAACGCTCGGTCTTGCCCGCTTGCTCAAACAGCATCAGCCGCGCCTGTGGGATTTTTATTTCAGCCTGCGCCAAAAACAGCGTGTGCTGGAGTTGCTGGATTGGTCGCATCTGACGCCCGTGCTGCATATTTCGTCGCGCTACGCGGCGGACCGCGGTTGCGTGGCGATGGTGGCGCCGCTCACGGTGCATCCGGATCAGCAGAACAAAGTCATCGTTTACGATCTCGACGTCGATCCTGCGCCGCTGCTCGAACTTGAAGCCGATGAAATAGCCGATCGCGTTTTTACGTCTCGCGACGCGTTGCCCGATGACGTCGAACGCATTCCGCTCAAGGCCGTGTCCATCAACAAATCGCCCGCGCTCGCGCCGATGTCGGTACTGCGCGATACCGACACGCAACGTGTGAATTTGAATATAGAACGCGCCGAGCGTCATCTCGCGCAGCTTCGCGGCGGCAAGAACATCGCAGAAAAATGCCGGCGCGTGTTTGCGACATTGCGTGCCGAAAACGAACGACCCGATCCGGAACTGGCGATTTACAGCGGCTTCGCCTGCGACGCGGATCGCAAATCGTTTTCCAAAGTCCGCAGCACGCCGCCGCATCAGTTGAGCGCCGCCGATTTCGGATTCAAGGACTGGCGATGTGCCGAATTGCTGTTCCGGTACCGCGCCCGCAATTTTCCCGAAACGCTACGCGCGGATGAACACGAGCGCTGGGATCAATTCCGCCGCGCACGCTTGATGCAATCCACGCCGCTGACGACGATCACGCTGGACGAATTCTTCGGTGAGATAGCGCAAGCGCGCTTCGATCCGGCAAACCAAGGTTCGCGCGCGATCGTGCTCGACCAACTCGAAGAATGGGGGCGAAATCTCCGCCGAGAGCTTTCCACAGAAACCGTCATGACATGAGCAGAGTATACTTTTCCAAAAAGACGTTCGGCTTCCTGAGCTCGCTCCGCCGCAACAACAACCGAACGTGGTTCAAGGATCATCAAGCCGAGTTCGAACGGTACGTGCGTGAGCCGTATCTGCAATTCATCGCCGATCTGCAGACGCCGCTCGCGAAAATCAGCGCCCATTATCGCGCCGATCCGCGCAGAAGCGGCGGTTCGCTGTTCCGCATTTATCGCGACACGCGTTTCGCCAACGACAAGACTCCCTATAAGACGTGGGCGGCCGCGCGCTTCTTTCACGAGCGCCGCCACGAGATGCCCGCACCTTCGTTCTACATGCACATCCAGCCCAAGGATTGTTTCGCGGGCGGCGGCATCTGGCATCCCGAACCGCCGTCGCTGAAACGCATCCGCGATTTTCTCGTCGATAATCCCGCTTCGTGGAAGAAAGCGACGCGAAGCAAAACGTTCCGCGAGAATTTCACGTTCTGGGGCGAAAACCTGACGCGTCCGCCGCGCGGCTACGACGCCGATCACCAGTTGATCGAAGACCTCAAGCGCAAGAATTTCGCCGCCGGCACCGAGTTCAGCGAGGCGCTCGCGTGTTCCAGCGAATTGATGCCGGTGACGGTCGCCACGTTCAAGCGCATTGCGCCGATGATCGATTATCTCTGCGCCGCTTTGGAACTCGACTTTTGAACGCGCACGCCAACGAACGCACCCTGCGCGTCATCGCCGTCTACAAGTTCATCAAGTCGGCGGGGTTGGTGATTCTCGCCTGCGTCGTGTTCGGATTTCTGCACACGGAATTTCTCGATGCTGTCGCAAGCTGGGTCGAACATTTGCCCATCCAGAACGGCCGCAACGTCCTGGGACATTTCTTCGACACACTTGTAGGCATGACCCCGCGCCATTTCGTCGCCGTCGGTTGTTTCGCCCTCGCCTACGCCACGTTGTTCGGCATCGAAGGATTCGGCCTGTGGACCGGCAAACGCTGGGCCGAATACCTGACCACCATCGCAACCGCGTCGCTGATTCCGTTCGAGCTATGGGAACTCGTGCGTCACGCGACGCTGGCGAAGGCCATCGTACTTGTCGTCAACATCGCAATCGTGATTTATCTCTGGTATCTGCTGAAGCGCGGCAAGACCAAACGGAACGACGGCGTCGGTCACTCGAATCCGCTATAGAAAATCTCGCCGTATAAAACTGCGTGCCGGCAATGTTTCGCGTAGAGCATTTGGGTGCCGTTCGTGCATGTGACGAACGCCAGCGCACGATAGATAAAGGAACAGCACGATCGACGCATCACGCCTCCGCGAACGGAAATGCGAGTACGTCGGCGATAGTGTCGCTGCCCGTCATCGCCATCAGCAGCCGTTCGATGCCCATCGCTACGCCGGCGCAGTCGGGCAGGCCCTGTTCGAGCGCGCGGAGAAGATTTTCGTCTATCGGTACGACCGGCAATCCGCGATCGCGGCGCCGTTCGTTGTCGCGTTCGAAACGGCGGCGCTGTTCGGCGGAATCGGCCAGCTCGTGATATCCGTTCGCCAGTTCGTGCGATCCGACGTAAATCTCGAACCGCTCCGCCACGTCATTGCGCACTTGCGCGAGCGCGCACTGCGTCGGCGGATAGTCGATGACGACCGTGATGCGATCGCGCGGAAATTCGGGTTGGATGCGATGGGTCAACAGCAGATCGAGCCAGTCGTCGCGCGAAAGCCCGGACGGATCGATCGCGATGTCGCCGAGTGCGGCACGCAACGCTTCGACCGTATCGGAGAATGAGTCGACGCCGATTACAGACTTGAACAAATCGCGATACGTCGTTTGAAAAACATAGGCCGATTTATCGACGCTCGCGAGCGCCGCGCGAATCAATTCGACCGCTTCGCCGGCGAGCCAGCGATGATCGCGGCCCACGCGATACCATTCGAGCATCGTGAATTCAGGATTGTGCCGGCGCCCTGCTTCGCCGTCGCGAAAGACGCGGCCGAGTTCGTAGCAATCGCCGATGCCCGCAGCGAGCAAACGCTTTTGCGCGAATTCGCTCGACGTGCGCAACCAGCACTCGTCCGCGCCGCGACCTGAAAATCGCGTCGAGAAACTCTGGATGTTCGGATCGGTGTTCGCGGCGGCGGAAAGGATCGGCGTTTCGACTTCGAGTACGTTGCGCTCGCGAAAAAACCTGCGGATCAGTTCGTAAAGCTGGGCGCGAATTTCCAACTTTTCGCGCGGGCCGGGTTTTACATACGACGTTGCCGACGCGCCTCGACTCCCTCTCCCCCGACGATGTCGGGGGAGAGGGTTGGGGTGAGGGGGCAATGCATCCGCCAGCGCATGGCTGATCGCAGCGACAACGTCATCCGTTTCAGCGAGCACTTGGTTATTCCAAAAGCGCACCACGCGAAAATTCAGGCTTTCGAACACGTGCGTCCTACGCTCGTCATATTCGCGCTGGTCGAAGTGTTGAGAGCCATCGAGTTCGACAATCAGTCGACGGTCGTTGCAGACGAAGTCGACGATGTAACCTGCCAGCTCATGCTGACGTCGGAATTTGACGCCCAAGCGGTTTGCGCGCAATCGCGACCAGAGCCGTCGTTCGGCGTCAGTCATCGATCGCCGGAGCGTCTGAGGTTTACTCAGCGTTGCCCCCTCACCCCAACCCTCTCCCCCGCTCGCGGGGGAGAGGGGGTCGTGCGGCTCAGCCGTTGCCACGCAGGAATTCCGTCAG
>DATAVJ010000184.1:0-17355 GCA_036267795.1 Rudaea sp.
CCTGCATCGCATGTTCAGCGAGGGCAATGCCAAGGACGAGAAGCGGCGCTCGGTCGCCAAGCTGTTGCAGTCGCATCGCAAATCGCTCGTGACCACGGTGTCGAACTGGACCGGCGAGCGTCGCTTCATGGTCAACGAAGTCTACAAGGCGGTTCTCCAGCGCAGCCGGACGTTGCGCCTGGTCACCGAGGAGCCGGACACGGTTGCGTTGTCGCAACTTGCGACATACCTGACCACGCTGATGATGAATTACCGCTACACGACCCGTCTGCGAGGGGAGCTTTAGCATGGCCACACGTGTGCTGATGGTGTTCGATCTGCCATATGCAGTGCAGGCCGATTACGACTTCGCCAGGGAGTTCGCCGATCCGGACGGCAGCTACACCGAGAACGACGTTCATCAAGCGTTGCTCGAATGCGGCTACGAAGTGCATCGGCTCAGTTTGTTCGACGACGTGCGGCCGCTGCTGGATGCCGTTCGCGACGTTAAGCCGGACGTGATCTTCAATCTCTGCGAGACGTTTCATCACGTCACGCACTGGGACAAGAACATTCTCGCGACGATGGAGTTGCTCGACGTTCCGTGCACCGGCGCGAACTCTAACGCGCTGTTCCTGTGCAACGACAAAGGGCTGTGCAAGAAAATCCTGCGTTTCCATCGCGTGCGCGTGCCGCGATTCCATACGTTTTACATCGGCCACAAAGTATGGCTTCCGAAAACACTGAAATTGCCGTGCATCATCAAGCCGCTCACCGAAGAAGCATCGCGCGGCATTTCGCAGGCATCGATCGTCGACGACGAAGCGAGCTTTCTCGCTCGCGTCAAAATGATTCACGAACGCATGAATCTGGATGCGATCGCCGAAGAGTACATCGACGGCCGCGAGCTGTACGTCAGCATCATCGGCGACCGCTCGCTGCGAATGTTGCCCGCGCGCGAGATGACCTTCGGCCAGATGGATGAAGACGAACCGCGCATCGCCACCTACAAGGCCAAGTGGGATGACACTTACCGCAAGCGCTGGGGCATCAAGAACCATTTCGCGGATGCACTGGAACCCGAGCTGCAGGAACGTCTCGAGGAAGTCTGCAAGCGTGCCTATCGCGCTCTCAATCTGCGCAGCTATGCGCGCTTCGATCTGCGGGTGACGGCAACCGGCCAGATCTACGTCGTGGAACCCAATGTCAATCCATGCATCGCGAAAGACGACGAACTGGCGCAGTCGGCGCTGAAAGCGGGCATCAACTACTCGAGCCTGATCCGCAAAGTAGTCAATCAGGCGCTGCGCCGGAGTGCCTAACAGCGCTGGTGGAACCGGAAAGAATTCACGTCGCGTCGCGCACAAAAACGATTACATCGTTTTACCTCGCGAATCAGTTGTGAGTTACGGACGAGCGCCCAAGCTCTTACTGCATTGGCAACTTATCGCCGCGTGCTTTGCCAGGAGCGAGCAACATGATGTCCATCCTCATAGCAGCCGTTTTCGCGGTGACTCCATTTTACAAACCGCCGCCGTCATCCGCGCCGCCGCCTTCGCGCTCCGGCAACAGTGTGCCGCACGTCATGCCCGACCATCATCGCGGGAGACACCATCGCCGCTACTACAGCACCGATTACATTGACGGTTACTCCGAACCCGACAACACGACGACCGACGCAGCAGATGAAGATGAACAACCCATCGGCCCAGCCGTGATCTATCGGCCTGCGCCGCCAGTACACACTGTCGATGAAACGAAAACGTTCCCAACGTTCAGTACGATCGTCGTCAAGGGTGCGCCGCCAAGCAACGGCTGTACGTACAAAGCGGTAATGACGGACGATGAGATCAATGCGTGCAAACGCGTGGCGCGCAACGCACTGAATCAGGCGAACTGATTTGCACGGCGCCCTGCCGGTAGAGCCTGTAGGAGTTAAGCCTTAGATATCCAGCCGTCGCGAAGCGACAGGCATCCTCATCGCGAATGCATTCTTCCGTTAGCGAACGACATCGGTCATGCCACAACCTTCGTCAGGTTTCTTTAGATTTACGTGCTTTCGTGCGAGCACCCGTGGCCGCTTTTTTCTTCGCTTTGGTCTGGTTGTAATCGACAGCGGCACGGATCAGATTTTTGAGGGCGCGCGCGTCGATCTTGTCGCCCATGAAAAGATCGATCGCGCGCCATGTGCCGCCTCCGAGCCCCGCGTTGAAGAGCTTGTCCGGATCGGGGAGTTTCGCGCCTTGAGCAAAAGTAAGTTTCACTTTCTCTTTGTGCGCATCGCCGACGACGATGATTCCGTCGCGGGACCACACCGGGCTTCCCCGCCACTTCCATTCTTCGACGATCTGCGTATCTGCCGCAAGGATGGTCTTGCGGACGCCCGCCAATGTTTCGCCGCGCCAGTCAGGAAGTTTTGCGATCAGCTCATCGATGCGTTGCGATGGATTCATAGGCGTTTTGTTCCTGGGAATTCTGATCTGATTTCAGGTAAAGGTTACGACTTCTTGAGTGCCTTTACCGCCGCCAGCATTTCCTGCACATGCTTGTCCGGATTCAGCGCCGAATAGGCGGCGGCAATGGTCCCGGATTGCGTGATCACGTACGACGTGCGGTCCGACCATTCGGGCTTTTGCTTGAGTAGCGCGTCGTATTGTTTGGCGACTTTCGCGCCGTCATCGGCGGCGACGGGAAACTTGCCGCTGCAATGTTCGGTTTCTTTCGAGAAATCGGCGAGATCGTTCACGTTGCCCGCGGTGATGCCGACCACCGTCGCGTTCTGCGCCTTGAATTGATCGATGGCTTCTGAAAACAGGTGCGCTTCGACATTGCACCCCGACGTGTGCGCAGCGGGGAAGAAGTAAACGACGACCGGACCTTTCTTCAGCGCGGCGGCGAGATCGAACGTAAACGGCTGGCCGGCGAGATAAGCCGGCAATTTGAATTCCGGCGCGGGCGAACCGACTTTCAACTCGGCGAACGCCGCGGTGGAAAAAGCGAGAACGCCGAACGTCACAGTGACGGCAAGTTTGTGCAAGTGCTTCATATCGATGGCTCCGCGCAGTGGAAGGGGGACAATTTACATGTTATGTCGAAGGCAGCGCGAAAGTGCGCGCTTTTGAAAAAGACCGCGATCCCCATATAAGCTGACAGCGAACAAGGAGGCAGGAATGACTCAGTATCGGAAAACTCCCGAAGCCGTTGCGGCATTGACGCCGGAGCAATACCGCGTAACGCAGGAAAGCGCCACCGAACGCCCCGGCACAGGCGCGCTGCTCGACAACAAGGCGGCCGGTATTTATGTGGATATCGTATCGGGCGAACCGCTGTTTGCGTCGTCCGACAAATTCGAATCCGGCTGCGGCTGGCCGAGTTTCACCAAACCGATCGAACCGGCGCACGTGAAGGAATTGAACGACACGGCATACGGCATGGTCCGCACGGAAGTACGTTCGGCGAATGGCGACAGCCATCTCGGCCACGTATTCAACGACGGACCGCGCGATCGCGGCGGTTTGCGCTATTGCATCAACTCGGCATCGCTGCGTTTCGTGCCGCGCGAGGACATGCAGGCGCAAGGGTACGGCGACTATCTCGACCAAGTGGAGGACGTTCGATGAAAACCGAACGCGCGATTCTTGCCGGCGGATGTTTTTGGGGCATGCAGGAACTGATTCGCACCATGAAAGGCGTCGTCTCAACGCGTGTGGGCTATTCCGGCGGCGACGTGAAGAACGCGACGTACCGCAATCACGGCACACATGCCGAGGCTATCGAAGTGAACTTCGATCCGGACGTGATGAGCTATCGGCAACTGCTGGAGTTCTTTTTCCAGATTCACGATCCGTCGACGAGAGACCGTCAAGGCAACGATCTCGGCGCAAGCTATCGGTCCGCTATTTATTACACGACGCCGGAACAGGAACGCGTCGCCGAAGACACCATCGCCGATGTCGATGCATCCGGATTGTGGCCGGGCAAAGTCGTCACCCAAGTGGAACCTGCCGGTGATTTCTGGAAAGCCGAACCCGAGCATCAGGACTATCTGCAGAACTATCCGAATGGATACACCTGCCATTTCCCTCGTGCGGGATGGCGATTGCCGGTGCGGATGCAAAGAAAGTGACTCGCTCGCGGAGCGAGTGAAAGCTTTCGCCTCGTAGTTAGAAAATAAAGCAAAGTCACTGGATTCCGGCTTTCGCCCGAATGATGAGCTGGAAGCGCCTCGCCGCAATCACAAGCGGCGAAGCGCCCACTCTTCACGTCACTTCTTCTTCAGGAAATCCGCCTCGACGGCATCCGCCAACTGATCCGGCGGCAACAAACCCTGACTCAAGACAAAATCGTTCAACGCTTTCAAATCGAATTTGTCGCCCAACGCGATTTCGACTTTCGTTCGCAGTTCGAGAAGCCGCGTGTAGCCATAGAAATACGCCGTCGCCTGTCCCGGCGAACGAAACGTGAACCGATCCAGTTCCTCCCGCGCAAACGCTTCCGACAACCCGACATCGTTGACCAAAATGTCGTGCGCTCGATCGCGGCTGATCATGCCGAGGTTCAACATGGGATCGAGCATCGCACGCGCGGCGCGGAGCAGGCGAAGCTGCAGCGCGATCATCTGGCCGTCCGACGGTTCGTACGGCACCATCATGAATTCGGAGTACAGCGCCCAGCCTTCGACGTTTACGCTGTTGAACGCAAACAGCGAGCGCGCCAGCGATACACCGTGCTCTACCATGGCGGAAAATTGCAATTCGTGGCCAGGCCGGCCTTCGTGCGCGGTGAGCGTCCACGCGCACGCTTTGCACGTGAAGTCGTCGTAGACCTCGCTCTTGCCGTCGCCGGTCGGCGGATTGCCGAGCGGCAGCACGAACGTGCCGCGTTCGCCGTGATTGTTGATGAGCGGCGGCGCGTCCATGTGCGGCGCGGGTTGCGACGCGCTTTCAGCTTCCGATGCCAGGCGCATGATCATCGCGCGCTGCGGCAACGTGACGATGTTCTGCTCGCGGATGATCGCTTCGATCTTGCCGATCACGTCGTGGTAATACGGTTCGATGGAATCCTTGTCGAGCTGCTGTTTCTTCAGCGCCTTGAGCACGTCGCGATAATCCGTCGCCGTTATGCCTTGCGCTTTCGCGACGGTGGGGGCGAGCACTTGCATCTGCGCGCGCGTCTCCATGAATTCCAGATCGGCTTTCTTGATCAACTCCTGCGGAGTGATGTCCAGACCGACCTGTTTCAGATTGCTGGCATACACCTCGGGCGGCAACCGGAAGTCGGTGCGCGAATGCGCGAGCACCGTCGATTTCACCCATTCATCGTGCGCGGCGAGTTGTTTCTGCAACGCATCGAGTGCCGGATCGGCGCCGTCCATTTTGTACTTTGTATACAATTTGCGCACGCCGTCGACGTAACGTGCGGAATTGGAAAGATTCTGTTCGACTTCCGCTTTGTAAGGTCCGATCAGTTTCGAGTCTTTCAGTTTTGCATCGAACAGCGCTTCGGATTCTTTCGTCACCGGCGAACATCCGGCGGCGAGTCCGACATAGCACTGCAACCGCTTCAAGGCGAGCGCGCGCCGTTCGGGCGCCACCTGATCCTGAAGCAACGCGAACTCGCCCTGGAAAATCGTCTCGCCGATATCGTCGTACGGCAGGAGGTATTTCTCATTTAGCCTGTTGGCTTCCAGCCGCCGCTGAGACGCCGTGATCATGATTTGCAAATCCTGCTTTACATTCGCGTCGGATTCACCGGCGAGCTTTTTCTGCAACTCGGCGACGGCGGCCTGCGTCGCCGCCCGCTGACGCTCGACGACGCCGGGCTTGAGATCGATGACTTTTTCGTCATAGCCGGAAAAACCGATGCGCGATGCGAATTCCGGACGAAACTCCGCGATCGCTTTGAGCAGGATTTGCGCATCGGCGTTGCTGCGCTCGACCCACGCGGGCGCGGATGTCGCGGCGGTGTCCGCCGCCGACGCCGTGGCGGCGAAGGCGAAGAGGAGGGCGGTTCCGATCTGGCGTAAATGCATCGTCGATTTCTCCGTTCAAACGGCAACTATACGCATGCGCCGCGCTAATGGAATTCTCCAGAAGTCATGGGTCACGCAGGATGTTCGTCGTTTGGCCGGTGCAATCTGCACGGCCGGTCCCTGCACGACAATTACGTCGTCATGCGGACCAATCGCTCCAATAACTTGATCTGGCTCGGCAGGATTTTTCCGCGCGCACGCGTGATCGTCATCCATTCGGCTTTGTCGACTTCCGGAAAAATCTGCACGCGTCCGCTATGCGGCGGCCATTCGGTCTCGAACGTGTTGCTATGCAATGAAGCAACATCGAAATCGCCTTCGACGGCGAATGCGATCACGCGCTTGCCGCCTTTTTGCGTAATCTCGTCCAGCGGCATGAGATGGCCGCCGGGATCGACGCCCATCTCTTCTTCGAATTCGCGGCGCGCGGCGAGCGATGGCTCTTCATCCGCGCCGAGTTCGCCTTTCGGGATCGTCCAGGCGCCATCGTCACGGTTTTTCCAGAACGGGCCGCCCGGATGAACCAACAATACGAGCAACTCGCCGGCAGCGCGTTTGAACATCAGAATGCCGGCGCTCGTTTTTTGCACCCGATGATGATGCTACGGTTTTCGCGAAACCGCACGGCTTTCGCAAAACTGAACAGCGCCGACCATTCAGAGAATTCGATACACGCCGCGCGAATTCCGAATTATGATGACGGCGACATGACAGGAACGGGGGTTCGAGTCTGGTCGCTGGAGGCGGAGTGTCGCCTCGTTTTGCGTGACGTCAAAAAGTCGCGTTGCGCACGCACCATCGCCAGCTCGCCGATGCAATGATGCGGCGTCGAGACAAAGTGTTGACCGGTGCCGTGATCGCCGCGCTGCTCGGCGTGACGATCCTGTTCAGCGTGATCGTGTGGTTGTTCTGGCGCGAATCGGTGGCGTCCGAAGAAACATACGAGGGCGGTCTCGCGGCGATACTGGGCGGCCGCACGGAAAATATATTCGTCGACACACGCAACATGCTCGCGGGTTTCGACAAACTCGATGCCGAACGCTGTTCGGAAACGCATCTGCAAGCGCTGCGCGACGCCGCCGTGTCGCGCCCCTTCGTGCGCGGCATCGGCTACTGGCGCGCTGACGAACGTCTGTGCGGAGTGGGATTTTTACCGGAGGCGGGCCTCAAGCCGTCGCATGCCGACCGCATTTACGACAACGGCGTTATCGCATGGTGGCCGAGCAAGGAAACCGAAGCCGGCGACGTGCAGCTTTTTCTGATGCGATTGGGCGATCACGACGTCGCGATCGATCCGCGTCTGCTGCTCGATTTCGAATCGTCGCCGCAACGGCAGGCCGGATTGTGGGTGGAGAAGTTGCGCATGTCCGCCGTGCCGTGGGATGCGTCGTTTCCGGCTTTGGAATCGATACCGATCGGCATTACGGTGGATAACGCCGATGGCGTCGTCGTTTCGCATTTTGCGCGCAACGAGGTGTTGCCCATCGACGTCGTCGCGCGCGAACCCATCGGCAATTTCTGGAGCCGGCACGGCGCGTTGCTCGCCATCGGCATCGTTCTCGGCGTGATGACCGTGATGGGATGGGTGGATATCGTCACGCGCCTGTCGCGCCGCCAACTGGAACCTGCGACGGAATTGAAACGGGCGATCGCCGCGTGCGACATCGCCGTGCACTATCAACCAGTGATGGATTTGCGTACCTCGCGATGCGTCGGCGCCGAAGCATTGGCGCGATGGAAGACGACGAGCGGCGATTGGGTAAGTCCCAACGTTTTCATTCCGATCGCCGAGAAAGCCGGATTGATCCAGGAATTGACGCTGTGCGTCGCGCGCATTCTCGTGCGCGATCTGAAACGCATCTATAAAGACGCCGGCCCGATCAGCATCAATCTGAATCTTTCGCCGGACGATCTGAAGACCGACCACGTGGCGCACGAACTCGAAGTGCTGTTGAAAGAGGCGGGACTGCCGTCGAGTGCGGTGAAGCTGGAGATCACCGAGCGCGCGCTGGTCAATGCCGATTCGGCGCGTGTATTCATCGGGCAATTGCGCGACCGCGGCCACGAGGTGGCGGTCGACGATTTCGGAACGGGCTATTCGAGTTTGTCGTATCTGCAATCGTTCGAACTCGATGTGCTGAAGATCGACAAATCGTTCGTCGATGCGATCGGCACAGGCGCGGCGACGAGCCAGGTCATCGTGCACGTGATCGACATGGCCAAATCGTTGGGTTTGAATATCGTCGCGGAAGGGGTAGAAACCCGGCAGCAAGCGCAGTGGCTGATCGAGCACGGCGTTCAGTTCGCGCAAGGCTATTTGTTCGCGAAGCCGTTGCCTCTGGGCGATTTCCTCGTTTTTTTTCGTGCGCGCCGCAACAGGGACTGATCGAATGCGAGTTGAATGCAAGCGTCACAACATTACAGCGATCATCGCTGTATCCGCGATGCTGCTCGCGTCATGCGCGCAGCAGCCGACGCGGCCGACACCCGCGCCCGTGGAAGAACGGACGACCCCGGCGCCTGCGCCAACGCCGCCGACGGTGCCGAAACCGAAACCCAAACCGAAACCCGCGCCGGCCCCGAAACCGGAAACGAAGGAACCGGAAACCGCGCCGGCTCCTCTCGAAGGCATCGAGTCATCGAAAGTCGGGTACTACTTCGACACGCTGCAGGGCCGCCTGCGTCAACTCGCCGCGCCGGATGCCGTGGTGAGTCGCAAGGACGATCACATAACGCTGGACATCACGCGTCGCATTCGCGTCGGCAATGACGGTTCGGGTCAATGCGCAGCACTCGCGCCTATCGCGAAGGCGCTCGTCGAATATCGGATGACGCGCATCGCCGTCGATGTCGGTTCCGAAACGAACGACGATGCCGGCCGGCGAACCGCGAAATCGAGAAGCGAATCGATCGCGCAATGTTTCGTCGACGCGGGAGTCGCGTCGCGGAGGATCGTATCGAACGGCGTTGCCGGTGCAACGCAAATGCCGACGGTTATTTTGCGCATTGAGCCCGTCGTTCGCGCGCCGTAACGCGCGATCCGCGATCGCGGCATCAGCCGCGTTTCGCGAACAACTTATTGCACAGCGCGCCGAGCTTCTTCGCGTTTTCGTCGTCGTTCGTCGACACCAGCACGGCATCGCCGGCTTTTCCGTTTTTGTGGATCAGATTGGCCTGGCACACCCAATCTCCCTTGCGGGCGAGGATATCGATCTCTTTTGCGTCCGGAATATTCGAGTCGGCTGTCGCGAAGCTGATCGCATCGTCGCCGACACTGGGCAGCGGTTTATGTGGTCCGCCGAGCTGCAACATGTTCGCGAACTGTTGCGGCGGTTTCTTGATGGCGATGTCGACGAAAGCGCTAAACGATTGTCCCGCGCCGAGCTCGCAGCCGTCGCCTGGCACCGTTGCCGCCATGGAATAATGATTGATGGAAACGGGAACGCTGATGAGATCGGACGCGTCTTTGACGGAAAGATCGCCGTCGCAGGGTGTGGGCGGTCCTTTGTAGGCATCACCGAGCGGATTTTTCGCGGCCAGCTTCGCGGCGTCCGACGCGGCTGTCGAAGCCGGCGGCGAGCAGGAGGAAACGGCCAACGCCGCCAGCGCGATGCAAAGCGCAATGCGAATGCCACGGTCGATGTCGTTCAATAGTCGCATGAGCGTTCCCCTGGTTATTTGTAACGGTTACGACAATCCAGGCGCTTTGCTGACAGATCGATTACGACATCCGGGATTCAGCCTGATCGTCTTAGGATTCGAAGAAGCCGCAAACGGATGTGTTCGATGGCACCTGACGATGCGCAATGCCGAACGCAATGCGATCCGCTACTCCGCATACTTTCGCTGGCACAGCTCGCAAAAGAACGAGCGGCGATGGCGCACACCCAGATGAGCGCGCGTGAATTTCACCTGATCGCGCGGACAGATGCTTTTGTTGTGCGCGAGCCAATGCTTGCGCAGCGTGAATTCTTTTTTCCATTCAAGAAACTGGAAACTGTACGTGCGCGCTTGCTTCACCATCTCGCGCAGCTTGCGCGCAGGCAACGAGCCGACGGTGGAGAGCGGGTGGACACGAATGCGGAACAGCACTTCGTTCTTGATGATGTTGCCGGCCCCGGCAAAGATATTTTGATCGAGCAACGCGTCGCAGACGAGCGTGTCGGGCGATTGCCGCAGCCGCTTCGCGGCCAGCTTCGGATCCCACGCATCCGACATGACGTCGCCGCGCCAGTCGTATATCGCGTCGAGATCGTCTTCGAGGTAGCGAACGGAGCACGCATAGAAATTGATTTCGCCGCGGGCGAACGTCAGGCGCAAGCGCGGCGGACGGTCCGTTCGTTCATTGACGCGGTAACTGCCGAACATCATCAGATGGATGCGAATCGTCAGCGTCGGCAGTTCGATCAGGAACTGCTTGCCGAAACTGCGGATGGAAACGACGCGCTGTCCGATCAGCGGCGTTTTGTCGAGACGGCTGTTGCCTTCGGCATTGCGGATGATCTTTCCCACGAACGCCTGCGTCTGCTCGCGGAGAATGACGATTGACGGACCTTCTGGCATGACGCTTCCTGCGCTTCGATGACGGCGACGTTCCATATCGGCTGTGCCGGATGGTCGATACCGAAACAGTTTTCGGACGCCTTTCCGCGCGACGGCTCGCATCTGCAACGTTACTCCGCACGGCTGAATGCTGTCGAGATCAATTCATCGTTTTACCGTTCGCATCAGCGCAAAACGTATGCGCGATGGGCGCAGACCGTACCCGCGGATTTTCGGTTTTCCGTGAAACTGCCGCGAGCGATCACGCACGACGCACGGCTCATCGACTGCGGAAAACCGCTCGATGCGTTCTTCGACGAAATCGGCGCGCTCGAACGCAAGCTGGGATGCGTCTTGATTCAGCTTCCGCCAAGCCTGGACTTCGATCGTAATGTGGTGCGGCGATTCTTGAAAACGCTGCGGCACCGGTTCGCTGGAGCGTGTGCCGTCGAACCGCGCCACGCCACGTGGTTCGATGGAACCGCGAACGAACTGCTGGCGGAGTTCAGCGTCGAACGTGTCGCTGCGGATCCGGCCGTCGTCCCTGCAGCGGCGTATCCCGGCGGCGAAGGGAAGCTCGTTTATTTTCGCCTGCACGGAAGTCCAAAAATATATTATTCCAATTATGAACAAAAATATTTACGCAAGTTGGCCAGGCAATTGCGCGCGGCGGCAAATACCGCCGCCGACGTCTGGTGCATCTTCGACAATACGGCCGTAGGCCACGCCACCGGCAATGCGTTGACGATCGATGCTCTGTTGCACGACAAATGCCGGAAGGCCGCGTATTAATGGCAAAGTCACCCGCGGCGGACTACATTCTGATATCAATGTCCTGGATATCAATGTGATCGCTGGGTGATCACTTCAGTCTTGCATTGTGATGGCTGATCTCCATTTTCTGAGTGAGTTACGAGAAAACAGGTTCGACATGGCAACGGGCTGGGCAGGCGACAACGCAGTCAACGATCAAATCGACGCAACCATCGCGGACGCGATCAAGCGCGTGCGCAGCCGCGCGCCGAAAGGTCCCAGCCTCATGCACTGCGACGAATGCGACGCGCCGATTCCCGAAGCGCGCCGCAAGGCGGTACCCGGCGTGCGCTTGTGTGTGGTGTGCCAGACGGCTCGCGACGAAGAGGAAGCGACGTTCAGCGGCTACAACCGCCGCGGCAGTAAAGATAGCCAGCTGCGCTGAGTGCTGTCGCGCGAGCCGCGGCGCTTACCGCGGCTGCCAGAACTCATGCGAACATCCGGCAGCAGACCTGAAGACATCCATCGGATGTTTCCCGCTCCATCAATCGCAAATTCTTGCTGCGCATCGCGGCAAATTTTATGTATGGACGGTGAATCGTCACGTGCAGTCGACTCGCGCCGTTTATACGCCAGTCGGTGTGATGAATGCGGCTGAACCGTCTTCGCTCCGCTTAATCAACCGGCCATTGTTCGCAGCTATGCTCCCACTCGCTCGTTATGACGACGTAAAAAAGTTCTGAACTTTTAGGAGGCGGTATGTCAAGGAATCGTAGCAACGTGGGATCATTTCCGCATGCGCGCCGCGCACTCAATTATGCGCCTCTCGCGATCGCCGTCATCCTGAGTCTCGTGCGGCCGACACACGCCGCCAACATCGTGGTCAACAGCGCCGACGCGGTCAGCGAACCGGATGTCTGCACGATCATCGACGCCGTCGCCGCCGTGAATACGCAAACCGCCGTTAACGGTTGCGCCGCGGGCGACGGCGACAGCGACACTATCGACCTGACCGGATTCACGACGCCGACCACGATCTCGCTGACGCAGGCGACACCGATGACCGGCCATGCGCTCGCGATTTCCAACAGAGTGATCATCAATGGCAGTTTAAGCGGCCAAACGCCGCTCGTGACGATACAGCGCAGCACCGTTTCCGGCACCGATTCTTTCGGATTGATCGACACCAGCGCTCCGCTGACGATCAATGGATTGACGCTGAGCAACGGCGCGTCGGGCGCCTATGCCGGCGGCGCGATACTCGCAGGCGATGCGCTGACGGTGAACTATTGCGTCATCCAGAATAATAAAAGCGACAGCGCCGGCGGCGGCATCGCCGCGTCCGCCGGGCAGCTGTCCATCCTGCATTCGACCATCACGGGCAACACGGCCGGCAATGCCGGCGGCGGCATCGAATCGACCGTAGCGGTGCAGATTTATTATTCGACCGTCACCGACAACACGACGCTCGGCGCGGCTGCGCCCGTCAACGGCGGCGGCGGTCTGTTTTCGAATGCGGCGATACGCGTCCGCAATACCACGTTCGACGGCAACACGTCGGCCTCGGCCGGCGGCGCCATTTACATTGCCGACGTCGCCAATATCGTCAACGCGACGATCAGCAACAACACCGCGTCGAACGGTTCGGGCGGAGGCATCTTCGCTTCGACGGCGGGCATCAATATCATTACATCGACGGTTACGGCCAATCACGCATCAGGCAACGGCGGCGGCATCAATGGCGGGCCGGTCGATCTCACCAATTCCACGATCACGGGCAACACCGCAACCGGCATCGGCGGCGGCGTCGCAGCCGATACGCTCACGTCGTCGTATTCGACGCTTGCTTCGAACACGTCGACAGCCGCCGGCGGCGGTGCGAATTTCGCGACGGGAGCCGACAGTCAGGCGACGATCTTCTACGGCAATACGCCCGACGATCTTGCGACCGCGAGCACGGCTGCGATGACGGGCCAGTACAACATCGTCGGCGCAACGACGGCCGCCACGCCAGCGGATACCGCTTCATGCAATCCCCTGCTCGCGGCGCTGGCAAACAATGGCGGATCGACGCAAACCATGGCGCTGCAGACGGGATCGTGCGCCATCGACGCCGCATCCGACACGCCGTCGGTATCGGTCGATCAGCGCGGCTACAGCCGTCCGGCGGCGGTTTCGACGAACGCCGATATCGGTGCTTACGAGGCCGGCGCCACCGATCCGGACGTGGTCTTCGCGAACGGGTTCGAGTCGTAAGTTCATCGTCGCCGACACGCGCCGCCGGCGCGTGTCGGCGGCACACATGCATTAAACGAGATTCATCCGGCGGCGTCGCGCGGCGTCCGCGATCTGCGTTAATCTGTCGGCATGAAAGAACGTTCGTCATTCGGTCAGCACACGCTCGACCGCGATTACTTCGTTTCTCCCGATATTTTCGAGCAGGAACACGAACGCATTTTTTATCGTTCGTGGCTGCTGGCCGGACATATCTCGCAGCTCGAAACACCCGGCAGTTATTTTCTCTACGAGCTGCAACGCGAAAGCGTCATCGTGCTGCGCGACGCCGCCGGCGAAATTCGCGCGTTCCACAATCATTGCCGCCATCGCGGCAGCCGGCTGTGCCGTGACGCGCACGGGACGCTCGGCGCTGCGATCGTATGTCCGTATCACGCGTGGAGCTATGGGCTCGACGGCACGTTGCGCAACGTGCCGGCGATGAGCGAGGTCGATGGATTCGACGTGTCGGCATATCCGCTGCATCCGGTTGCGCTCCACGCATGGGAAGGGTGTCTGTTTCTCAATTTCGATAAAACGCCGCAGCCGTTCGACGCCGCATTGCCCGGATTGACCGGCCGTTTCGAACAGTGGCAGTTGCCGCAACTGCGCGCCGCCGATCGGCGTATATACGACGTGGACGCCAACTGGAAAATGTTCGTCCACAATTTCAGCGAGTGCTATCACTGCCCGCTGGCGCATCCGCAACTGAACAAGCTCACACCGTTCCGGAATGCAGAGAACGATCTCGACGAAGGCCCCGTGCTCGGCGGTCCCATGTGGATGAGTGACCGCGAAGGCAGCATGACGATAGGCGGCAAACGCTGCGCGCCGCCATTGCGGCGGCTGACCGACGAAGAACGCGCTCGCGTATATTATTATACTTTGTTTCCCGGCGCGTTCCTTTCCTTCCATCCCGACTACGTGATGGTGCACCGGTTGATCCCGCTGACGATCGACCGCACACGCATCGTGTGCGAATGGTATTTCCATCCGGACGCGATGGCGGCGCCCGGATTCGATCCTTCTCCCGCCATCGAGTTCTGGGACATGACGAACCGGCAGGATTGGGATTTATGCGTCAACGCTTTTCACGGCGTCGTATCGCGTGCGTGGGAAGCGGGGCCATACTCGGAATTGGAGAGCCAGCTTGCCGCGTTCGATCGTCAGTACCTGAAAGTGATGAACGCGACGCCGGCACAAAAGATCGCACGCGGCGCCTGATCGGTGTCGTGCCGCAAAAGGAAGAGATATGGAATATCGCGTACTCCGCCGCTCAGGCCTCGGTGACGCGCGTGTGCCATTGGTCAATGTAGACGTCTAGCCATCCGCGTCCTAAGATCGATCATTCAGCCGCAGTCGAGGAGTTTCCGCGTGAAGCGAGTGTTAGCTACCGCCATCATACTTTCGTTCGCCGCATCGGCATCGGCCGAGAAATCCTTCGCGCCGACGTTCGATCCGAAACGCATGTCCGACGAAGACAAGACGCTCTCCTCGGACGCCTTCGAGGGACGCGGACCGAATACGCCCGCTGAAACGAAGACCATCGACTACGTGACGGAACAGATGAAGGCCGCAGGCCTTGCGCCGGGCGGCGATCTGAAAGACGGCAAACCGGCGTGGACGCAAGCGGTGCCGTTGACGCGTTCCGAAATCGTCGGCACGCCGAAACTTTCCGTCAAGGAAAAAGGCGAGACGCGCACTTTGACCCAGGGCGAGGAAATTTCTATCCGCGCGGCGCTCGACGGTTCGACATCGGTTGCACTCAGCGATGTGCCGATGGTCTTCTGCGGCTACGGCGTGAAAGCGCCGGAACGCACGTGGGACGATTTCAAGGGCGTCGATCTGCACGGCAAGATTATGGTCGTGCTCGTGAACGATCCCGACTACGAAACAGGCGTCGGCGATTTCGGTGGCAAGGCGGAAACATACTATGGCCGCTGGACGTACAAATACGAAGAAGGTGCGCGGCGGGGCGCGGCGGGCGTTTTCGTCATACACGAAACCGATCCGGCGTCCTACGGCTGGGCGACCGTGCGCAATTCGAACACCAACGCGATGTTCGACATCGTGCGCGACAATCCGAAATCCGTGCACACAACAGTGGAAGGATGGATTCAGCGCGATCTGGCCGTCGATCTCTTCAAGAAAGCCGGTCTCGATTTCGATGCGCTGAAAAAACAGGCGCAGACGCGCGCGTTCAAACCGGTGGAGTTGAAAGGCGAATCGTTCTCGGCCAACTTCACCGTGGATCAGAAAACCATCACCTCGCACAACATCGTCGCCAAAGTGGAGGGCAGCAAACGCCCCGACGAAGTGGTGATCTACACCGCCCACTGGGATCATCTCGGCATCGGTCCGCCGGATGCAAAAGGCGACAAAATATACAATGGCGCAATCGACAACGCGACCGGCACGGTAGCTCTGATCGAACTGGGACGCGCCTTCGCGCACGGACCCAAACCCGAGCGTTCCGTCGTCTTCCTGAATGTGACGGCTGAAGAGAAAGGCCTGCTCGGCTCCGAGTACTACGCGGCGAATCCGCTATATCCGCTCGCGAAAACCGTGGCGAACATCAACATGGACTCGCTCGACCCGCTCGGCCCGGCGCGCAATTTCTCGCAATCCGGCAGCGCGCACTCCGATCTGCTCGACCTGCTGATCGCGGACGCAAAAGAAGGCGGCCTGTCCTTCACCGGCGATCCGCATCCGGAAAGCGGCGGATTTTTCCGATCCGATCATTTCTCGTTCGCGAAACGCGGCGTGCCGGCGTTGTCGTTCGAGTCGGGCGACGATCTGGTCGACGGAGGAAAGGCGGCGGGCGATGCGGCGCGCAAGGACTACATCGCGCATCACTATCATCAGCCTTCGGACCAATGGCAAGCGAGCTGGACGTTCGCCGGCATGACGCACGATCTCGGCATTTTGTACAAAGTCGGCAGCGATCTGGCCAATTCCGACAAATGGCCGAACTGGACGAAAGATTCCGAATTCCGCCCAACGCGAGACGCGAGCGCCGCCGAACGGAAGTGATCGCGCGTCAGCCGTTTTCGCTGCGCGCGAATAAAAGCGCAACGGGAAAGCGGCGCAGCAACTCGGCGATGGACGCGGTGCCATTGAGCGTCACCGGCGGTCCGTCGGCGAGCACATCCACGAACTTTCCGGGCTCGACGGACAGTGCCGTGTCTTCCCAGCGATTGCTTTCGATCAATGGCAACGTGAGCGGCCCCGCGAGCGATTGCGGCCAGCGCGACGCGACGCACACGAGCCGCGCGCCGCCGACGCGGCGCTCGAATGCGACAACGTGCGCCGCTCGCGTGCCGCTGGCGGTGAGCGGTACATAGTCGCCATCCGAATATATCTGCGGCGATTGCGCGCGATGGTTGAGAATCGTCGCGATCAATCGTTGTTTCACCGCACCAGTGCGCCAGTCCGCGATCACGTTCGCCGGCGCTATTTTCTGCTCCAGCGACTGTGCTCGACACAAATAATCGATCGAACGGCGATTGTCCGGATCCACGAGACTGAAGTCCCACAACTCGCAGCCTTGATACAGATCGGGTACGCCCGGCGTCGTCAGACGCAAGAAAGTTTGCGTCAATCCACTCAGCGCCGCGGCGGCGGCAATCGATGCGACGAAATCGGAAAGTTCGGCGACGAACGCGTTTCCTTCGCTGCTCAATATTCCATCGAGGAATTTCTGGCAGCTCGCTTCGTACGCGGCGTTCGGTGCGATCCAGCTCGAATGGCGTTTCGATTCGCGCAGCGCCTTGATC
>DATAVJ010000185.1:0-5406 GCA_036267795.1 Rudaea sp.
CTGTCCCTGGCGCACTGGTCCCTACGTAGTTAGCCGCATACGTTTCGTTCGCCCGCACGCGATCGGCTATATCGCTCGCGAGCATCATCGCTTGCGTTCGTGCGTAGGCCGTCTTGGTGAGGCCTAAACCGGTCGTCTGCATCAAACCCAATCCAAGCAGACCAATGGACAACACGACGAGAGTGACGAGCAGTTCGAGCAAGGTAAAGCCCGATCCGGTTTTGCGGTTTACATTTCGTGTGTTCAGTTTCATGGGCAAGGAAGATTTGGTTGAATCGAAGCTCGTCCGCTCAATTCAACATCGAGGATTGCGCCAGTATTGACCACGCCCTGCGCATCGCAGATCTTGACTTGAACCGGTGTTCCCGCCGCGGAAGTAGCGCACGCCGACGCTGCTACGTTCAAATTCATTCGCCCGCTTCCGTTGTAGCACACGACATTTCCGGCGCCGCTGATAACTGCCGCCGCCAACTTGGGCGGGCCGCCGCCGCATGAGCTTCCGTCGGCAAACACCGAACCGCTGATGATGCGAATGTCGGGCATTGCCGTCGGGGCTACATCGGCCGGATTCGAAGCGGCAGGTACCCATACGAACGCGCCGTACGACCAGTCCGTGGTGCCTGAGCACTGCGCTGGATCGACCCTTACGTAAGCGTTGCGTTTCACCGCTTCCGCGCGCGCAGTATTCATCGCAATCAAAAGGCCGTTCGCCGTTTGAGTAATGTTGCTGCGGATGAAGTACGTTCGAAATGAGGGCAATGCAATCATTGCCAATATCGCACCGACGGCGATGGTAACCATCAATTCGATAAGGGAGAACCCGAATGGAGTGCGTGCTTTCATGGCCCGCTCTTTTAACAAAACGTCTGTGCAGTAGATAGGCAGCGCTGGTCTAGCGCCACTTTTAGCCGACGAATGGCATAAAAAAGGGATGAACTGCACATCGGCCGCCGATGCGATACGAGCGCAAACGCTCGCTTTGGTGCCGACGAGAGGAGTCGAACCTCCGACCTACTGATTACGAATCAGTTGCTCTACCAACTGAGCTACGTCGGCGCAGAAGGGTCGCGCAGTTTAGGTGATCGGGCGTGGTGGCGCAAGAAAAACGGCACGCTAATCGATGAGCACGGCGCGCAATTCCTTGGGCAATGCGAACGTCATGTTTTCCGGATCGCCTTTAAGTTCGCGCACGCTCGCGGCGCCCCACGTGCGAAGCTGATCGACGACGTCTTGCACCAGACTTTCCGGCGCGGATGCACCCGCCGTCACGCCGATGTTGGTCTTGCCGTCGAGCCATGCGCGATCGATGTCTTGCGCGCCGTCGATAAGATGTGCGGGAACGCCCTGCTTCTCCGCGAGTTCGCGCAAACGATTGGAGTTCGAACTGTTCGGCGAGCCGACAACGAGCACGAGATCGCACTGTTGTCCGAGTTTGCGGACGGCATCTTGCCGGTTTTGAGTCGCATAACAGATGTCGTCGTGGCGCGGGCCGATGATCGACGGGAATTTTTCGCGCAACGCATCGATGACAGCCTTCGTATCGTCGATCGACAGCGTCGTTTGCGTCGCATATGCGACGTTTTGCGGATGCTTGGGTTCGAGCTTGTGTACGTCGTCCGGCGTTTCGACGAGATAGATTTCGCCGCTCGCGCCTTCGCGATCCCACTGTCCGATCGTGCCCTCCACTTCCGGGTGTCCGGAGTGACCGATCAGCACGACGTCCCTGCCTGCCTTCGCATGCCGCGATACTTCGATATGCACTTTCGTCACCAGCGGACACGTTGCGTCGAACACGCGCAAATGTCGAGCGGCGGCTTGCTTGCGTACGGCTTGCGAAACTCCGTGCGCACTGAAAATGACTGTGGCGCCGTCGGGAACTTCATCGAGTTCGTCGACGAACACCGCGCCGCGCGCGCGAAGTCCGTCGACGACGAAACGATTGTGTACGACTTCGTGACGAACGTAGATGGGTGCGCCGAACGATTCGAGCGCACGCTCGACGATCTCGATAGCGCGGTCGACGCCGGCGCAGAATCCGCGGGGGTTGGCGAGTACGACTTCCATGCCGCCTATTCTACCGCGACGCGTGTTTACCGGACGCGAAGAGTCCGAAAATCACCAGCAACGCCGCGCCTACGCTGATGGCGGAATCGGCGACGTTGAACGACGGGAAAACCCAGTCGCGATGGTATACTTGTATAAAATCGGTGACGGTTCCCGCGTGCACGCGATCGATCAAGTTGCCGAGCGCTCCGCCGATCACCAGCGACACCGGCAGCGCGGTTTTCCAATCGCGGCGCGGCGTGCGTTTCAACCAAACCGTCAGCGCGCCGGTGACGAACACGGCCAATGCGGTGAACAGCCAGCGTTGCCAGCCCGGCTGGTCGGCGAGAAAACTGAAGGCCGCGCCGGTGTTGAACGCGAGTGTCCAGTTGAAAAATCCCGGGATCACTTCGTGCGGAACATACGGCTCGAGGCGGGCGATCACGATCGCTTTGGTGATTTGATCGATCGCGATGACAATTGCAGATGCGATCAACCAGATCAACGCGTTCCTTCGCGATGATGCATGGTCCAACATCAGAAGAATTGCCTGGTTTCGCCGGGATGGCCCGGCAAATTGGAGACGCAGCGTCCACAGATTTCCGGATTCGACGGATCGACACCGACATCCGTTCGATAATGCCAGCAGCGGATACATTTCGTTGCCTCGCTGCGCGCCGCGGAAATCCACACGGTGACGCGATCGGTCTTCAGCTCGACTGCATCATCTGGTTTGTCGGCAGGCGAAGCCACCTTCAAACCGGATGTGATGAAGAAGAAATGCAATTCTTCCAGCGCCTGTTTCGCGTTAGCGCCCAAAAGATCAGCGAACGGAAGAAAATCCGCATACAGGATAACGTTCGCCTCAAGCGAAGCGCCGAGCGCGCCGCTGTTGCGCATCGTTTCAAGCATTTTCGCAACCGCTGAGCGAATGGCGAACAGTTCGGCCCACGCGGTGCGCTGTTCCGGCGAACCCTGCAATGGAACGAGTGCGTCGTACCACGTTTCGAAAAGCACAGACTCGCCACGCTGGCCAGGAATCAGCGGCCAAAGTTCCTCTGCCGTGAAACTCAAGATCGGCGCGAGCCATCGCACCAACGCTTCGAGAATGCGATACATCGCGCTCTGCGCGCTACGCCGCGCGTTGCTGTTTTCCTGCATCGTGTACAAACGGTCTTTCGTGATATCGAGATACAGTGCGCCCATTTCATTCGTGCAGAAATTCTGGATGCGCTGCACGATTTCCGGAAAGTCGTACGTCGAATACGCGGCGATCACTGCTTGTTGCGTATCGCAGGCTTGCTGCACAGCCCACTGATCGAGCAACAGACTTTCTTCGACGGCGACAAGATGTTTCGTTGGATCGAATCCATGCAGGTTGCCGAGCAAAAAACGCGCGGTGTTGCGGATGCGGCGATACGCATCGGCGACGCGTTTCAGAATTTCGTCGGATAGCGCCATCTCGTTGCGATAGTCGGCCGACGCGATCCAGAGACGCAAAATGTCGGCGCCGTAATTTTTCATCACGTCTTGCGGCTCGATGCCGTTGCCGAGCGACTTGGACATTTTTCGGCCCTGCGCATCGACGGTGAAACCGTGCGTGAGCACTTCGTCATACGGCGCGCGGCCGTGCATGGCGATCGACGTCAGCAGCGACGAATGGAACCAGCCGCGATGCTGATCGGAACCTTCGAGATACATCACTTTGTCGCCGGCTTTTTTGGCGAGATTCGGCCGTTGATCGAGCACGCAAAAATGCGTGACGCCGGAATCGAACCAGACATCCAGAATGTCGCGGAGTTTTTCGTAGTGCTCAGCATCCTCACCGAGCAATTCGCGTGGATCGAGCGCGTACCACGCATCGGCGCCTTCGCGTTCGACGCGCTGCGCGATTTGTTCCATCAGGTCGACCGAACGCGGGTGCGGTTCACTTGTGGATTTGTGCACAAATAGCGCAATCGGCACGCCCCAGGTGCGCTGGCGCGAGATGCACCAATCCGGGCGGCCTTCGATCATGCCGTAGATGCGTTCTTCTCCCCACGCCGGATACCAGTCGACATCCTCGCGAATGGCCTTCAGCGCTCCTGCGCGCAGACCTTTCTCATCCATGCTGATGAACCACTGCGGCGTCGCGCGAAAGATGACCGGCGTGCGATGGCGCCAGCAATGCGGATAGCTGTGCGTGATCTCTTCGGCGGACAACAGCACGCCGCGGTCACGCAAAAGATCCACGATGGCGGGATTCGCTTTCCAAATAAACTGGCCGGCAAAGATTTCGGTGTCCGGCAAATACACGCCATTCGGGCCGACCGGATTCAATGCCGTCAAACCATAGCGCTTGCCGACGTCGAAGTCCTCGATGCCGTGGCCCGGCGCAGTGTGGACGGCGCCGGTGCCTTCTTCGGCGGAGACGTGATCGCCGAGGATGATCGGGATCGTGCGGTCATAAAACGGATGACGCAGCTTTATGTTTTCGAATTCGCGACCGCAAATATTTTTTGATGTCGCAACGGCATCCGACATATCCGTCGATCCGGCAAATTTTCGGTAACGCGCAGCGGTGCGTGACGAGAGGTCAGCGGCGACAAGCAAATAAAGATCGTGCGCACCGCGCGACGGACCTTTGATCAATGTGTACTCAAGATCGGGGCCGAGAGACACCGCCAGGCTGGCGGGGAGCGTCCATGGCGTGGTCGTCCAGATCGGCACGGCAACTACATCGCCCGGCTGCAGTTCGACACCGAATTTCGAGGCGATTGCATCCGGATCGAGCGCGTCGTACGCGACATCGATCGCCGGCGATTGTTTGTCATGATATTCGATCTCCGCTTCGGCCAGCGCCGAGCCGCAATCGAAACACCAGTGCACCGGCTTGAAGCCGCGCACGATGTGTCCGCGTTCGTAGACTTTCGCCAATGCGCGAATCTCGTCGGCCTCGAACTTGAAATTCATCGTGAGGTACGGATTGCTCCAATCGGCAAGCACACCGAGGCGCTTGAAATCCGCGCGCTGCAAATCGACTTGCTTGGCCGCGTATTCGCGACAGAGTTTGCGGAATTCCGCCGCGTCGACTTTCACGCCCACCTTGCCGACTTTCTTTTCGACTGCGACTTCGATCGGCAAGCCATGGCAATCCCAGCCAGGCACATACGGCGAACGCAATCCCGCCATCAATTTCGATTTGACGACGATGTCCTTGAGAATCTTATTGACAGCGTGACCGAGATGAATCGTACCGTTCGCATATGGCGGACCATCATGCAGGATGAAGGCATGTTCGCGGCCGGCGGCCTCGGCATCTGCTTCCTGCTGAACGCGGCCAGTTTCATCGCCGTGGTCACCTCGCTGGTCCGGCTCGACGTG
>DATAVJ010000186.1:0-3396 GCA_036267795.1 Rudaea sp.
CTGCAGACGTTTGACGGCGAGTCCGACCGCGTCGCCGATGGCCGTCTGCCGGCCCGGCAAGCCCACGACGGAATCGTTCAGTTGCTTGAGCACCGTGTCGCGGTCGAAGGTCAGCGGCGTCATCAAATACGCCTGGCTTCCGAAAATGATCAGGCCGATGCGATCGCCGACACGGCGATGGATGAAGTCGCCGGCAATGGTTTTGACGGCGCCGTAGCGGCTGATCGCGCGCACGCCGATCGTCATGTCTTCCGTGCTCATGCTGCCCGATGCGTCGACAGCCAGCAGCAGATCGCGACCGCTGCGCGGCATCGCTTCGGCGTCGCCCAACCATTGCGGACGTGCGCACGCGACAACCAAAAGCATCCACGCAAAAAGGGCCATCGCTTTTCGCCACATCGGAATTTGCGCCGCGCCTTCGGACATGGCGAGCTCGCGCAGCTGAAGCGGCACTCTCAACGCGCTCGACGAATCGGTTCGCACCGGCGCGAGAACGCGCGCGATGATCCACGGCAACGGCAATGCGACGAACAGCCATGGCCAAGCCCACTCAAACATGCGCCGCACCTTTTTGCAGAACGGTGCGCGCGTGCCGTCTCACCAACGCCATCAACGCGCACGCGTCGTAGTGATGGCTCGGCCGAAACGGCGCATCGAGCAATACGCGGCCGACGCCGCGGCTGAAGTCGTCCGTCCCGCTTTGTCGATCCAGATACGCGACCCACTTTTCGCCGCTGTAGGAGGCCGCCTCGGGTGCGGAACGCAGTGCCAGCCGGCGCAGAAACAGCGACAACGATGCGGCGAGAGCGGCCGAATCGCCTCGGTTATCCGCGATGCACCGGTCGAGTTCCGCAAAAACCGCGCGCTGCACGCGACGACGTTTCGTGGAAATGTATACTTTTATCGAAATATAAATCGCGATGGCCAGAATGATGGCCGCGACGATCCACCAGCCAGGCGCAGGCGGCCACCAGCCGGGCGGCGGCGGCAAATGAATATCGCGCAAATCCGGACCTGTCGCGGGATTCATGCCGTTTTCGCCACGAGGTCCGAAGCGCGGCGATCCATGCCGAGGATGCGCGGCAACGCCGATTCCGGTTCGGAACGTGTGTCGAGCATGGCCCATCGCAGGGCGCGCCGCTTGAGCATCTGAATCGCGGCTTCGCGGCGCTCTGCGAACAATTGCGGCCAACGCGTGCGCAAAGGTGCCTCGGTGAAATCGAGCATGACCTTTCCGCCATCGCCTTGTACCGCATAGCGCGCAGGCGGCGGTGCTATCTGTTCGAGAGGATCGCTCATCAAAATCGCCGCGACGTCGCAATGTTCGGCAAGCAGCGACAGCGGCCCTTCCGCGGCCGCATCGGCGGAGAATCCATCGCTGAGCAAAATGACGCGGCTTCCCGGACGCGCCAAGCGGCGCGCGCGCTGCAGCGCCTGGGAAAGCGATATTGCGTCGCCGCCCCGCGCGGCAACCGCATCCCACTCCGCCAGTGCGCGCAAGACGCGCAATGCGCCGCGTGGGCCGCCGTTAGGTTTGACTTCGCCAATGAAACCCGAACCGAAAGCCACCGCGCCGACGCGATCACCGCTTTGTACGGACGCCCACGCCAGAAGCGCCGCGCTGCGTGCGGCTTGCACGGATTTGAAACGCGCGCGCGTCCCAAAACGCATGCTCGGATTGGTGTCGACGATCAAAAGTATACTTTGCTCGCGTTCTTCCTGAAAAAGCTTGGTGTGCGGCCGCCCGCTGCGGGCCGTCACGCGCCAGTCCATCTGCCGGATATCGTCGCCGGGCTGATACTCGCGCGACTCCACGTAGTCGACGCCGCGTCCGCGAAAGCGCGAGCCATGCGTAGCGGATCGGTTTCCGGAAACGCGCCGCGCGGGACGCGCGAAACGGCGCGCACGCAATCGCATCGCGATCAATTCATCCAGACTGACTTGGGTGGCGCTCATCGGCGGTTTCTCGTTCGCATCGCACGCAGCGAAGGAAACGGCGGACTACGGCAGCGGAACGCGCTCGATCAGCGCGGCGATGACTTTGTCCGACGTGATGCCTTCGGCTTCGGCTTCGTAGGAAATCAACACGCGATGACGAAGCACGTCGTGCGCAACCGCGTGCACGTCGTCGGGCGACACGAAATCGCGGCCGTGCAGCCATGCGCGCGCTCGGGAGCAACGGTCGAGCGCGATCGTTCCGCGCGGACTGGCGCCGTAAGCGATCCATCGCGCGAGATCGTTGCCGTAAGCCGATCCGGAGCGCGTCGCGAGCGTGAGTTGGACGATGTACTCCTCGAGCGCCGGGGCCAGATGAAGGTTCAACACTTCTTCGCGCGCGTCGAAAATTTGCGCCTGAGTCAGGCAGCGTCCGGGTACTGCGACTTGGTGCAGCGCAGTTCGCGCGCGCGCGCGCGCGAGCTTGAGAATTCCGGCTTCGGCCGATGCGTCGGGATAATCGATGCGGATGTGCATCAGAAAGCGGTCGAGCTGCGCCTCGGGCAACGGATAAGTGCCTTCCTGCTCGATGGGATTCTGTGTCGCCATCACCAGGAACAGTGATGGAAGCGGATATGTCGTGCGTCCGACGGTGACCTGCCGCTCGCCCATCGCCTCGAGGAGCGCCGATTGCACCTTTGCGGGTGCGCGATTGATTTCATCGGCGAGCAGCAGATTGTGGAAGATCGGTCCGCGCTGGAATTCGAACGTGCCTGCCTGCGGGCGGTAAATTTCCGTTCCCGTCAGATCGGCCGGCAACAGGTCGGGCGTGAACTGGACGCGGTGGAAGTCACCCTCGATACGCGCGGACAGTTCCTTGATGGCGGTGGTTTTTGCGAGTCCCGGTGCGCCTTCGACGAGCAGATGGCCATCGGCCAATAGCGCGATCAACAGGCGCTCGACGAGCAGCTTCTGGCCGATGATGCATTCGGAAAGTTCACTGCGCAGCGTTTCGAACGCGCCGGCGAGCGGACCGCGAGTGGTGGTGTCGGGCATGTCCATGCAATTCGATCTAGGTAGTGGATGATCGCACGGACGAATGCGTCCGCACGGTTGTGTGACAGCGGTCGCCGCAGAAGGTTTCCCTGCGTAGACGGACCCGTCAGGCGTGAACTCGAACGAGCGCTTCGTCCACGCCCGCAGGCTTGCCTACCAAATAACCTTGTGCGTATTCGCAGCCAAGTGCCTTAAGTTGGGCTAGCTGTTTTTCGGTCTCGACGCCTTCGGCGACGATATCGCAACCCAGCGCACGCGCCATGCCGACGACGGCGTGAACGATCGACATGCAGCGCGGATCGTCGAGCTGGCGGATGAATCCCTGATCGAGCTTGAGCGTATCGAACAGAAGCTTGTGCAGATGGCCGAGACTGGAATAGCCGGTGCCGAAATCGTCGAGCGCGA
>DATAVJ010000187.1:0-16816 GCA_036267795.1 Rudaea sp.
GAACGCACTTCCGGATGCCGTTCCCAGAAATTCTTCGGAAGCTCGGCGTGTCCCGTGAACAGCAGGCTGAAATCGTCAAGCGCACGGTCGTTCTCGTAATCTTCGGCCGTGATGCCGTAAATGGAGGCCTTGATGCGAAGGTTGATGTCCTTGGAAACGAGCACGACCGGCACGTCGGGCTTCTGCTCGCGCAGTGCGAGCACCGACGCGAGAATGAGATTGTCCGGCAAAACCCGTTTCCTGCCGCCACCGCCGTTGGACTCGATATTTTGTGTTTGGAAGTAAAGACGTCCAATCTCCGCCTTGCGGTCGAGCTGCAATCCCTGCGGCATCCGCAATTCCAAGCCTTCTTCGATATGACGCTGCCCGGTGTGCTCGATCAGTTCGTTGATGAAGCGGCTGACCTGGCGTGCATTGCGCGAAACTTCCGACGTGCCTTTCTTTCCCGCATCCAATTCTTCGAGCACCGTCATCGGCAGGAAGACATCGTGTTCTTCGAATCGGAAGAATGCGGTTGGATCGTGCATCAAAACATTGGTATCGAGCACGTAGATGCGCTTGCCTTTGGTCATTCGGTATCACCAGTCGCGTGAGGGAAGGGTCGTGCGAGGACGCAAGACAGCGGAGATTTCTTCATTTCGACGAGGCGCGCACGGCCTCCAATACCGCATCGACATGACCGGGTACTTTCACGTTGCGCCATTCCTGCAGGAGACGGCCGTCCGGTCCGACGAGGAATGTGCTGCGTACGACACCGATGAACTTGCGGCCGTACAGCGATTTCTCGTGGATCACATCGAACGCCTTGCACCAGACTTCATCCGGATCGGAGACGAGTGCAAACCCGATCGATTGTTTCGATTTGAATTTTTCATGCGACGCGAGCGAATCGCGCGAAACGCCGAGCACGGCAGTTTTGGCTTTCTTGAACGCAGCGGACCGGTCGCGAAAATCCTGCGCCTGTTTTGTGCAGCCGGGCGTGTTGTCTTTGGGATAAAAGTACACGACGACGAACTGGCCGCGCAGATCGCGCAAACCGATCGGCCCTGCAGTGCTTTCTCCGCGCAGGGCGGGGACGAGATTTCCGGTTTTAAGCATCAGTATTTCATCGGATCCATGATCGCATCGAGATTCAATCCATCGCAGAACTCGAGAAAATCGTCGCGCAGTCCCGCAATATGCGTGTTCGCCGGAATGCCGATGCTGATTTGCGCCGAAAACATGTCCGCGCCTGTTTGCATGGCGCGATAACGCGTCGATTGCAGTTGCTCGATCGCGATGCCGTGTTTCTGCATGAATTCGGCGATTTGAAAAAGTATACCGGGCTTGTCTGCGGCCACCACTTCAACCACGTATGGCAGCAGATTCGGTTGAGCCGGTTTGGAGTTGGTGCGAAAGTGGATCAGCCGCATGTGTTCTTCGCGTTCGACACGGCCGAGCGCCGATTCGAGTTTCGCGATCGCGTCCCACGGGCCCACCGCCAACACGAGCACGGACACGTCGCTGCCGACGGCGGCCACGCGCGTTTCGAAGATATTGCATCCGCAATCGGCGATGCGCTTGGCCAACGCCGACAACGGCGAGCGTCCCTGCGGCGCAAACGCGTTGATCAGCAGATAATTCTCGTTGGCCGGCGGACGTAAGGCGGTATCGGTCAAAGCGTGCTGTTCCGAGAGTTTTGCGGCTTGCGCCGTCGTCCTTGAACACGTCGGTGCAGGTGCAGAATACTTGCCACGTCAGCGACCCGCAAGTAACATCGCGAGCCGCCCAGACAGCGGATTTTCCTCGGCGGATTCCTCTTTGAACAAACTCATCGGCAGCATCTGCGCGCTGGCAACCCCGTTCAACGGCGATGCGCTGGATTTGCGGGCATTCGGGGCGTTGATCGATTACCAGATCGCGTCGGGAACGCAGGGTCTCGTCGTCGCCGGTTCAACCGGTGAAGCACACGCGCTGGATGATACGGAATACGATCGCTTGATTTCATTCGCCGTCGAACGCGTGGCCCGCAGAGTTCCCGTGCTCGCCGGCACCGGAACGGCGAACACACGCAAAACCATCGCGCTGACGAAACGCGCGCGCGATCTCGGCGCCGACGCCGCGCTGGTCGTAACTCCTTATTACGTGCGCCCGACCCAAGAGGGATTGCGCCGCCACTTCAGCGATGTCGCCGATCAATCGGGCATTCCCATCGTTCTTTACAACGTACCCTCGCGCACCGGTTGCGATTTGCTTCCGGAAACCGTCGCGAAACTCGCGTCGCACGCGCAGATCGTCGGCGTGAAAGAAGCACGCGGCGAACCGGCACGCGTCAATGCGTTGATCGCGTCCGGGAATTCGAATTTCAGTATTTTGAGCGGCGACGATCCGACGTGTGCGAATGCCATGCTCGCCGGTGCCGACGGTGTGATCTCGGTCACCGTGAATGTGGCGCCCGCACTCGTGCGCGAGCTTTGCGATGCCGCACTCGCAGGCGACGGCACTCGTGCCGCGGCAGTCAACGAGCGGCTGGCTCCGCTGAATGCGATATTGGGCGTCGAACCGAATCCGATTCCGCTAAAATGGTGTCTTCAGGAATTGGGACTGGGTTCTGCCGATCCACGATTGCCGCTGTTGCCGTTGAGTTCGACGCATCGCGCGCGCGCTGCGCAGATTCTGCGCGATCTGGGCTTGACGGTTCAGCCGCGGCACAGCAGCGCCGCCTAAAACTTACGCGTTCAAACGATAAACTTGACTCATTCATCTCATCAGGATTCGCCGTGATTCGCACTTATGTCCGCAGTACCGTTTCGGTAGTCGCCGTTGCAGCCGTGCTCAGCGGATGCAGCCTGTTTCATCATCACGACAATTACTATTCGAAAGCCGAGGAATCGCGTCCGCTGGAAGTTCCGCCGGATCTCGAAGCGCCGCCGGTCGCCAACGAGCTGAATGTGCCGGCTGCTGGAGGTGCGGCGGCAACAGCAGCATCATCCGCGCCGGCATCCGCCGCAGCGATGACATCGCCGCCGGGCGCGCCTGCCGCTCCGGGCGTCGCCCTCACGGGTGCCGGACTGCACGTTGCCGATAGCGTCGATCACACGTGGGAACGCGTCGGTGTTGCGCTGGACCGCGCGCAACTCGGCGCCGTGAGCGAACGCGACGCAACGGCGCACAGCTACACGCTCGAAGTAACGGGATTGCGCGCGACGACCACGCTCGCGCCCGAGCCCGAACATCATTGGTACAACCGCATCCTGCACCCGTTCGGCGGCGGCAGTTCGTCGGCGTCGAATTCCCAGCCGGTCAGCGGACGTTTGACGGTGAAAGTAATCGGCGAAGGCGACGGATCGCGCGTCGATGTCGAAGGCTCATCGAACGACACGTCGTCGACGGAAGCCGCACGCCGCGTTCTCGACGCGCTGCGCGAACGGTTGACCTGATCAGTCGGCCGATCATGGCGGCACGCCGGTTATGCGTGCCGTCTAGCGTTCCAGCAGTGGTAGTTTCTCGGAACGGCCATCCCATTCTTTCGCGTCGGGCGGCGCGTCTTTGCGCTCGGTCAGCACCGGCCACTCTTTGGAAAGCTCGGCGTTGAGCCGGATGAAATGCTCCTGGCCGGCGGGCACGTCGTCCTCGGGAAAAATCGCGTTGGCGGGGCATTCCGGTTCGCACAACGTGCAGTCGATGCATTCTTCCGGATCGATGACGAGAAAATTCGGTCCTTCATGAAAACAGTCCACCGGGCAAACTTCGACGCAGTCGGTGTATTTACATTTGATGCAGTTTTCGGTGACGACGAAAGGCATGACGCGGACCGGCGGCAATGTATACAATGTTGCAAGTGGCGCTCCCTACGAGATTCGAACTCGTGTTTAGGCCTTGAGAGGGCCCCGTCCTAGGCCTCTAGACGAAGGGAGCGTGGATTTGGCAAATCGCGAGCGGGCGTTAGTATAGCGGTTTCATCGAAACGGACAATTGCTCACGGCCGCACGGCTGACGACATGGAATGAATCAACCAGCCACCCCATCGGAACTTTTGAACGTGCATGCGCAGTTGCGGGTCATACCGCGCAGCGAGCACGGCATTTCGCGCAAAAGTATTTCCAACGGCGCGTTGCGCGTGTTGTATCGGCTGCACGAATCCGGCTACGCGGCATTTCTCGTCGGCGGCGCCGTGCGCGATCTGCTGCTCGGCGGTCATCCGAAAGACTTCGACATCGCCACCGATGCGACACCCGAAGACGTCAAGCGTCTGTTCCGCAACTGCCGGCTGATCGGACGGCGATTCCGTCTCGCGCACGTCGTGTTCGGTCAGGAGATCGTCGAAGTCGCCACGTTTCGCGGCAGCGCGGACGACGGTAGCGGCGATCGCCACATGGTCGATGGCCGCATCGTGCGCGACAACGTCTACGGAACCATCGAAGAAGATGCGGTGCGCCGCGATTTCACGGTCAACGCGCTGTACTACAACATCGCCGACTACTCCGTGCGCGACTACGTCGGCGGTTACGACGACGTGCGCGCGAAAGTGCTGCGCCTTATCGGCGATCCATGGCAACGCTATAGAGAAGACCCGGTTCGCATGCTGCGCGCGGTGCGGTTCGCCGCCAAACTGCACTTCGCCATTTCTGCCGAAGCGCGCGAACCGTTCGACGAATTGGGCGAACTCTTGCTGCATGCGCCGCCGGCGCGCTTGTTCGACGAAACACTGAAAATGTTTCTCGCCGGCAACGGCCTGAAAAGTTTTCGCGCGCTCGAGCAATCCGGATTGCTGATCGACGTATTTCCGCTGACAGCGCGCGCGCTGGCATTTCGCGGCGGCGAAGAATTCCGCACGATGGTCGAAGCCGGACTGCGCGGCACGGACGAACGTATCGCTGCCGAAAAATCGGTGACGCCCGCTTTCCTGTTCGCGATTCTGCTGTGGGGCGCGGTGCGCGCCCAGGTCGATCGCGAATCCGAACGCGGCGTGGATGCTTCGCTCGCATGGCAACGCGTGAGTCAGCACGTCATCACGGAACAAGCGAAACAAGTCGCCATTCCGCGCCGTTTCGGCATTGTCATGCAAGAAATCTGGATGTTGCAGCCGCGACTAGAACAACGCATCAAGAAACGCGTGTTTCGAACCTTGGCGCATCCGCGGTTCCGGGCAGCCTACGATTTCTTGCTGGTGCGCGCGTCGGAAAGTCCGGAAGTCGCCGAACTCGGCCGATGGTGGGCGCGTGCGCAATCGATGCCGCACGACGAGCTTGCCGCGGAATTGTCATCGGCACCGGCAATGCCGTCGACGACCGCCTATGACGAAACTCCCAAACCGGCGGCACGCAGGCGCCGTCGCCGCAAGCCGCCGCAACCGGCGGCTGAATAGCGGCACGCCGCGACATGCAGACTGCCTATATCGGACTCGGCAGCAATCTTGGCGATCCGATCCAACAACTGCATTCCGCGCTTCGCGCGATCGCGGCAATCGGTTCGACGCGCGTCGTGCGCCATTCGCGTCTTTACCGCACGGTCCCGTGGGGGAAAAGCGATCAGCCGGAATTCGTCAATGCCGCTGCGGAAATTGAAACCGGTTTGAGCGCGCGCGAATTGCTCGATGAATTGCTCTTGATCGAGCAGCGCGCCGGACGACGAAGAAACGCCGAGCGGTGGGGTCCGCGCATACTAGACCTTGATATTCTCCTGTATGGCCAGGAAATCATCGACGAGCCCTCGTTGCATGTCCCGCACCCCCATATGCGCGATCGCGCATTCGTGATCGTGCCTCTGGCCGACATCGCACCGCATCTGCAGATTCCGGGAATGGGCGGAATCGGCGAACTGCTCAGTCGAGTTGATGCATCGACGTGTATTCCGCTTGAGTCCGGCATACTCGCCACGGAATAATGCGCCGCCAGTCGGGAGCGTTCATGTACGCCAACAGCAAAGCCAGCAGCGCCAGCTCGCCGACGACGGTTCCGCGGCTGCGCGAGATGAAAGGCAAAGGCGAGAAGATCGTCGCGCTGACGGCCTATGACGTCAGTTTCGCTGCGGCATGCGATGCGGCCGGCATCGACATCATCCTCGTCGGCGATTCGTTAGGCATGGTAGTGCAGGGTCATTCGAGCACATTGCCGGTGTCGATCGACGACATGGTCTATCACACCGCTGCCGCCGCGCGCGGCACGAGCAACGCGTTGCTCGTCGCCGATCTGCCGTTCATGAGCTTCAGAAATCCCGAGGCGGCACTCGTGTCGTCGGCTCGCCTGATGGCCGAAGGCGGCGCGGCGATGGTGAAACTGGAAGGTGCGGATTACGTGATCGAGGTCATCGATGCGCTGGTGCGCCGATCTGTACCCGTATGTGCGCACTTGGGATTGACGCCACAATCCGTGCACAAGCTCGGCGGTTATCGTGTGCAAGGAAAAACCAAAGCCGCCGCAGAGCAGCTTTTTGCGGACGCAAAAGCCGTGGAAGATGCCGGCGTGGATGTGCTCGTGCTCGAATGCGTTCCCGCGGCGCTCGCCAAGCGAATCACGGACGAACTATCGATTCCCACCATCGGCATCGGCGCCGGTGCCGATTGCGACGGACAAGTGCTCGTCATCTACGACATGCTCGGCATCACGCATGGGAAACGTCCGTGCTTCAGCAAAAATTTCCTCGCCGGCAACGATTCGATCGTCGATGCGATCCGCGCGTACGCGTCGGCCGTCCGCAAGAAAGAATTTCCCGCCGCCGAGCATTCGTTCTGAACGATGGATACGGTCAAACGCGGCGATGAGTTGCGCGCGCGAACCGCGCACTGGAAGCGAGCCGGCGAACGCGTCGGATTCGTCCCGACGATGGGAAATTTACACAATGGGCACTTTTTCCTTATTTCCGCCGCGCGCGAAAACGCCGATCGCGTCGTTGCCAGCGTATTTGTAAATCCGACGCAGTTCGGTCCGCACGAAGATTTCGCGAGTTATCCGCGCACGCTCGCGCAAGACAAAGAAGGCCTGGAAAGAGCGGGATGCGATCTGCTGTTCGCGCCCGACGTCGAAGAAATGTATCCGTTCGGCGTCGCGAACATGGTGCGCGTCGACGTAGCCGGACTGAGCGAAATTCTCGATGGCGCGATGCGGCCCGGTCATTTCTCCGGTGTTGCGACGGTGGTCGCCAAGCTGTTCAATCTGGTCGCGCCAGATGTCGCGGTGTTCGGGCAAAAGGATTATCAGCAACTGCTCGTGATCCGTCGCCTGACCACCGACTTGCGCATGCCGATCGAGATCGTGGGCGCGCAAACCGTGCGCGAAGAAAACGGGTTGGCGATGAGTTCGCGCAATCAATATCTGACAGGTGAAGAACGCGAGCGGGCGAGTGCGATCTTGCGGACGCTGAACGCGATGCGCGATATGGTCCGCGCAGGTAAGTCGGTGACGGATGTGGAAAGCCACGCGAACATTGCCTTGCAAACGGCGGGATTGGCGCCCGATTACGCCGTTGTGCGGCGGTCCGACGATCTCCGCTCACCGGGTGTGGGCGATCGCAGTTTCGTGGCGTTGATTGCCGCTCGCCTCGGCAAGGCTCGCCTGATCGACAATCTGCTTTTCAATGTGTGATTTGAGTAGCATTTTCCAAACGGCTGTGGTAGTGTTGCTACTGCCTTCGGTATTTTCGCAACAGTAGCTGTTGCACCGTGGGAGCAGGGCGCATCGTTTTGGTAATCGTCACTCCGAATTACACCCTCGCTGCATAAGCGAGGGTTTTTTTTGCCTTGAAAACAGCCGTATGCGCGCCAATGTGGCTCTTGGGCCGATCCCCCATGTTGATGAACAAGCTCCCACACGCGATAATTCCGTCGCGCCAGACCGAAGTCTGGCGTTTTGTTGTGGAAATGCGACAAATCTGACTTCCTCCGACTGAATCTGCCATGCAATTGAATTTGCTCAAAGCCAAACTCCACCGCGTTCGCGTGACGCATGCCGAACTGCATTACGAAGGGTCGTGCGCCATCGACGGCAAGCTGCTCGATATTTCGGGGATACGCGAGTACGAGCAGATTCACATCTACAACGTGAATAACGGCGAGCGTTTCGTCACGTACGCGATCCGCGCGGACGAGGGCTCCGGCGTGATTTCGATCAACGGCGCCGCGGCGCACCGTGCATCGCCGGGCGACATCATCATCATTTGCGCGTACACGCAGTTGAACGAATCCGAAGCCACGCAGTTCAAACCGACGCTCGTTTATGTCGACGAAAAAAATCGGCTGAGCCACACGAAGAACTCGATACCGAAGCAGGCCGCGTAGCGCACCGCGCTTATTGCGCTCGCGCTTTTCCGGATTGCTCGTGGAGCGCCCATCGTACGTGCTCGCGCACTACTTCGGACGGATGATCCATGCGTGACGCGAGCGCACTGACGATGTCATCGCCATACGGCGCATTCCCCAGCGCAACTGCAACATTGCGCAACCAGCTTTCGTGCCCGATGCGGCGGATTGCCGAACCTTCAGTCAGCGAAAGAAATTCCTCTTCGCTCCACGCGAATAATTTCACGAGCGACTCATTGTCGAGCCCATGCCGCGTTTCGAAATCGGCCTCGGCGCTTTTCTTCGCGAACTTGTTCCACGGACATACCAGCTGACAATCGTCGCAGCCGTAAATGCGGTTGCCGATCGGCCGACGCAGTTCGGCGGGAATACTGCCGCGCAATTCGATCGTCAGATATGCGATGCAACGCCGCGCATCGAGCTGTTGCGGACCGACGATGGCCTGCGTCGGACAAATATCGATGCAGCGCACGCATGTGCCGCAGTGATCGCTCGCGCTTTCGTCCGTCGCCAGCGGCAAGTCGGTGTACAGCTCGCCCAAAAAAAACCACGAACCGGCCTGTTTGTTGATCAAGTTCGTGTGCTTGCCGATCCAGCCGAGCCCCGCATTTCTCGCCAACGCTTTTTCCAGCACGGGTGCCGAATCGGCGAATGCGCGATAGCCGAAAGGACCGACGGCCGTCTCGATGCGCTCAGCCAGTTTCTGCAGACGCGCGCGCATCAGTTTGTGATAGTCGCGGCCCAACGCGTAACGCGAGACAAACCCGAGCGATCTGTCCTCGAGAACTTCCCATGCGTCGCGCGCCTGCGGCGGGTTGTAATCCATGCGTGCGGAAATCACGCGCAGCGTTCCGGCACGCAACTGTGCCGGACGGCTGCGTTTGGTGCCGTGCCGCTGCATGTAGTCCATCTCGCCGTGCCGCCCGGCGGCGAGCCAGTTCATCAGATGCGCCTCGTCGTCGCCCAGCTCAGTCGCGCAGATGCCGATTTGCTGGAAACCCAATTCCATGCCCCAGCGTTTCACGTCGTCGGCAAGTTGCGCGTAGTCGGTCATCGCGCCAGTATAATTCGCGCGGATGGGTGCTTCGCTCTATACCGCCGCGCAAACGCGCGATCTCGATCGAACCGCGATCGCGACGCTCGGCATCGCCGGTTTCGTGCTCATGCAGCGCGCCGCCGCCGCCGCGTGGCGCGTGCTGAAGAAGCGTTGGCCGAATGCGCGGCGCATCGTTGTGATGTGCGGACCCGGCAACAACGGCGGCGACGGATACCTGCTGGCGAGAACGGCGAAAGACGCCGGCCTCGATGCGCGCGTCATCGCCTTGGCGAAACCCAAGGAATCGTCGCCGGACGCATTGCGCGCGCATGACGAATGGATCGCCAGCGGCGGAAAAATCGCGACGTCCACCGATCCGATTCCCGACGCGGATGTTTATGTCGACGCACTGTTCGGCACGGGTTTGCAACGGCCGTCGGAAGGTTTCGCGCGCGCGTTGATCGATCACGTGAATCGCTATCCCGCACGCGTGTTGTCGCTGGATGTTCCGTCCGGCATCGATGCGGATACCGGCAACGTCTTGCGCGCTGCCGTGCGCGCGACGGCGACGGTGAGTTTCGTGGCGCACAAACGCGGATTGTTCACGGGCGACGCGCTCGATCATCGCGGCGAGTTGTTTCTCGATCCTCTCGGCTTGCCGGACGATTTGTACGAACGTTTCGACGCCGACGCGCAATTGCTCGATATGGCCCACATGTCGCGCTGGCTACCGCCGCGTCCGCGCAATTCGCACAAAGGCAAGTTTGGTCACGTGCTCGCAATCGGCGGAGATCATGGCATGTGCGGCGCGATCCGGATGGCCGGCGAGGCCGCCATGCGCGTCGGATCGGGATTGACCAGCATCGCCACACGATCGGAAAACGTTTCGGCGATCAACGCGGGACGGCCCGAGTTGATGGCTTATGCCGTATCTGATGCGTCGTCGTTGTCTGCGTTGCTACAGGCGGCCAGTGTCGTCGCGATCGGTCCGGGTCTCGGACAAGGCAGTTGGAGCCGTTCGCTATTGACCGCAACAGTCGCCGCGAATCGGCCGACCGTCCTCGACGCCGATGCGCTGAACATCCTCTCGCAGAAATTTTACCCGCTGCCGGCGGTTAGCGTGTTGACGCCGCATCCGGGCGAGGCTGCGCGTCTGCTGGGCTGCGACGTACCGACCATCGAGCGCGACCGTTTCAAATCGGCGCGTGCAATCGCCGAGCGATATCGCGCCGTCGTCGTGCTCAAAGGCGCAGGCAGCCTCATCGCGCATCCGGCGGGACCGCTTGCGGTGTGTCCGTGGGGAAATCCGGGCATGTCCAGCGGCGGCATGGGCGATGTGCTCACCGGTGTCATCGCGGGTTTGCTCGCGCAGGGACTGAACGCCTGGCGTGCAGCACGGTTCGGCGTCGGACTGCATGCGCAGGCGGCGGACGCGGCCGCAAGCGGCGGCGAAGCCGGCATGATCGCCAGCGATCTTTTTCCACATTTACACACATTGCGCAACGCACGCGCAATCCATGAGTGACGAAGCGACCGCCATGAAAGGCATCGATGAAACGTCGCTCGTCGATATCGCAAAACAGTTATCGCAGACAGTCGGGGCCGGCGGAGTGATCTATCTCGTCGGCCCGTTGGGTGCGGGCAAGACGACGTTCGCGCGAGCACTGCTGACTGCACTCGGTGTCGGCAGCCGCGTGAAAAGTCCTACGTACAGTTTGATCGAGTCGTACAACGTCGGCGCGTTGGGTATCCAGCATATCGATCTGTATCGAATCGCCGATCCGGAAGAAATCGAGTGGCTCGGATTGCGCGATTTCGCCGATCCGCAACTCTGGCTCGTCGAATGGCCGGAGCGCGCCGCGGGCGAGCTTCCAGCGCCGGATTTGATCGTGACCCTCGCACACGCGGGGGCGGTGCGCGATCTCGCATTGAACGCGAAGACCGCCAAAGCGGTTAAGTGGATCGAACCACTGCGCAACGTCGGCGATACAGCGGGTTAGACGGAATTCCTGCATTTCGATCGACGTAAATCGTATAAATTTGCGATTTATATAAGAAAAGCTTGAATTTAGCGTCGATTCCGGCTAAATACCGCGTTATGAGGGGACCCTTTCGCCATCGATGTGTCCGGATAGCAGGCCTGTGCCTGCTGGGACTCTGCGTGGCGGCGCATGCCGCCGAAGTCCGCTCGATGCGCGTCTCTCAAATATCGGACGCCACGCGTATCACTTTCGATCTGTCCGGGCCCGTCGATTACAAGCTGTTCGAAATCGCGAATCCCGATCGCATCGTTCTCGATCTGCATGCGACGACGTTCGTGCCGGGGTTTTCTCCGCCGACGGGTGATGGGTTGCTGAAATCCGTGCGCACCGGCCAGCGCGACAAAGGCGATTCGCGCGTCGTATTCGATCTGGAAACCGGCGTGCGTCCAAAAAGTTTTTCGATGCCGCCCGATCATGGCGAATACAAACTCGTTGTGGATTTGTATAAAAAGGGAAAATCCGGCAACCAGGTGGTGAAGAGCGCCAAGGCGATCGAAATCAAACCACGCGCCGTCGTCATCGCGATCGATGCCGGTCACGGCGGCGTCGATCCGGGCGCGACCGGCAGCGGCGGCACGCACGAGAAAGACATTACGCTCGCGGTCGCTCAGGATTTGAAACGGCTTATCGACAAACAGCCGGGCATGAGCGCTGTCCTCACGCGCGACGCCGACTACTTCATTCCGCTGCAGGAACGTTTCCAGAAAGCGCGTGCGGCGAAAGCGGACCTGTTCGTTTCGATCCATGCCGATGCCTACAACAGCGGCGACGCGCGCGGATCGTCCGTGTGGATGCTCTCGTCGCGCGGTGCGACCAGCGAGGCCGCACGCTGGCTGGCGGATCGGGAAAATCGCGCGGACCTCGTCGGCGGTGTTTCGTTGGGCAGCAAGGACAACACGCTGGCCGCGGTACTGCTCGACCTATCGCAAGGCGCGACGCTGGAAGCCAGCGGTGTCGTGGCGCAACAGGTGCTGCGGTCGCTCGCGAAAATCGGCCCGACGCATCGCGGGTATGTCGAGAAAGCCAACTTTGTCGTGCTGCGTTCGCCGGATGTTCCGTCGATTCTCGTAGAAACCGCTTTCATTACGAATCCCACCGAAGAACGCAAGCTCACCAATGCCGTGCAACGCGAAAAACTCGCCGGCGCAATCCTCGACGGCGTGCGTGGTTACTTCCGCGGCGCGCCGCCGCCGGGTAGCTGGTTTGCAGTGAATGCACGCAAAGACAAGCCGCGTCTGGCCTCACGTCAATCGGCCGCTGACGACGATGAAGAAGCCGCAATGACGGAAGCATCGATCGCGCGCGTTCCCAATTCCTGATCGCGGCGGCGATTCGTTATGATGCGCGACGCATCATCGAATCGTCATGCCGCGCATCCATCCGCTTCCTCCCGAACTCATCAATCAAATCGCCGCAGGCGAGGTCGTCGAGCGTCCGTCGTCGGTCGTCAAGGAACTGGTAGAGAATAGCCTCGATGCCGGTGCGGCGCGCATTGAAATCGATATCGAAGACGGCGGCGCACGGCTGATTCGCGTGCGCGACGACGGTGCCGGCATCGGCGCCGACGAGTTGCTGTTGGCGATCGCGCCGCACGCGACGAGCAAAATCGCGTCGCTCGACGATCTCGAACGCGTTCTCACGTTGGGATTTCGCGGCGAGGCGCTGGCGTCGATCGCATCGATCTCGCGGTTTTCGTTGACGTCGCGATCCGCCGGCGCGACGGACGCGTGGCGCATCGGCAGCGAAAATGGCCAGATCGCCGCCCCTAAGCCGGCGCAGCATCCGCGCGGCAGCACCGTCGAGGTGCGCGACATCTTCCACAATATTCCCGCGCGTCGAAAATTCTTGCGCGCGGAGCGCACCGAGTTCGGGCATATCGACGAACTGGTCAAGGCGATCGCGCTGGCGCAACCGCGTGTCGAATTCCGGCTGACGAACAACGCAAAATCGTCGCGCCTTCTGCGTCCTGCCGCGAGCGATGCGGATTTTGAAGGACGCATCGCCGACATTCTCGGCGACGAATTTCCATCGCGAAGTCTGCGCATCGATCATCAAGGCGCGAGCTTGCGACTGTCGGGCTGGGTGGGGCTGCCCACCGCCTCGCGTGCGCAAGCCGATCAGCAATACTTTTACGTCAATGGACGTCTCGTGCGCGATCGCGTCGTCACCCATGCGGTTCGGCAAGCGTATGCGGATGTGCTTTTTCACGGACGCCATCCGGCATACGTTCTGTTCCTGGAAATCGCGCCGGAAACGGTCGACGTGAATGTGCATCCGGCGAAATCCGAAGTGCGTTTTCGCGAAAGCCGGCTGGTGCACGATTTTCTCTATCGAACATTGAACGAGGCGCTGGCGGAAACGCGAGCCGGCACGACGGTATCGGTTGCAGCCGCAAGCGCGCCGGCCGGCAACGCATATTGGAATCCGCAGAATCATTTGCGGTTCGGCGTGGGCGAACCGGTTATCAACAGCTACGCGGCATTGTTCGCGGCGGAACCGGCCGCCTCGATTTCGTCGCCGATCGGGACGTATGCCGGATCCGCCGATGTTCCGCCGCTCGGCTTCGCGCTCGCGCAGCTCGCGGGCGTGTATGTTCTTGCCGAAAATGCACAGGGATTGATCCTCGTCGACATGCACGCGGCGCACGAGCGCATCACGTATGAAAAATTGAAAACGGCGCAAACGTCCGACGGCATCCGGTCGCAACTGCTGCTGGTGCCGTTGCCGTTGGCAGTCAGCGAGCATGAAGCCGCGTGCGCCGAAGAAAACGCCGACGGGTTGTCTGCGCTCGGTTTCGATATCGTGCGCAGCGGCCGGCAAAGCGTCACCGTGAAACGTTACCCGGGATTACTGGAAGGTGCCGACGTCGGTTCGCTGGTGCGCGACGTTCTCGCTGACCTGCGCACGCACGGCAGCTCGCGGCGGCTCGAAGAGGCACAGAACGAAATTCTTTCGACAATGGCATGTCACGGATCGATTCGCGCAAATCGGCGCTTGACGTTGCCCGAAATGAACGCATTGTTGCGTGAGATGGAAGCGACGGAGCGTTCCGGCCAATGCAATCACGGCCGCCCTACATGGGTCCAGTTGTCGATGACGGATCTGGACCGCATGTTCATGCGCGGCCGCTAAAATCGGTGGAACTGAGACAGGAGTTTTGCGATGCACTTTTCTGGATGGATCATTGGCGCAGCGTTGGCTGCGGGTGTCGGTGTCTCCTCGTCGGGTGTCGATAACCACGATGGTTACCGCAAGCAGATCGAAACGCTGCGGCAGGCGCGCGTCGCTCGACTCACCGCGCCGAAGGGATGGCTCACGCTCGTCGGCCTCGACTGGCTCAAGGATGGAAGGAATACCGTCGGCTCGGCAGCGGACAACGCGATCGTCATCGCCAAGGCGCCCGCGCATCTCGGCACGATTTCGCTGACCGATGGCAAAGCGACGATCGCGTTGGATGCCAACGCCGACGCCACGATCGACGGTGCGAAGAAAGCGTCCGCCGAATTGCTCGACGACAGTCATGAAACGCCGACGACCGTCGCTTTCGCAAGCGTGAGTTTCTATCTCGTCGAACGCAATGGCCAATTCGGTTTGCGCGTGAAAGACGGCGACGCGGCGACGCGCAAGAATTTCCTCGGACTCGACTATTTCGACATCGATCCGAGCTGGCGCATCGAGGCGAAATGGGAAACCTACGATCCTCCGCATGAAGTCGAGGAACCGAACATCCTGGGCAAAATGGACAAAGTCGTGGTTCCCGGCGCGGCGGTGTTCACACGCGATGGCAAGTCGTATCGTCTAGAGCCCGTCGTCGAAACGCCGGGCGACAAGAATCTTTTCCTCGTCTTCGCCGACAAGACCAGCGGCAAGGAAACGTACGGCGCCGCACGATTCATCTACACCGATCCGCCGAAGGACGGCAAAGTCGTTATCGATTTCAACACGGCCTACAACCCGCCGTGCGCGTTCACGCCGTATGCGACATGCCCGTTGCCGACGTCGCAAAATCGCCTCGCGGTGCGCGTGACGGCGGGCGAGAAAAAATATCGCGGCGGCCATGAAGAGCCATCGTCGCCCGGCAAATCCTGACGAACCGAACTAATGCGCGGGATGCCGGTCAGAATTGGCATCCACGCGTCCGGTTGGCAGAAAACCCAGCGTCCATTCAGGTTGATTCGGGTTAGATCGCGGCCTGGTGCTTTCGTCTCACGGAGTGGCCCCGCAGGCGTCGGTCGGTTACTATGGCGCGCTTTTTTCGTGGACGCTTGGGGCACGTGCCACGAACCATTTTCCCTGTTTTGGAGGTTTGCATGATTTTGTGTCGGTCTATTCTCGCGGCTGCGCTGCTTTCCGCAGTAACCGCGTTCGCCCAGAGCGGCGCGGGTTCCGCCGCTGGCGCCACTCCTTCCGCGCAGGGACAAGCGCAGCAACAGCAAGCGCCGCCGGCGCCGCTGACCCCGGCAGACAAGCCGAACCTGTCGTACGCTATCGGTTATCAGATCGGCAACGACTTTCAGGAACGCAAGCTCGATATCGATATCAATGCCGTCATCAAGGCGATGCAGGACGGTTACGCAAAACGTCCGGCGACATTGACCGAGGAACAGATGCGCGATCTGCTTTCGCGCATGCAGTATCAGCTGTACTCGAAGGCCAAAGGCGAATTCGACAAGCTGGCGACGGAAAACAAGGCGAAGAGCGCTCGCTTCATGGCCGACAACAAGGCCAAGAAGGGCATCGTCGCACTGCCGTCCGGCGTGCAGTACCGGATCATCGAAGACGGTACGGGCGCCAAGCATCCGACCGCGCAGAGCGAAGTCACCGTGCACTATCGCGGTTCGCTTTCCAACGGTCTGGAATTCGACAGTTCCTTCGCGCGCGGCGAGCCGGTGAAATTCAAGGTCGGCGACGTGATCAAGGGCTGGCAGGAAGTGTTGCCGCTGATGCGCGTGGGCGACCATTGGCAAGTATTCGTTCCGCCGGAACTGGCTTACGGTGAACGCGGTCAGCCGCCGCGCATCGGACCGAACGAAGCGCTCGTGTTCGAACTCAAGCTGATCGATGTAAAGTAAATTTACCGATCTGCATTGATGTGATCCGACAAAACGCCGCGCATGTCGCGGCGTTTTGTTTTGCGGTACTACTTTAGATGAACTACTTCGATTCGCTGAAGCCGACGCCCATCGCCTGCGACTCTTCGAGCGCGCGTTCCATGTCGACTTTGATGCGATTGAGCAGCTTGCGTGCCGACTCATTGCCGGATGTAAGGTTTATGGCGCTGCTGATGTCTGCGCCGCTGGAGGCTATCAGAGCCGCATCGGCATCGGGTACGAATTGTGCGAGATAGACATAACCGCGTGCGAGACTTTCCTTGATCGCCGTTTGCTCCGGCTCCAGATTCTCCAGCAGCATCAAGATCGCGTTTCGGATCTGCGCTTTCGAATGCGGCAGCAGCGATTCCGG
>DATAVJ010000188.1:0-7494 GCA_036267795.1 Rudaea sp.
CGAACTGATCGAGGAAAGTCTCGGCAAAACCGCCCAAAAGAATCTCGTGCCGCTGCAGGCGGGCGACGTACCCGATACATATGCCGACGTTTCCGAACTCATCACCGATGTTGGCTATTCCCCCTCAACCCCAGTGGGAACAGGCGTAAAGCGCTTCGTGGTGTGGTATCGCGACTATTTCGGTATATAAAACGTAACGGGAATGCCTGAAAATGTGATAGATTTCCCGGCCTTATATTGACGAATTTGGTATGCGAACAGGGGCCATTTTTCTCTTTGCACTGCTGACCGCCGTGAGCGTATGTGCGTATGCGGTCGAGCCTGCGCCGGCCAAGGCCGCATTGCCGCCGACGGAGATCGCCGGCACGTACCGGATCGGCGTCGACGACATGGTGCAGGTTTCGGTCTGGCATAACCCGGACCTGAGCGTCACCGTGCCCGTGCGCCCGGACGGAAACATCTCCGTGCCGCTGATCGGCGACGTGCGCGCTGGCGGACGAACGCCCGAAGACGTGGCCGCCGACGTGAAGCAAAAACTCGCTACCTACCTGCGCGATCCGCAGGTGGCGGTGATCCTCACCGAACTTCGCAGCCATGAATATCTGTCGCGCGTGCGCGTGACGGGAGCGGTGCACCAGCCGATATCGATTCCCTATCGCCAGGGCATGACGGTGCTCGATGCCGTGCTCGCCGCCGGCGGCACCACCGAATTCGCCAACGGCGACCGCACGTCGCTGTATCGCCGCGAAGAAGGCGGCGTCGTGAAACCTTTCGACGTGAAGCTCGACCGGATCATGAAAAAGGGTGAACTGTCGAGCAACATTCCCGTGCAACCGGGCGACATCATCACCGTACCGGAACGCGCGTTCTAAACAACGCCGCATCCAGGATCCTTGCATGAGCAACGAATTGTTGGTCTCCAACGAGCTGACACCCATCCTCTTCACCGAGGCACGGCGGCGCCGTGTGCTTTTGGTGATCCTGCTGGCCGTGTTCGCGCTGGCGGGACTCGTCGCCGGCATCTTCTGGCCGAAGAATTTCGCTTCGTCCACGTCGATCCTCGTGCAGGAAAGCAACATCATCAAGCCGCTGATGGAAGGCCGCGCGGTAGCCACAGGCAATGCCGACCGCGCCGCCATCGCGCGCGAGGTGATCTTCAGCCGCAAGATCCTCGACGAGATCGTCGAGGTAGGCGGCTGGAAAAAATCCGACCCGAGCCCGCTCGAGCTCGAGCGCATCATCGACAACATCAAGAGCCGCATCACCGTCATCAACCTGCGCGAAAACCTGATCCAGATCGCGTACAAGGATTCCGACGCGGAACGCGCCTATCTCGTCACGCAGCGGCTCGCCGACCTGTTCATCTCCGAAAGCCTCGCGGCAAAGGAACGTGAGAGCAGCGACGCATACCGCTTCATCGACAGCCAGGTGGAAATCTATCGCGGCAAACTGACCGACGCGGAAGACAAGCTCAAGGCATATCGCGGGCAGAATGCCGATGCGCGTCCCGGCAGCGAAACCGATTCGAATACGCGCATCAGCGAATTGCGTACGCAGGTCGAGAACGCGCGCATGGACCTGATGGAACAGCGCTCGAAGGAAAACGCGCTCGTCGCGCAATTGACGGGCGAGTCCGAGATCACCGCCGTGCAGACGCGCGAAGGCCAATACCGCATGCGTCTGGCCGAACTTCAGACGCAACTCGACACGTTGATGCTCACCTATACCGATCAGCATCCTGACGTGATCCGCGTGCGTCACCAGATGCAGGATCTGCAGGACCAGGTCAAACGCGAGGAATCGCAGCGCGCGCAGCGTACAGCCGGCGGCACGCCGGCGCCGATCGACGATTCGGTGCAGTTCAATCCGCTCTATCAGGAACTGCGCAGCAAGCTCGCCGAAGTCCGGCGCAACATCGCCGCGCAGCAGTCGCGCATGGGCGCGAGCGAATCGCTGCTGCAGACCGAACTCGATCGCGGCCGCCGTATCGCCGATTCCGAGAACAATCTCTCCGAGCTCACGCGCGATTACGAAGTGAACCGCGACATCTATCAGGATCTGCTCAAGCGCCGCGAGAACGCGCGCGTGTCGATGAACCTCGACGCGGATCATCGCGGCCTGACCTTCGTGATCCAGGAGCCGGCGGAGTTGCCGCTGCGTCCGTCCGGTCTGCGTTTCATGCATTTCGGCCTGGCCGGCATCGGCGCGGGGATATTTCTCCCGCTGGCGCTGCTGTTCGGCCTGGTGCGGTTCGATCCGCGCATCCGTGCCGCGAGCCAGATCGAACGCCTGACCGGCATTCCCGTGCTGGCGTCGGTGCCGATGTACACCACGCACAAAGACCGCTGGCGTTCGCGCCGCACCACGGTGCTGCTCGTGTTGCTCGTGATCGCGGTGATCGCCGCCTACGCGGCCGTCACCCTGATGAAACTCAAGATGTTCCTATGAACCGCGAACGCGACATGCAGCTATCCGACGAAACCGGCACCATCGACGACGCCGATGCCAAGGGTGCGTCGGGCGAACGCGCACTCGCCTATCTCGCCGAATCGCGTGCGCTGACCACGACGCAAATGGAAGAGCGCCGGCTCATCCACCGCGACGATGACTCGCGCGGCACGGCCGATGCCTTCCGCGAAATCCGCACGCGTCTGCTCTCGCTCGGCGGCGTGCACAATTTCGTCACGATGGTCACGGCGGTAAGCCCGGGTTCCGGCGCGAGCTTCGTCGCACGCAATCTCGCCGCCGCGTTCGCGTTCGACGAAGCCAAGAATTCGCTGCTGATCGACTGCAACCTGCGCTATCCGGGCCAGCATCGTGCCTTCGGCGTCGATGCGAACCAGGGCGGACTCATCGACTACCTCGATCATCCGAGCAAAGGCATCGACCGCGTGGTCTACCGCACCGGCGTTCCGCGTCTGCGCCTGCTTCCGGCCGGCGTGTCGCGCGAGATGAGCGGGGAATACTTTTCGTCGTTCCGCATGCGCGCGCTGGTCGATTCGCTGCGCAGCCAGTACGCCGAACGCTATCTGTTCCTCGACGGTCCGCCGCTCAAAGGCTCGCCGGATGCGCGCATCCTGTCGGATCTGGCCGACTTCATCGTCGTCGTCGCCGCGTACGGAAAGGACACCGCGCACAGCATCAGACAGGCCGTCGCCAGTCTCGATCAGAACAAAGTCGCAGGTGTCGTGTTCAACCACACACCGTAACCGGATGCAGGGGGCGTCATGCCGGTAAACAGAATAGTGAGTCAGGTCACATGTGCGCTGTCGCTGGCAGCGAGCGCGTCGGCATACGCATTCAATTTCGACTACACACTGCAGGCCAGCGCCGGGTATAGCGACGACATCAACGAGAGCGCGATCGATCCGGTCGGCGAATCGATTCTCATCCCGAGGATGACCTTCACCGTCGACGAGAAAGGCGCGGATGTGCAGGCGACGGCCGTCGGCGACCTCGAATACCGCGACTATCTGGGCGGCGATTTCGACAACGAACTGCGCGGCCAGTTGTCGAGCGTGGTGAACTGGATCATCTCGCCGCAACGGTTCTCGTTCGACTTCGAGGACTATGCCGCCGTCGCGCCGGTGAACATCCTCGCCACCAACGCACCGGGCAACCTGCAGCAGACCAACGTCTTCACGGCCGGACCGACGTTCAATTTCCGTCTCGATCCGACGCTCAACCTGCAGACCGATCTGCGCTATACCAACAGCCTCGCTTCGCAGACCGACGACTTCAATTCCAATCGCGGACTCGCCGCGGTGCGCGCCATCAAGTTGCTGGATCCGACCACGCAGATCTCCGCGAACGTCACCTACGAAGACGTGCATTTCACCGATCCGCTCGTCGCCGATCCGGATTACCGCCGCGGCGAAGTGTTCGCGCGTTACCAGAGCAAGCTCGCAAGTCTCGATCTCGATGTCGCGCTCGGTTATTCGCGCCTGAATTTTTCCAGCGCATCGGACCAGTCCGGCCTGCTCGCGCGGGGATCGCTCACCTATCATCTCGACGCCGAGAACAGTTTCGGCCTCGGCTTCGCACGCCAGTTCTCCGACGCTTCGCAGGACATGGCGATCGATCCCGCCGCCATGCTCGGTTCCGGCCTCAACACCGGCATCGTCGTCGGCACCACGGCGATCACCTCGCAGGTATTCCTCGAACATCAGATCAATGTGAACTACGTATTCCAGAACGAACGCTTCACGGTGCGCATCGCGCCTTACTACAACCGCTACGAATACGAAGCCGCGCCGGAACTCGACCAGACCTCGCACGGCGGCGTGCTCGGCGTCGCGTATCGGCTGGCGCCGCTGTGGACGCTCGGTCTCGATGCGTTCGAGGAAACCCGCGACTACAGCGACATCGACCGCCGCGATGAGGATTTGCGCTTCGACCTGAGTCTCCTCCGCCAGTTCACGCAGCACTGGAGCGGACGTCTCGATTTCATCCGCAACGAACGCAACAGCACCGCGTTCGATCAGGGTTTTCGCGAGAACATCGCCATGGTGACGGTCATCTACAAGCGTTGATGCTGTGCGCGCCGATGTACTTCGACTGCTCGTCCTGACCGACACCGCCATCCTCACCGCCGGCGGCAGCGAACGTTTTCTGCGCAATCTTCTGGCCAGGCTTCCCGCCGAACGGTATTCGGTCGACGTGTTGCAGTTGACAGAAGAACCCAATTCCTCGGCGCGTGTTGCGCAACTCGACAATGTTGCCGTCACCCTTTCCTATCATCCCATCGGCGCCGTGTACGGATTGCGCGGATGGTCCGCATTCCGACGTGTGCGTGCGCGCGTGCTGCGCGGTGAGTACCACATCGTCCAGTCCCACCACGAGAAATCCGATCTCATCAACGCGCTGCTGCCGCGGCGCGCCGGATCGCGCACCATCTCGAACCGTCGCGACATGGGGTTTCAGAAAAGCCCTCGCGTGAGCGCGCTGTTCCGCAAGCTCAACGGACGCTTCGACCGCATCGTCGCGCCATCGCAGAGCATCGTCGATAAACTGATCTCCGACGAGAATGCCGAACGGCTACGCTGCCGCACGATTCCCAACGGCGTCGACACGAACATGTTTTGTCCCGCCGACAGCGACAGGCGCCGCTTCCTGCGCACACAACTCGGTTTCGCGGATGCGGACATCCTTATCGGAATCGTGGCGAGCTTCACGCGCGTGAAACGCCATGTCGATTCGCTTGCCGCGTTTGCGGTCGTCGCGAAGTCGCATCCGACCGCGCGATTGCTGCTCGTCGGCGACGGTCCGCTGCGCAGTGAGGTCGAAGCGCAAATCTCGCAACTCGGACTGGGCGATAGCGTCGCGTTGCTCGGCCCGCGTTCCGACGTCGATCAAATCCTTCCCGCGCTCGACGTCTTCGTCCTGTCGTCGAACACGGAAGGATTGTCCAATGCGATCCTCGAAGCGCAAGCCTGCGGATTGCCTGTCGTCACAACGGCGGTCGGCGGAAATCCTGATCTCGTCCACGGCGGCAAAACAGGATGGCTCGTGTCGTCCGAATCGCCTGCGGAACTGGCGCGCGCGCTGAGCGAAGCCGCCGCGCAACCGCATACCTGTCGCGAATTCGGCGCGAACGCACGCGCGCACGTGCTGCGCGAACATTCGGTCGATGCGATGGCGCTCGCCTACGAGCATCTCTACCGCGAGCTCGCCGATGCGTGCTGACTTCGACGTGTTGCACCTGCGTTCCAGCGCCGGTCTGTATGGCGCGGAGTACGTGATCCTCGGCATGGTGCCCGAGCTGAACCGCATCGGCATTCCCAGCCGCCTTCTCAGCATCGACAACCACCATCTCGCCGAGCAGCCGCTGTTCGCGCGGGCACAGGCGATGGGCGTTCCGGCCGAACGCGTGCCGTGCCGCGGCCGGTTCGATTTCACGACGCTGCGTTCATTGCGCGACACGCTGCGCCGAAATCCCAATGCGATCCTGCATGTGCATGACTACAAGAGCGCGTTTCACGCCTGGCTCGCGCGCGGACGCCGCCGCACGCCGATCGTCTCAACCTCGCACGGACATTTCCCGACGACTGCGAACCTGCGCATGTACAACCGCCTAGAACTCGCGCTGATGCGGCGCTTCGAGCATGTGTGCGTCGTCTCGAAAGACATGCTGCCGATTCTCGCGAGGGCCGGCATCGACGATAAGAAAACGCAACTCATCGAAAACGGCATCGACACGCAACGTTTCAATGCGCAGACGCCGCCGCTCGCGCGCTCCGAATTCGGCATCGCCGACGACGCGGTCGTGTTCGGCTCGGCGATGCGTTTGACCGAGCAAAAGAATCCGCTCGGTTTGATCGATGCGTTTGCGAAGGCGGCCGAACGCTTGCCGAATGCCGCACTCGTCATCGCAGGAGACGGACCGCTGCGCGATGCCGTGACTGAACACGCACGCGAACATTCCGTCGCCGATCGCGTCCATCTTATCGGCGCGCGCAACGATCTCGAACGTTTCTATCCGATGCTCGACATATTCGTGCTCCCGTCGCACTACGAAGGATTGCCGCTCGCGCTGCTGGAAGCGATGGCGTGTGAGCGCGGCATCGTCGCAACCGCGGTCGGGCAGGTCCCGGCCGTGCTCGAAGGAACCCATGCCGCAGTCGTAACGCCCGGCGACATGCAATCGTTGGCATCGGCCATGTACGATGCCATCCGACAGCCGCGACGCGACGCGTTGCGCGCTCGCGTCGTCGAGCGATACTCCGTGACGAATATGACGCAACACTACGCATCTGCGTATCACAAAATCTGGAGCGAACATGTCCGCGCACGTTCCTGACCGCGCCGCCATCGCGCCCATGCCGCGCGTCGCGCGCACGACATTCGCGCCGCACGCCGAAACCGTCGCGAAAGTCCGCAACAACTGGTTGCTGTACGTGTTCCTGTTCTTCCTGCCGCTGCAGAACCTGCAGACCGGCTACATGCCCAATCTTGGCGGCGGCATCAACTTTCTCAACGTCGGCTTCGTCCTGTCGCTGCTCGGCGCGTTCTACTGCAAAGGCAAGCTGACGCACTGGAGTTCGGTGCATTCGTGGGTGATCGCCTACATCGCCTATGCGTGCGTATCGCTGTTCATCGGCTACTCGAACGTCTCGTCGGAAACTGAAGACCATTTCAACATCCTCAAGGATTCGATGCTGGGGGTGATGCTCGTGTTCGTCGTGCAGATGAGCGTCAACGACTGGACCACGATCAAGCGAACCATCATCGCCATGATCCTGCCGTTGCCGTACATCCTGAAGGTGACGTGGAGCGAACACGAAAGCGTGAGCAGTTGGCACTACAACGACGCGCTGCGCATTTCCGGCACCTTCTCGATGCTCGGCGCCAACGAGTACGCCGCGTTTTGCGTGATGATGGCGATCCTGATGTTCGGGTTATTGCTCGCCGGACGTTTGTCGAAACTGTGGAAGCTCGCGCTCGCCGGCGGCATCACCTGCATGGTGATCGGCGTAGCGTGGGCGTATTCGCGCA
>DATAVJ010000189.1:0-21620 GCA_036267795.1 Rudaea sp.
CAGATAGTTGGAAGGAAAATCTTGAGTTCGTTGTGATGGAAGGTTACAGCGAAGTAATCGGTAACGTTGATCTCGATGCAGGGACTAGCGCCAATCTTGATGACGCTTTTCGGTCCCGCGGCTCGGTGGATGGGCAAATGCTCGATAAAGCCGTTCGGTTTTACCTTGCGGCCTTGCGGGAGATCGGCATCACGTTTTCACCTCATTTCGGCACACGCAAGGTGCGCAAGGTGGCTCGAAAGGCTAAGACCGCGACCCAGACCGAAGACGCCAAGAAAAATAACGATAAGCCGGATGAGCAGGACAAGAACAAGCACGATCACGTTCGAGTAAATCATTGGCATGAACTGCTGTTGCAGAAGTTTCCAAACTTCGATCCGTCTTGGGACGCCGAAGTGCAGAAAAAGTGGCTGGAAAATTTCGACGCGCTCATGAAGCGGGGTGACAACTAGGAGTTCTATGAGGGAACCCAGGAACTCGGTCACCAGCTAGCCAGCCGGATCGGGAACCGCATACGAGAAGGCCCCGCGCGCTCTGATCCTGATAGAGACGAAGCGCTACGGGGCCGAAGGTTGGTGCTAATTTTGGAAGCGCTGCGGGTCTCACCGACATATCGGGGTGCATGCGCCAACATGCAAATCCTCCCCGAACAAGGAGGTGAAAGCCTATGCCAAAGCAGCTGAAGCTAGCGTTACCTGTACCCGATGGCCACGTATGGATTTTTCGACCATATCGTGACCTGAAGAACGGGAAACGCATTTACGCGAAAACGTACGGGTTCCGTGCCTTTCCGATGCTTGTGAAGGTGGCTTAACGGGACTTCGCAGCGCTTCCGGTTTTTGAAGTATACCTTTTACCCTTTTTCGCGTCCACGCCAGACGCTCGTTTCGTCGGCTTTTTCGCCACTTTCGGCTGCGGCGGCGTCGCCAGCAGCTTTCGCAGCACGTCATCAAAATGCGGTTCCTTAGCGGTCATGCCGTACCTTCCGCATTCGCGATGCGCTTAATGCGAATTTCGCTTTCACCGAATGCAAAAACATCACTGACCTGCCGCAAGAGATTCATGTCAGCTGCGCGAATATCGCTGTTGTCGTCGTATACAGATGCGTATTTCAGTTGTTGCATGGCATCGTGAATATCGTAGAACTCTGTGAAATGCGTGGCGACCGATGAGCGAGTCGGCACAGGTTCGATAAATGCGATCGGATGCTTTTGTGCTGCATCCAGAATAACGTTGCGAACGTGATATGCGCGACCTGATTTGCCGTGTACTTCCTGATTGAAGCGTACCCGCTTACCGACAAGCTCCTCCACCTTCTCGGCGACTATCTTTCTGAAATCGAAGGTAGCTAAGAGCTTTATGTCGAGCGCAAGATCAGCGACAGCGCGCGCCGCATTTGCGACCATCACGCTGGCGGCTGCAACCTGTTCGGCTTTGACATGACGCTGGACACGATCACCGGACACTTCGCATCCAAATCGCGCAACGAGACCCGGAAATTTCTTCCGGCTTTCGCCGACCTTCATGCCAGATGACGCCAAATACATAGCGGCAGTGCTGCTGTCGTGCACGAGAAAACCGTCGCCATCCTCCACAACGGTCACGCCAATGAAATCGCCGTCCGGCAGAAGAACTGGTAGCGAAATTTCCAAGCCCAAGTTCGTCTGCTGCGCGACGGTGAGGCTTCGCACAGCTTGCTCCAGGCTTTCGGTGCTCAGGATGTCCATGGCGCAAACTCCATCTCAAGCTGTTCTGTGCCGTCCGGAGGTGGCCGATACCGGAACGGAAATGTGACCTTGGCGCGTTTCAGAAATTCCCTAAACCACCGTTCGTGACTCTGTATTCTGTCGTCTGCTTCCGCGCGCGTACAGGGCCACAGTTGCCAGTGAGTGCACCGGATCGATTCGAGTGTATCCGGGTTCATGTGGCCGCGAGCTGGATTCACGTCCAGCCCAAAAACGCGCTGATTGCGGTAGAGGAGCGCAAAGCTATATTTCGCCGGGATGCGCTTCTTATGAACTGTCATCCGGATTTGACCGCCCATCGGCGCGCCATCTCCAGCCGTCTGTAGCATCAGCCTCGCTTCGGCCCAATCGATGCTGCTTTTGCTTATCCAGCGGAAGCGTGCACGCACCTGCTTAGGTGCATCCAGAAAGACCGGAACCTCGCGAGCTAATTCCTCGTCCAATGTACTCAGGCGCGTCGCAGCAGCTGAGACAAATGGTATCAGGGTTTGTCAGGTATATAGCAGCCTATTTTTTGCTCAGCGGCCACATGCCTTATCGACGCGCTGAACTCGGCGAAACGAGCTGGATCAAGGCGATCCTCGAAGACGCACCCGAGCCGGCCGAACGCGCCATCGATCGCAAAGATGCGGCAGAAATTGCGCGTGCGCGCTCGACCACGCCAACAGCACTCAAGCGTGCGTTGCGCGGCGATCTCGAACGCATCATGCAGCGCGCGTTGGCGAAGCGGGCCGAGTCGCGCTATGCGACCGCCGACAAACTCGCCGACGATTTGCGCGCGTATCTGGCCGGCCGCGCCATCAGCGGCGGCACGCGCACTTACCGCATGCGCAAGTTTGCGCGCCGTCACTGGCTGCCGCTGTCGGTCGGCGCGGTTTTACTCGCCGTGGTTTTGTCCGGCACTGTCGCGATGGCGTGGCAGGCGCGCCGCATCGCTGCCGAAGCGCGCACGACCGATGCCGTCAAGAATTTTCTGGTCGGTCTTTTCCGCGATGCCGATTCGACGCAGACCAACGGAAAAGAAGTAACGGCGCGCGAACTGGTCGACCGCGGCGCGGCGCGCCTGGGCAAGATGACGGGCGAGCCATTGTTGCGCGGTGAACTCAACAGCGTGCTTGGCGAAATCTACAACGACCTCGGACGATCGAAAGAAGCCGAGACCGCCGAACGCGCAGCCATCGACGATTTGCAAACCGGCGGTGCGGCCGCGCCGCTGATCGCGGCCAGCGAGCGCGAACGTGCGCGCGCGGAATCCGATCTGCAACGCGACGAAGAAGCCGCGCACGACGCCGCGCTGGCAACCGCGCGTCTTCTGCAAGCCGGCGCGCCGCCGGCGGACATGGCGCGCAGTCTGCAAATGCAGGCCACCGTCGAGATATCGCGGCACCGTTTCGACGACGCCAAGCGTTTCATCGACGAAGCCGAACAGTTCGCGCGCCGTCCCAAGGTTTCGTCGGATGTGCTGGCCGATTGTCTCGGCACCGCATCCGTCGTGGCGTGGGCGCTGCACGACGTGGAGGGCGGGGCTGCGTTGGCGCGGGAACAAATTGCGCTGCTCCGCGCCGGCGCCGGCGAAAACGATCCGTCGGCCGCAGTGGCCGAAGGGCAACTGGCGAACATCATCGATGTGGTTCACCCGCGTGAAGCGTTGGAACTGGATCAGCACGCGCTGAGCGTGCTCGAGCCCGCGGTCGGCGCTGCCGATCAGCGCGTATTGGATATCAAGATCCTGATGTTGCCGCGATTGGCGTGGTTCGGACGCTACGACGAAGCCGAACGGCGGGTGCACGAAGTGGAAGCGGTCGTGCGCGCGTCGCCCACACCCAACCAGCTCGAACTTCAAGACATGCTCAATTTTTGGGGGCAACTCGAATTCCTGCGCGAAGACTATGCGGCGGCCGAGCAGAAGATCGTCGAATTGATCGATGTCGACGAGCGACGCTTCGGCAAGGATTCGAGCATCACCGATGCGCAACTTTTCTTCCGCGCTTTCCTGCGCGGACTGCAAGGACATCTCGACGATGCGGCGCGCGAGCTCGACGAAATCAGCGTCCGACGCACGAGCAAAGGCCGGCCGCTGCCGTCGAACTGGCTGTTGATGCGCGGAGTGATCGATGTGCGGCGCGGCGAGTACGCAGCGGCGGAGAAGGAATTGCGCGAAGGGGTCGGTCGCGACGAAGCAATGTTTCATGGCGGTTCGGTGTGGACGGCCCAATCCAAGTCCGTGCTGGCAACCGCACTCATGGGCGAAGGCCGTGATGACGAAGCGGAGAATCTCCTGCGCGATTCTCTGCGCATGGAGAACGAAATGTTCGGCGAACCCGTGCCTGAACGCGCACGCACACTGCTGAATCTGGCCCACCTGCTCGCTCCGCAACCGCAGCGCCATGCCGAGGCGCGCGCCGTTGCCGCCGAAGCGGCGCAGATCTTCAGCCGCTTTCTCGGCGAACAAAATCCGCATGCGCGGGAAGCCGCCGCGCTGGCACAGGCCGACGCAGCGCCCTGAAACGCGAAGCGGTCGACAGCGCGGCGCCGTCCGGCTATAAATCGTCTCAGGAAAATTACCCAAGTGCTTTTGTGACCGAAGAAATTCTGATCAACGTCACCCCGCGCGAGACCCGCGTGGCGGTGGTCGAAAACGGCATGCTTCAGGAAGTGCACGTCGAACGTGCGCTCAGGCGCGGCTATGTCGGCAACATCTATAAAGGCCGCGTCAGCCGCGTCATGCCCGGCATGCAGGCGGCGTTCGTGGAAATCGGACTGGAGCGCGCGGCGTTCCTGCATGCCTCCGATATTTTGCGTGCGATGCCGGCGCTGCTCGGCGAGAGCAACGAAAACGGCAACGGCACGCCGCCCGTATCGCCGCCGATCGCAGAACTGGTGCGCGACGGGCAGGACATCGTCGTCCAGATCGTCAAGGATCCGATCGGCAGCAAGGGCGCGCGGCTGACGACGAATCTGTCCGTGCCGTCGCGCTATCTCGTTCTGTTGCCGTATGTGAAAGTGGTCGGCGTGTCGGTGCGCATCGAAGACGAGACCGAACGCTCGCGTCTGAAAGAAATGCTGCAGCCGCTGGCGACGGAAAACAACGCCGGCTACATCATGCGCACGAATGCCGAAGGACAGCCGCGCGAAGCATTGTCGGAAGACGTGGCGTATCTCACCAAGCTGTGGCAATCGCTGCAGGAAAGTATTGCCGGCGCGCGCGAAGGCGATCGCGTGTACGAGGATTTGTCGCTGCCTTTGCGCGCGTTGCGCGATCTCATGCGGCGCGACGTGGAAAAAGTTCGCGTCGATTCGCGCGAAACTTACGAACGCATGATCGCGTTCGCCAAACAGTTCATGCCGGAACTGGCCGAGCGCATCGAGCACTATCCGGGCGAACGGCCGATTTTCGATCTTTACGGCGTCGAAGACGAAATTCAGCGTGCGCTCAAGAAACAAGTGCCGTTGAAGTCCGGCGGCTACCTCGTCATCGACCAGACCGAGGCCATGACGACCATCGACGTCAACACCGGCGCGTTCCTGGGCCATCGCAATCTCGAGGAGACGGTTTACAAAACCAATCTCGAGGCGGCTCAGGCAGCTGCCCGTCAGCTTCGACTGCGTAATCTAGGCGGAATCATCATCATCGATTTCATCGATATGACGGATGAGGAACATAAACGCCAGGTATTGCGCATGCTGGAAAAATCCTTGATTCACGATCACGCGAAAACCACGGTTTACGAGATGTCGCATCTCGGCCTTGTGCAGATGACGCGCAAACGCACGGTGGAAAGTCTGGAACGTCAGTTGTGCGAACCGTGCCCTACCTGCGACGGGCGCGGCAGCATCAAGACGTCCGAAACGGTGACGTACGAAATTTTCCGCGAGATCACCCGCGCCGTGCGCCAGTTCGAGGCGAAGAAATTGCTCGTGCTCGCTGCGCCGAAAGTGGTGGCGCGCATCCTCGACGAGGAATCCGCAACCGTCGCGGAGCTCGAGGAGTTCATCGGCAAGACGATACGTTTTCAGCCCGAGGAGCACTACGCGCAGGAGCAATACGATGTCGTGTTGCTGTGAGCGCGAGGACCGCGCGCTGTGACGTGGCACCGCCGTGTGCGGCACGTTCGCCTGTTTTTGCAGGCGCTGTTCGCCGTCGTCGTCATCACGGCGGCGGTGATCGTCGGTCTCGGACAGCTCGCGCTGCCGTGGCTGGTCAGTCATCCTGAAAAGATCAGCGCGTTCCTGAGCGACCGGCTCAAGCGCCCGGTGACGCTCGATCATGCCGAAGGACAGTGGGAACACGATGGACCGGTGCTGACGCTGCACGACGTACGCATCGCCTCGGGCGCCGCCGCGCAACCGGGTCTCACGATTCCGCAAGCGCAACTGAAAGTCAATTTCCTCGCCGTGTTTCACCGCAATCAGGCGTGGAACGAATTCCGGCTGGTCGGACTGAATCTGCATCTGGTCCGCAACGCCGCCGGCGACTGGCGGCTGCAAGGACTCGACACTGCCGCCACCGAAGACGGCGGCAGCGATTCATCGCCCCTGTTCGATCTGGGATCGCTCGTGCTGCGCAACGTCGATTTCACCATCGACGACAGCACCGCCGGGCGTCACATCGCGCTTGCATCGGACGAAATCCGCCTTGTCAACGACGGCGACCGTCATCGCGTGCTGGCGCGCGTGCGATCGTCGCAAACGACGACGTCGCCTATCGATGTCGTCGCGGATTACGACAGCGGCACCAAGGATGGCCGCGCCTATCTCGGCGGCAATGCGCTGGATATCGCGACCATCCTGCACGGCTCGGCCGTTGCAGGCTGGCAGATGGAACACGGCGACGGGCGCCTGCAGGTGTGGGCCGATTGGACGCACGACACGCTGATGCAGGTGCGCACGGAAATCGACCTGCGCGATCTCGTCATCAGCACGCCGCAGCCGATATCCGTCGGCGCCAAGCAAGCCGTCGTCCCGCACGTGGGCTTCGACCGCGTCGCCTTCGGCGCGCGCTGGAAACGAACCGCAAGCGGCTGGACGGCGGACCTGGGCGATATCCTGATTTCGCGGCAGGGCGTGCCGTCGAACAGCGCGAGTATACATGTGGACAAAATCGACGGCGCCGCCGATGCGCCGGCGACCTACGTTGTCGACGCGGCCAATCTCGACATCGCCGCGCCCGCCAGCGTGGCGATGCTGACAGATGCTTTGCCCGAGGTGTGGCGGCACTGGCTGTACGAAGCCGATCCGGTCGGCGACGTGCGTTCCCTCGTGCTGCGCTACGCGAGCATGCAGGATTTCGACGTAGCTGCTTCGTTCATCGGCGGCGCGTGGCATTCGGTCGACGCCATTCCCGGCGTCAACAGTTTCGCCGGTTCGCTGCTCGGCGATCAGGATTCGCTCGCGCTCACGCTGGCGCCGAAATCGCCGTTCGGCCTCGATACGCCGAAAGTATTCCGGCGGCCGCTCGAATTTTCCAACTTCGCCGGCGACATCGCCGTTTATCGCGTCGATCAGGCATGGCGCATCGAAACCGACGCACTGGATTTCGAAGGCGCGAAGTACGGCGGACAACTGCGCGGGTCGGTGGATCTGCATGACGACGGTTCGAAACCGTCCGTCGATGCGTATGCGGACGTGACGCACGGGCAAGTCGAAGCCTCGCATCTGTTCTGGCCGATCAACTCGATGCCGCCGAATACGGTGAGTTTTCTCGATCGCGCCATCGAGTCCGGCCGCCTGGTGTCGGGACGTGCGGTGTTTCACGGCGATCTGGCCGACTGGCCGTTCCGCGAAAACACCGGCCGCTTCGAGGCGCGCGCCGATGTCGACGACGTGCGTTTCCCATATCTCACCGATTGGCCTGCAGCGGAACGGTTGAAGGCAATCGCGACGTTCGTCAACGCCAGTTTTCATATCGAAGCGAGCGCCGCGCAGGCAATGGGCGTGAGAGTCGACCGCGCGACCGCGACTCTTTCGGATCTCGGCGAAGGCACGTTCGAACTGGACGCCGCCGTCGATGGCGCCGGCAAGGACCTGTTGAATTTTCTGAAAGCCACGCCCGTCGGAATGCAGCACGGCGTGCAACTGCTCGGCGTCTCGATCGGCGGAACGGGCGACGTGAATTTCCATTTGCAATTTCCGATCAAGCACGCCGAACAAGTGGAACTCACCGGAAAAGCCACGCTCGCCGATGCCGATCTCGCCGACGCGAAATACAACCTTCATCTGAGTGCCGCCAACGGCGACGTGCGTTTCAATCAGCGCGGTTTCATCGCCGACAATCTGGCGGCCACGATGCGCGACAAACCGGCCAGACTGAAACTCGCCGTCGGCGCATTCGTCGCCGATCCGCAACACGCGGTGGAAGGTTCGTTGCAGGCCGACCTTCCCGCCCGCGATCTGCTCGCATATGCGCCGATGCTCGAAACCTACAGCGACAGCATCGAGGGCAGTGCCGTGTGGAACGTCGTTTTCAATGCTGATGTCGATACCGTCAAGGCGCCGTCGCAACGCGTCGACGTGACATCCGACTTGCATGGCGTCACGCTGGATCTGCCGGCGCCGTTGACGAAAGAGGCGGAGACGTCGCTGCCGTTCAAACTGCATCTCGAGCCGCCGACCGCCGGCGGCAAAGTGGATCTCGTCATGGGCGACATCCTGTTCATGCACGGACGGCTCGTGTCCGCCACGCAGCCGTTCGCGGCCAACATCGCGTTCGGCGCCGACGCGAAGGCGCCATTGCCGCCCGCAGGTCTTTCGATGACGGGCAACGTGCCGCAACTGGATTTGTCGGGCTGGATGGATTTCGCGACGAGCGACAGCACGCCCGGCAACGGCGCGAGCGGCGGCGACATACTTGCCGGCGTCGATGTCCGCACGGCCGGCATGCTGGCGTACGAGCGGAATTTCGGCGCGGCCGCATTTCGTCTGGTACCGGCGAAGGATGCGCTGGATCTCACGTTCGACGGTGCGAACATCAACGGAACGCTGCACATCCCCACCGTCGATCTGAAGCGGCGCGGCGTCACCGCGGAGTTCTCGCGTCTGTTCTGGCCGGATGCCGGCAGCGACGCCGACGACAATTCGGTTTCGCGTGAGAACCCCGCTTCCGTGCCGCCGCTGCATATCCGCATCGACGATTTCCATCTCGGTCAAAGCGAGTTCGGCATGACGACAGTCGAGAGTTATCCCGTCGCCAACGGCACGCATTTCGAGCAAGTCAGCACGCAATCGAGCAACGTCGAAATGCGCGCGCACGGCGATTGGCTGGGCCGGCCGGGCACGGACCGTTCCACGTTCTCCATCGATCTTAGTGCGCGCAATCTCGGCCATATGCTCGATGCGTTCGGCTACGCCGGCGTCGTCGACGACGGGCAAACCGTCGCGCATATGCAGGGCAGCTGGGCCGGTGCGCCGTCGACATTCGCGCTCGCACATTTTGACGGAACGTTGACCGTGTCGGTGAAAGGCGGCCGCATTCCGGAAGCCAATCCCGGCGCGGGCCGGATTTTCGGGCTGTTCAATCTGGCCTCATTGCCGCGCCGCCTCACGCTCGATTTCGGCGATTTTTTCAAGTCAGGTTTCAGTTTCGATTCCATCGATGCCACGTTCACGCTGAAAGACGGCAACGCGTTCACGAGCGACCTGCTCGTCAAAGGTCCCGCTGCCGACATCGCGGTCAAGGGACGCACCGGCCTGAAGGCACGCGACTACGATCAGACCATGGAAATAACGCCGCACGTCGGCGGCACGCTGATGCTCGGCGGCGCACTGGTGGGCGGCCCCGTCGGCGCCGCAGCGGGCGCACTGCTGCAGGGCGTATTCAAGAATGTCACGCGCAACCGCTACAGCGTCACCGGCAGCTGGGACAAACCAACCATGACGCTGCTCGCAAAAGAACGCATCCAGCCGCCGCGCACACCGTCGAAGGACGCCAAACCCGGCACGACGTTGCATGGCGGCCAGCCGTAACCGTAGCATCTTGCATACGACGCGTCGGCCACCATCTCTTTTTGACTCACTACAGTTTCTCAGCGCGGTAATCCATCGATGACCCTTCTTGCTTTGGCCGAGCGGCAACTGCTGCAACCCGGCGGACTTTCCAGCGGCGATCTCGATCGCGTGTTTTCGCAACTGATGGGTCCGTCCATCGACGCGGCGGATTTGTATTTCCAGCATTCGCGCAGCGAGTCGTGGGTGCTCGAAGACGGCATCGTCAAGGAAGGCAATCACTCGATCGAGCAAGGCGTCGGCGTGCGCGCGATGAGCGGCGAGAAAACCGGTTTCGCGTATTCCGACGAAATCGTCTTGCCGCAATTGCTGACCGCCGCGCAAAGCGCACGCGCCATCGCGCAATCCGGCGTGCCCGGCGGCGGCCATGCGCTCGCATCGAAGGAGTCGCATTCGCTGTACCCGCCCATCGATCCGGTCGAGTCGCTCGCCAACGAAGAAAAGATAGCCGTGCTGCGCGAAGTCGACAAATTCGCGCGTGCGCTGGATCCGTGCATCAATCAGGTCATCGTGTCGATTGCGGCCGCGCTCGATACCGTCATGGTCGCTGCCGCTGACGGCACGCTGTCTGCCGACGTGCGACCGCTCGTGCGCATGAACGTGCAGGTGATCGCCGAGCGCAATGGACGCCGCGAACAAGGTTCCGCCGGCGGCGGCGGACGTTTCGGATACCGCGAATTTCTCGCGAATGGCCGCGCACACGCGCTCGCACGCGAAGCGGTGCGGCAAGCGCTGGTGAATCTCGATGCCGTCGCCGCGCCCGCGGGGACGATGACCGTCGTGCTCGGCCCCGGCTGGCCCGGCGTGCTGCTGCACGAAGCGATCGGTCACGGTTTCGAAGGCGATTTCATCCGCAAGGGAACATCCGCGTTCGCGAAAAGCATGGGAGAAAAAATCGCGTCGGAATTGTGCACCATCGTCGACGACGGCACGATGCCGAACCGCCGCGGTTCGCTCAGCGTCGACGACGAAGGCGTTCCGACAGAATGCACCACGCTCGTTTCGAATGGACGTCTAAGCGGCTACATGCAAGACAAGATGAACGCGCGCCTCATGGGTTCGCGCCCGACCGGCAACGGACGCCGCGAATCGTTCGCGCACCTGCCGATGCCGCGCATGACCAACACCTACATGCTTCCGGGCAAGAGCGATCCGCAGGAAATCATCGCGTCCGTCCCGCGCGGTTTGTACGCCGTGAACTTCGGCGGAGGACAAGTCGACATCACCAACGGTAAATTTGTTTTCTCCGCCAGCGAAGCGTATCTCATCGAAAACGGCAAGGTGACGCGCCCCGTGAAAGGCGCGACGTTGATCGGCTCCGGCCCCGACGTGCTGATGCGCGTATCAATGGTCGGCAACGATCTCAAACTCGACGAAGGCGTCGGCACGTGCGGCAAGGAGGGGCAGAGCGTGCCCGTCGGCGTCGGTCAGCCGACGTTGAAAATCGATTCCATGACGGTAGGCGGCACCGCGGCGTGATGCACGCCGGACGAGCGTTGGCCGCGCTCGCCATCGTGAGTTCTGCTTCGGTGAGTGCGGCGGCTGTCGACGAGATCGCCCATCGCGGCTGCGCGGCGATCGTCACGCGCGTCAACGAAATCGCCGGCGCGTCGCCCGTCTTTCTGCGCAGCTACGACGACAAAAACGGACAAAGCGCGCCTGAACAACCTGCGTTGCGGACCGCCGCTTTCGTGTACGACAACAGTCTTGCTGTGATCGCGCTTGTCGCGTGCGGAGATAAACCCGCCGCGGTGCGCGTCGGTGAGGCGCTGCGTCTCGCCATCCTCGACGATTCACGTTTGCGCAATGTTTACCGATCCGGCGAAGTGAAAGACAAGCCGCTGCCGAATGGCTGGTGGGATGCCGCGTCGTCACGCTGGGTTGAAGACGCAAATCAGGACGGAACATCGACCGGCAACGTCGCTTGGACTGCGTTGGCGATGATCGCGCTTTACGACGCGACGCACGATGCGCGTTGGCGAAGCGCAGCGGCAAAGCTCGGCCAATGGGTTCTCGACAACACATCAGACGCCCGCGGTGCCGGCGGTTTCACCGGCGGCGTCGATGGATTCGATGCGTCACCGACGAAAATTCTTTGGAAATCGACCGAGCACAACATCGATCTCGTCGCGGCGTTCGATGGCCTCGCGCGCACGCACGCGGACGGCGACTGGAAAACCGCCGCATCGAACGCACGGCGTTTCGTCGATTCGCAGTGGGACAAGGCAAGCGCGCACTTCGTCATCGGCACGACGATCGACGGTGTCACACCGAACCGCGACAGCTCTGGCCTCGACGCGCAACTATGGGGCCAGTTATTGCCGAACTCTTCGAAAGAGTGGCTTCGCGCCCTTGCTTACATCGAGCGAGAGCACGCTGTTCCCGGCGGTTTTGATTTCAACGCCGATCGCGACGGCGCTTGGATCGAAGGCACCGCGCAGGCGGCGCTCGTCTACCGCGTCATCGGCCACGAAGCGGACGCTACGAAACTATTCGCGACCATCGATGCGCAATTTTCCACAGGTGGAATGGTATACGCGACGCGCGAGGCGAAGATCACGACGGGGTTGGCATCGGCGTCGTCGGGTGCGAGTGCGGATTTCTACTATTACCGCATGCCGCATCTCGGCGCGACGGCGTGGGCCGTGCTGGCTGCGAAAAAAGTCAACCCGTTTGCGACTACATCCGAATGACTATTGTGCGCCGCCCCAGCTTTACGTCAACTCGCGCAGCACGCGAAACAATTCGCGCTGCGCGTGCGGCGGCCGGTTTTGTTCGCGTTCGATTCTTGCTTGCCGTGCGAGTTGACGAAGCTGTTGGCGGTCTGCGGCGGGATGATGGTTTAGAAGTTCGGTCAGCGCTTCGTCGCCTTCATCGATCAAGCGATCGCGCCATTTTTCGGCGTGATGCAGCGCGGCGGCATCCGTCCGCGCGAATTGGCGGTCGTTCTCGAGTTTCGCGCGGATCGGTTCGAGTTCTTCGTCGTCGAGGCGGCGCAGCTGCTTGGCAAGAAATTGCACTTGGCGCTTGTGTGCGATCTGTTGCTTGACGGCCCGCGCGCGGCGGATTTCGTCGAGAAGATCGTCGTCGAGCGTGAAGTGCGATAATTGCGCGTCGGACAGTCCGGCCAGCGCTTGCGCGAGCTTGAGAACATCCAGCGCTTCGCGCCGAAGCTGGCTTCGGCTCGGTCCGGCCCATCCGTTTGCGCTGTCGTCGTCTTCGGCGCTCATCAGTGAATCATCGTTTGAACAGAGTGGAAGCATACGCAGTGGATCAATCAATCGCAAAATCGGCAATTCCGAAATCGGAAATTTCGACGGACGATAGTCTCGCGCAACTCGATCGCCTCGCCGACATCGCGCGCGACGTCATCCGGCGCTGCCGCGCCGCCGGCGCGAGCGAGGCCGAAGTCGGCGCGAGCATCGATACCGGCTTGAGCGTGAACGCGCGCATGGGCGAAGTCGAAACGATCGAACATACGCGCGACCGTTCGTTCGGCATTACGGTGTATTTCGGCAAGCGCAAAGGTTCCGCGAGCACCGCCGACCTGCAGCCCGATTCGATCGCGAAAACGATCGAGCAGGCGTGCGCGATCGCACGCTACACGGAAGAGGATCCGGCGACGGGCTTGGCCGATGCGGCGCTGCTGGCGCGCGATTTTCCGGATCTTGATCTCTGGCATCCGTGGAAGCTCGATGCGGAGGATGCGATCCAGCTTGGGATCGATATCGAGAATGTCGGCCGCGCGACGAACGGCATTACCAATTCCGAAGGCGCGAGCGTGCAGGCGGGCGAGTCGTTGTCGGTGTACGCGACGTCGCAGGATTTCGTCGGCCGCGAACGTTCGACACGGCACATGCTGTCGTGCACGCTTATCGCCGAAGACGAAAACGGCATGCAGCGCGACTATTGGTATGAATCCGTGCGCTCGGCGAAAGATTTCCCGGACGCGGAATCGATCGGCAGAAAGGCAGCCGAACGCACGCTCGCGCGCATGGGCGCGAAGAAAATCGGCACGCGCAGTTGCCCGGTGCTGTTCGCGCCGGAAGTCGCGCGTGGATTGATCGGACATCTCATTTCCGCCGTCAGCGGCGGATCGTTGTATCGCAAGGCGAGCTTTTTGCTCGATCACGCCGGCAAGAAAATTTTTCCGGAGTTCGTGGAGATCGTCGAACGTCCGCGTTTGCGGCGCGGACAAGGTTCCGCGGTGTTCGATGCCGAAGGCGTGGCGACGAAAGACAGCGATTTGATCCGCGGCGGCGTTCTGCAGCGTTATGTGCTCGGCAGTTATTCCGCGCGCAAACTCGGTCTGCAAAGCACGGGTAACGCGGGCGGCATCCACAATCTCGTCGTGGCGAAAACGGGCGACGACGATTTCGATGCGATGTTGAAGAAACTCGGCACCGGACTCGTCGTTACCGACGTGATGGGGCAGGGCGTGTCCATCATCACGGGCGACTATTCGCGCGGCGCGTCGGGTTTCTGGGTCGAGAATGGCGTCATCGTGCATCCTGTCGAAGAGATCACGATTGCTGCGAACCTGCGCGACATGTTCGCCGGTGTCCTCGCTGTCGGCGCGGATGTCGATCCGCGTTCGCACATTCTCATGGGGTCGATCCTCATCGACAAAATGACGGTAGCCGGAGAATAGATCGTTGGTCATGGTTGATTCGCATGCGGATATCCGCAACTCTTTGCACAGGCACTTTGGTTTCACGAGCAAGAAAGATGTCTTCATCCAACAGGAGCGTGCCATGAGTGTTCCAACGAATGAAACGCCGACTCCACCGCCGCCGATCGTCGGGATTCCGAGCGCGGAGGAGAAGCAGTGGGCTCTATTCGCGCATTTGTCCGGGCTGATCGGCGCACTGCTGACGGGCATCTGGTTCGGCTGGGGCTGCTTCATCGGTCCGTTGATCATCTGGCTGATCAAGAAAGAAACGATGCCGTTCGTCGCCGATCAGGCGAAACAGGCGCTGAATTTTTGCCTGACGCTCGCCATCATCGAACTCGTATTGCTGGTGTTCGCGATCATGACGTTTGGTGTCGGCTTGCTGATCGCATGGCCGCTCGGCGTAATCGTCGGCATCGCATGGCTGGTGTTCACGGTCATCGCCGCGATCAAGGCCAGCGAAGGCGTCGCATATCGCTATCCGATCAGTTTGCATCTGATCAAGTAAACGATCAGCTATCCCGCTCGGCGACATAACGTGCGATGGATATCAATTCGTCCGCGCATGCGCCGAGCGGTTTCACGGCGTTGATCGCGGCTTCGGTGAATTGCCGCAGTTCGCCTTGCGCCGCGTCGATGCCGAGGATGCCCGGATAAGTCGGTTTCGCGTTCGCCGCATCTTTGCCGGCCGTCTTGCCGATGACTGCACTGTCGCCTTCGATGTCGAGGATATCGTCGCGGATCTGGAACGCGAGGCCGATGCAATGGCCGTAGCGTTCCAGCGCGTCGAGAAGATTCGCGTCATTGCAACCGGCCGCCAGCGCGCCGAGCCGGACCGATGCGCGAATGAGTGCGCCCGTTTTTTGAACGTGCATTCGTTCAAGCTGTGGCGGCGTCAGATGTTTTCCCACCGCGGCGAGATCCAGCGCTTGTCCGCCGGCCATGCCGTGCGAACCGCAGGCGGCGGCGAGCGTTGCTAACATTTCCACATGTATACTCGGTGCATCGCGCTGCGCGGTGTCGCGAGCGAGAACCTCGAACGCGAGTGCCTGAAGTGCGTCGCCGGCGAGAATGGCCGTGGCCTCGCCGAACGCGATATGGCACGTCGGACGCCCTCGGCGCAGCGAATCGTCGTCCATCGCCGGAAGATCGTCGTGCACGAGCGAGTATGCGTGAATGATCTCGACGGCAGCCGCGCAGGCATCGAGCGATTCCACCTTCGCACCGAGCGCAGTTCCGGTGGCGTAAACCAACACCGGGCGCAGGCGTTTGCCGCCGCCGAGCACGGCGTAGCGCATGGCGCGATGCAATTCCTGCGGTGCTTGCTCGTCGGGCGGCAGCGTGCGCGACAGCACGTCGTCGGCGCGTGCGCTGAAAGCGGTCAGCGCGCCCGGCGGATCACGTCGGTCGGCAGTCAAGGCGTTTCGGGTTCGAAGTCTTCGGCGTCGTCCGGCGAATGCGGATCGGACAGCAGTTTCACGCGCAGTTCGGCTTGCTCAAGTGCGCTCTGGCAATTGCGGAACAGCACGATGCCGCGCTCGAAAGACTTAAGGGAATCGTCGAGACTCTGATCGCCCTGTTCCATCTTGGCGACGAGTTGCTCGAGTTCGTCGAGCGATTGCTCGAACTCGGCGATCTGTCCAGTTTGCGCGGGCTTGCTGTCGGGCTGCGCCATGGCGCGCAAACTACCTTACCGACGCGCAGGAATCAATGACGATCGCGCAATTTACGGGTGCGCCGCAGACGATCCGCGCGCGGTTTTCGTCGAGCCATTCGCGCGCGGTGTCGTTCGCGAACAAATCGCCGACGGCGATCAGTTCGTCGCCGGCAAAAATCAACGGGATGCGTGAACGCCGCCAGGGTGCGATAGCGGATTCCTGCAAGAGCAAGCGCACATCGCGATGATGCGCACGCCCAGCCGGTTTCAAACGCTCGCCGCCGCGGCGGTTGCGGACAGTCAGCATGTGCGACCACGTGAGCGGCTTGCCGTCCGCGATGACGGCGAGCGTGTCGCCGCTCGGCAACGCGAGTTCGCCGCCCAGCCATTCCAATTCCCAGTCGCCGGCATCGACGAGCGGCGTCATGGCGTAAATGCAGCCGCGATAGCGCCGGATTTCGCAACCCGGCCAGCGGATGCACGGCGTGCGGTCCTGCGCGGCGTGGCGCAATTGTTTTTCCAATTCTTCGACGTGGAAAAAAGCAGGCGAGGGCAAATTCAGCGTGCGCAGCCAGAGGCGCAGCACCGCGTCGCGCAGCGCGGCGGGCAGGTCGAGCCACGCCTGCCAATGCAGACTGTCCGCGTCTTCGCCGCGCATCGTCGCCAATGCGCGTTGTGCTTCGTCGCCGATGAAATCGCTCGCCGCGCGCATCCACGCCGCGCTGTGCGAGATGGCGCTCGATGCGTCGCTCCAGCGCTGCGTCAATCGCGGCAGGATTTCGTTTCGCAGAAAATTTCGGCGCAGGCTGGTGTCGGCATTGCTCGGATCGTCGATCCATGCGAGTTTGTTGTCGCGCGCATAGTCGGACAATGCCGAACGAGACACATCGAGCAGCGGCCGCCATAAAAATCCGCTGCCGAGCGTGCGAAATTCGCGCATGCCGCCAAGTCCCTCCGGACCCGCGCCGCGCAACAGTTTCAGCAAGACAGTCTCCACCTGGTCGTCGCGATGATGGGCGAGCGCGAGAATCTCGCCGTCGCGAAGATGCCGCGCGAATGCCGCGAAGCGTGCGCGGCGCGCGGCGTCTTCGGGCCCTGTTCCGGCATGGCGATCGACGGTCACCGCGATCGTTTGGATCGGCACGTTCAGCGCATTCGCAAAGACAGTGCAGTGGTCGGCCCAGCACGCACTGTCCGGTTGGAGGGCGTGATCGATATGCAACGCGCGCAGTCCGCGCAATCGCGCCAACGGTGAGGCCGCGAGCCGATGCAGCAGCGCGCTCGAATCCATGCCGCCGCTGAATGCGACGCACAAAGCGCCGTCGGGCAGATTCGCCAGTTTCGTTTCGAGTGCGTCGAGCGCGGTCGCCGTCATGCGCGCATGGTGCCAGAAGCGCGGTTTTGCGTCGTGCGCGCGAATGCATTAAGTTCGTCGCAGCCGCCGTCCGGCGGCATTAGATTGTCGGGGAGACAAAATGGTCATCAAACGTGTCGGCGTGCTGAAACTCGCCATTTTCGAAGGTGCCTTGATGGCGGCGTTCGGAATTATCGCGGCGCTGTTCCTCATGCTTTTCGGCAGCATGTTCGGCGGACACAGCGGCGCGATGCTGATGGGCGGCTTGGCCGGACTGATTATTTTGCCGATCCTGTACGGCGTCTTCGGCTTCATCGCGGGCGCATTGACCGCGGCGCTGTACAACCTCGTTGCCGGTATCGTCGGCGGCGTCGAAATCGACGTGGAGTAATTCTCAGGCGGCTTTGACGGTGCCGTACCGTCGAAGCCGCCGATACCGCGCGTCGACCAGCGATTTCGCGTCGAGTCCATCGAGTTCTTCGAGCTGATTGAGCATCACCGCCTTGAGACGGATCGCCATCGCATGCGGATCGCGATGCGCGCCGCCAAGCGGTTCGCGAACGACTTTGTCGATCAGATCGAGTTCAAGCAATCGCGACGCCGTGATGCCGAGCGCATCGGCCGCGTCGCGCGCTTTTTCCGTACTTTTCCACAAAATCGACGCGCAGCCTTCCGGCGTGATGACGGAGTACGTCGAATATTGCAGCATGATCGTGCGATCGCCTATGCCGATCGCGAGCGCGCCGCCCGATCCGCCTTCGCCGATGACGGCGCAGACGATCGGCACGTTGAGATCCGCCATTTCGCGCAGATTGCGCGCGATGGCTTCGCTCTGTCCGCGTTCTTCGGCACCGACGCCCGGATACGCGCCGGGCGTATCGATGAACGTGAAGATCGGCAGCTTGAAGCGCTCGGCCATTTCCATCAGGCGCAGCGCCTTGCGATAACCTTCCGGACGCGGCATGCCGAAATTGCGTCTGATCTTGCTCTTGGTGTCGCGGCCCTTCTGCTGTCCGATCACCATGATCGACCGCCCATCGATGCGCGCGAGGCCGCCGACGATGGCCGGATCGTCCGCATAAAAACGGTCGCCGGCGAGCTCGTGGAATTCCTCGCACATCGCCTGCAGATAATCCAGCGTATACGGCCGTGCCGGATGGCGCGCTACTTGTGCGATTTGCCACGGCGTGAGATTGCGGAAGATTTCCGCCGTCTTGTGCTTCAGTTTGTCGCGCAGGCGCGAGACTTCGTCGTCGATATTGAACGCCTGACCGTGGCTCGCATGGCGAAGCTCCTGGATTTTCCCGTCCAGTTCGGCGATAGGTTGTTCAAAATCAAGAAAATTCGGGTTCATTCGATATCCGCGGATTTCCGCGACGCAAGAATCCGATTATAGCCGACGCAGACACGAACACCCCGACCCCAACACGCTTCTACCTAAACTCCTCTGCAACCGTAATGGCGCACAGGAAGTGCGCCGTTCGCCGCAGGCACAGGGATGTGGCTTCGGCGAACACACCGTTGAATCTGCACAACGTGCTTTCTTTGGTTACTTTCTTTGCACGGGCAAAGAAAGTGACTCGCTCGCGCAGCGAGTGAAAGCTTTGATTTTCGCGCCCAAAGGTCAAAAGAAAAGTCACTGGATTCCGGCTTTCGCCGGAATGGCGAGCGGAGAAATGCCGAGCGAAAAGAATCAAGACGTCGGAAGCTTCTTCCCCCGAATCCTGCTAACCAAGATCGGAATCAGCGCCAACAACCCCATCGCGACCAACGGCACAAACACCGACGGATCGTTGAACAAACTCAAACTCACCGCATGATTCTGCCCGATGTTCTTCGCGATCCCGGCGCCGAGCGCCGTTTCGATCCCCGTCATGATCGCCCCACCGACCGCCGTCGCGCTGAGAAACAACCAGATCGGACACCGCAACCACGCCAACCCGACCGTCACGCCGCCGAACGGAAAAAACGGAACCAGCCGCAGGAAAAACGTATAGCTCACCGGATGCGCGTGGTATCCGCCGCGCAATCGTCCGACCAACCCCGGCGCGGCGACGTGATGATGATTCCCGAACGCATGCCGGCTGGCGATGAATAGCGCGAATGCACCAAGCGTCACGCCGATGCTCGAATAAATCGTGCCGGGCAGAACGCCGAACAACATGCCGCCGGCGAGAATGAGCACGATCGCGCCGGGAATCCCCGTTGAAATCGCCAACGTGATGACGCCGATGTGAATCAGGCATGCAATGACAGGATGCGCGGCAATCTGCAATTGCAGATTCGCCTGTTCCGCCGCCAGCGTCTCCGGACGAAAACGGTTGAGCGAACCCGACGCGAGCAGAGCCACCCCGATCGCGATCAGGACGAGTAAGGGCAAAAAGGAACGCCAGCGTTTCATCGATGCACAAAAGAAAGGGCCGGTTGCCCGGCCCCTTTATCGAACCCCAGGACTGAAGGATACCCGTTACGGCTGCGCCTCGAAACCGTTGGCGAAGATGCGGTCGATCGCGATCGTGACCACCTGGCCGTCGTGGTCGCCGCTGCGCGCGGCGGTGGTCGGGTCGAGAATGATCGGGCTGACTTCGGACACATCCGAATTGCCGTGTGCGTTGGAGACGCTGACGAAGTCCTTCCACGCCGTGCGCGACAGCAACACGTGATCGATTTCCTGCGCGTAACCGCTGAAGTTGAACGAATACTTCTCGGCTTGATTGGCGGCGACGCCAGTATCGACCAGTGTCGGATTCGGCGCGGCGTAGGTTGGCGTGTCGGTGTCCTGCACGTTGCCGGTGAACCAGTACAGGTTCTGCGATTGCACTGCCGTGCCCTGGATCATGCCGGTGACGTCGGCGAACGCGTCGGTGAATTCGTACGCGTTGAAATCGCCGGCCACGATCAGCGGCACGTTCGCTTCGCCGACCATATCGAACGGACCTTGCGTGATCGTGCCGCTGGCATCCTGACGTTGACTGCCCGCACCCGCGAGCGTACTGCCGCTTTGCCACGCCTGTACGATCTGCGCGATTTGCGCGGCTTCTTCGGCGCGTTTGCGTCCGATATACGGCTTCGAATACTGGCCGTCGGTGCCGACGTCGTCGATCGCGCTGAGCGAGCGGTCGTAGATCGCCAGCAGCGCGAAGTTGTAACCGTTCCACGATGCGCGCATGAGCACCGGCGGACGATCGTTGAGACCGCACGCCGTGCCGCTCGAACAGTTGGTCGTTTGCGTATCGTGGAACAGTTGCGTGACCGACGTCACCGAGACATCGCTGCGCACGAGGATACCGATATTGATGCCGCTGACGTCGTTGCCCGGCAGCGCATACGGCACGTAGTTCGTTCCGCACGCCGTGTGCACGCTGCCGGCGAGGTCGCTCAGCACCGCAAGGTTTTCGATTTCCTCGGCATCGACGACGACCGGCGATTTGAGCACTTCGCAAACCTGCTTCGTCCATTTCGCCAGTCGCGCTTCGTACTCGGAATGTGTCGGGCACTCGTCGCTGGAACCGGTGCCGGCGCACGTGTCGTTATATCCGCTGGTATCCATGCCGTCGGCGACGTCGTTGAAGAAGTGCAGGAAATTCTGCGAGCCGACGGTGAACGTTCCCACGGCCGAATCGGCGACCGGCTGCGGATAGGCCGGCGGCTGTATCGCCGTGTTCGTGACCATTTGTCCGGTGATCGGATACAGCTCGTAGGTCTGCGTGCCGAACGAAATGAAGCCCTGCACGATGCCGGTGACGCTGAAACGCGTTCCCGCGTTGTAGACGAAATCGGTTCCATCGAAATTGAGTCCCGGATAGTAGAGGTCGATGATTTCCGGCTCGCCGTTCCATACCGGCAAATCGTTCTCATGGCCGATCACGCCCGGATACAACTCGCCCGGCCCGCGGAACGGACGCGGCTGCGTGGCCAGCGTCGCGTAGACGCCTGTCGGCGTTCCGGTATGCACGCCGTCGGTCGAACTGTCGCCGAAGGTAGGACCGGTGACGATGGCGTCATTCATGGCGACGAGCATGCCGTCGAGGCAGGCGAAGTTGCTGGCCTGATAGCCTTCGGCGCGCGATGGCGGTTTGGACAACGTCGACGTACCGCCCGTGCAGATGCCGGTGCGCGGATCGGTGGTCGGCGGATGGTCGTCGAGCACGAATGCCGGCGGCAGGGTATTGCCCGTACTGGCGACGGTAA
>DATAVJ010000190.1:0-6249 GCA_036267795.1 Rudaea sp.
CAGGTATTGATCGAAGTTCGCTTCGTTGTCTTGTTCGTCGCGGCGCAAATCGCCTTGCACGCCCAAGATCGTGCCGACGTAGTTGTTGTAGCCGAGCCGAAGTTGACGTTGCTGATCGAAGCTCGCGCCGGCGGTCAGTTCGAAAGGACGTCCCGCCAGCACGTCGCGATACGACCAGCGCAGATCGGTGCCGCCGTAGTTGCCGTCGAGATCGATCACGCCGCCGGGACTCGTCGCTTTGACCTGCGTGGAAACGGGAATCGACTGATATTGCTCGACGTCGCGATCGCCGTAGTAGACGAGTGCGCGTATGGATTGCGTCGACGTCAGGCTTTGTTCGTAGATTGCGCCGCCTTGTTCCTGATGCACGCTCTTGCGCGTGTCGAACTGGATGGCGGCGGATTGCGGCTGGCGCGGATCGCTGTCGAACTGCGCGCGCGTCAATCCGAGCGGATCGTCCGCGCTCGGCAGTGCGACGGTGTTGGCGAGCAGCGTCAGTTTTCCGTCGTTGCCGAACGTGTAGGTGACTTTCGCGTTGCCGTTCTCGCGCTCCGCGCGGCCGTGTCCGCGGTAGTTGTCGGTATAAAATTGTGCAAAGTCCACATTGTAGCCAAACGCGCCGTCGCTGCCGCGCACGTTGGCGGCGGCGCGATAGGTACCGTAGAAACCGCCGTCGAGCGCAGCACGATATTCGGGCGGGCCTTCGCCGTCGGCCGTGAAGATCTGGATGACGCCGCCGGACGAGTTGCCGTACAGCGCCGAGAACGGTCCGCGCAGCACTTCTATGCGGTCGCCGGAATCGAGGCTGAAAGCCGAGACTTGGCCTTGGCCATCCGGCGCCGTGGCCGGAATGCCGTCCTGATAGATGCGCACGCCGCGTACGCCGAATGTCGAGCGCGCACCGAAGCCGCGAATTGAAATCTGTTCGTCCTGCGCATAATTTTGACGGTCGCGCGCAACCAGTCCCGGCACGCCGGCGAGATATTCCGAGGGATTGATGCCGGGCGTGTTCGCATTCGGATCCTGCAGCGACACGGCGTCGATCGACGCGGGCAAATCGAACGCGTCTTGTTGTGAGCGCGTCGCCGTCACCACGATGACCGGCAGATTGTTCGACTCCGGTTGCGGATCCGCGTGCGCAAATCCAGTCAACGCAGTGCATGCGAAAGCCAACGCACGCGCCGCGGATTCAATGCGGAAATACGACATGGGCACAGGTCAGGTCCGATGGGATTCCGCAGCAATTTTCGCACATCGATCGCGACTCGCTGCATGCGTTCGCGAAAGTTTTAACGTGTATCGAATTTGGCGCAGCAGGATGCGGGTCAATTCGTCAGTGCGATGTGGTGCTTGTGGATCTTGCGGTAAAGGGTGTTGCGGCTGATGCCCAGCGCCTGCGCCGTGCGGCTGATGTTCCAGCGCATGCGCTCGAGCTCGCGCAACAGCACGTCGCACTCAGCCTGGCGCAGCGCGGCCGAAGGTGCCGGTGCTTCCGGCACGGCGTCGGGAATCTCCACCGGCGCGGGGATCGACGCGACGGGCATATCCATGTCGAGCACTTCCTGCGGCAGGTTCGAGGTGCGGATCGTGCCGTTGCGGCACAGCGCCGACGCGGTGCGAAGTGCATTGCGCAATTGCCGGATGTTGCCCGGCCACGAATAATCGAGCAGTTTGCGGAACGCGTCTTCGGCGATCTGCGGCGGCTCGTCTTCGTTCTCTTCGCGCAGCAACGTCTGGATCAATTGCGCTTTGTCGCTGCGGTCGCGCAGCAGCGGCAGATGCAGCGTGATGCCGTTGAGACGGTAGTAAAGATCCTCGCGGAATTCGCCGGCCTGGATCATTTGGCGAATGTCGCGATGTGTCGCGCTGACCACGTGCAGATCCACCGGCATCGGTTGATCGCTGCCGAGCGGCACCACTTCGCGTTCTTCGATCACGCGCAACAGGCGCGTTTGCAGCATCAGCGGCATGTCGCCGATTTCGTCGAGGAACAACGTGCCGCCGTTGGACTGCAGGATTTTTCCGGGCCGTCCGTCTTTCGCCGCGCCGGTGAATGCGCCGCGCGTGTAGCCGAACAGTTCGCTTTCGATGAGGCTTTCGGGAATCGCCGCGCAGTTCACGGTGACGAACGGTTTTTCGGACCACAGACTTTGGCGATGCAGCGTTTTGGCGAACGCTTCCTTGCCGGTGCCGGTGGCGCCTTGCAGAAGAATCGGCACCTGTTTGGAAAATAGCTGGCGCGCGCACAGCATGTTCTTGCGCATCAGCGCATCTTCGCTGACGTGCGACTGTGCGGATTCCACCCGCGTCGTGGCGACGGCATGGCGCTCGTTCGATGGCAAGGCGCTCGCGCGCAGCACGCTGCGCAACGGCGCGCGCACGAGCGCGAAAAAGCGCCGGCCGTGGGCGAGATCGCGCACCGGCCAGATCGTGCTGGGTTCGGTGCTGGCGCGTTGTTCGAGCGTTTCGAAATCGAATTTGAAAAAATTGCTGACGGGCTGGCCGACAAACACGGCGCGGCTCGAGTTGCCGAGCTGCAGCATCGCGCTTTCGTTGACGGCGAGGATATTGCCGTTCGGCCCGACGGCGATCAGCGCTTCGTGCAGCAATCCCACGAATTCCGGACGGCTGTGGAATCGCAGCACCCACGCGTGACCGAAATCGTTGAGGAAATTCCAGCGCGAAATCAGGTTCGCCGACATGTTGACCAGCGCCATCGTGTGACGCTGCACGAGCCGGCTGTCGTTGGAATTCACGGAGGATGCGTCGAGCACCGCGAGCAGCGATCCGTGCGGATCCATGATCGGCGCGCCGGAACACGACAGGCCGATGTTGTAGCCGCGATAGTGTTCTTCGCGATGCACCGTCACCGAGCAGCCTTCGGCGAGGCACGTACCGATGCCGTTGGTGCCCTCGTGTTTTTCGTCCCACATCGCACCGAGCCAAAGGCCGGCCTGGCGGAATTCGCGTTGCAAGGTCGGATCGGTGATGGTGCTCATCACCGCGCCTTGCATGTCGGAAAGAATCACGGCGAAACCGGAGCCGGCAATCTGGTCGTACAGGCTCTCCATTTCCGCGCGCGCCACGCGCAGCAGTTCGCCCATGCGATGTTGTGCTTCGCGCACGGTCTGCGGATCGAGCACCGCGCTTTCGCGCTTGGTCGACGGCTCGATGCCGTATTCCTTCATGCAGCGATACCACGACCGCGTGACGTGCGGATCGATGCCGGCGGGTTTGAGTCCGCTGCGCACCACGTTGAGAATGCGCGATGCGTGACTGGACGTGAAACTCAGATTGGACACGGCGGACCCCGGGTTTAGGCTTTTTCCCCCGCCATTTTCAGGTTACCTGCCCCGAACAGGTGGCCAATGGCTGAGTCGTCGGAGCTTCGGCGCCGACTTCGAGATTGCAGCCTGTCCCCTTTAAGGGATTCGCGCAAATTGCGGCGCAGCAAATCATGCAGCATGTCCCAATTTTGGCACACCGCCGCGGTCATGGCGTGAGATTTACTTCTGGTCTTCAGGCGTGCCGTACTTGTAGTTCTGATCGGCGCTGGCGCTGTATCTGGAGCGAACGAAGGCAAACATTTTGAACAGGTCGTCCGTCGTCTTGACGATCTGTCCGAAAGGGGGCATCGGTCCGACCACGTTCTCGCGTCCCTTGCGCGCATAACCCTGCGCCTGCAGCGCGTCGCTGCCGAGCGTGACGAGACGGAAGATCGTGTCGTCGTCGCCGTCGTAAACCCATACGTCGTTGGTGAGCGGCGGACACATGCCGCCGCCGCCGCCGCCGCCGTGGCAGCCGTTGCATCCATAACTCAAGAACAGATGTTCGCCTTGCGCGACGATGTCGGCTTGCGAGTCCTTGTACGGATTCTTGATCTGGCCTTTCGGTACTTTGGCGATGTAGTCGGGCGGTTTCATCGCAAGATCGGCCGCGCTCGGCGGCGGATTGTCGGCGGCGATCGCCGAGCGCAGCGTGTAAGTGGCGGCAGCGGAAGCCAAACCGACAAGAACGAAAAGAGCAACGCGTTTCAACACCGTTTTTTCTCCTGGATATTCATCAACCGGCAGAGTCATGATCCCGATGTCTTTCCTTGCGCGCCGCTCGACTGCAGCAATTGCAGCATCGCCTGGCTGTTGTTCGCTTCGGCGATCGTCTTCGCGGTGCGGCCGTCTTCGCTTTTTACCGTGGGATCGGCGCCGGACTTGAGCAGCAGCGAACCGATGCGCGTCGTGTTGTTCGCGGCAACCACCATCAGCGCCGTCACGCCGCCGGCGTTCTTCGCGTTGACGTCGGCGCCGTGAGCGATGAGGAACGAAGCGATGTCTTCGGAACTGGCGATGCTCGCCAACATCAGCGGCGTGTAGCCGGCCTTGCCGATGCTGCGATTCACGTCCGCACCCGCGGCAACGAGTGCTTCGAGCGCCTTGGCTTTTGCGTTCTGCGCGGCGACGCCGAGCGCGGTCAAGCCGTTGTCGTCGGCGAGCTCGAGTTTCGCGCCCGCTTTAACGAGTTGCTGCACGACGGCCGGATCGTCGATCCACGCGGCATACATGAGCGGCGTCCAGCCGCTGATGTCGGTAGCGTTCGGATCGGTTTTAGCTGCGATCAGCGCAGTGACGAGATCGGTGAATCCGAAACGCGTGGAGTTCGTCAATGCGGTCGTGCCGTCGAGGAAACGCGCCTCGATATGCGCGCCGTGCGCGAGCAGATAATTTACGCGCTCGGCGTCGTCGGCCACGACGGCATTGGCAAGTTCTTCGTCGGGTTTGGCGCCGTGCGCCAACGCCGCTTTCAGTTCCGGTATCGAACTCGTGTGAACCGGTAGTGGCGCGGATGCTGTCGTGTTCGCATCCTGCTTTTTGTAAGGACCGTGCGAAGGCAGGTTGCCTGCGATGACGCATTCCTCGCACGTCACCAGCGGCACGCCGTAGTCGGTGAGGATCGCCTGGATCTGGTCTTTTTCCTTGCGCATCGTATCTTCGATGGCCGTTTTTACGTCCGGTCGGCCGCGCGGCACGGCGAGCGCCATGTCGAATTCGAGCGGCACGTCGCCGGCGAAAAGATTGACGGGCTGTACCGTCACGGGCTGGTGCAATTTCGTGGCGAAGTAGCCTGCCATCGGTCCCCACGCCGCGGCGATGTCGAGCTGACCGTCGATCACCTGCTGCACTTGATACGACGGCTGGTTCTCGGCGACGAGATCGCCGTTGTGGCTCAAATAGTGAACGACCGTGTTCGCCATGATGCCCCACGGCGCCATCGCCTGGCGGATCGCCGAGACCTGAAACACGCCGATGCGCAGTTTCTGCAGCTCTTTGTCGCCGAAGCTGTCGAAGTGGTAACCCTTGTCGTTGCGATAGGCGAACACGAACGTCGACCGGTACAGCGGCGCGGTGGTGATCGCGCCCTCGGTATCGGTGGCCATGTCCATCCACAAATCGCACGCGCCCTCGCTGAGCGTGGTGCGCATCAAGCCGCGTTCGATGGACGGACGCCAGTAATATTGCACGGGGATGCCGAGCGATTTGCCGATCACCTCCGCGATCTTGTTCTCGAATCCTTCGCGTTTGTCGTTCGACAGCGGCATGTTGCCGGGGTCGGCGCACACGGTGAGCGATCTGAGCGGTTCGGCCGCCGCGCAAGCCCCGCCGGCGAAAAGAGCGGCGAGCAGCGCGAGTTGCAGCGTGGCTTTCATGAGCGGATTCCTCGGCGGCGCAAGTTCGATCGATGGATCGTAGCCGCGAAAAAAGAAATGAACAGTGAACTTTCGTAGCCGGGGAAAAATCCGGCGGCGTGTTGCGCCGCCGGATTCGCAGCCTTCTATACGTCCAAATGATTACTTCGCCGCCACCGGAGCGTCGGCTCCGCCGACGCGGAAGGTGTACAACGTGCCGCCTTGCGGGATGTGGTTGAGTCCCGCCGCTTTCGTCATTGCCGTTGCGCCGATGGCGCCGAACTTGTCGGACAAGTCCAGACCCGCGGTGACCGGCAAACCGATCCAGCCGCCGATGCCGGACCAGATCGAAATGTACTCTTTGCCTTTCACCGAGTACGCGATCGGGTTGCCGATGATTCCGGAGCCCAGCTTGCGCTGCCACACCACCTTGCCGGTGTCGCGATCCACGGCGCGGAAATCACCGCCCAGCGATCCGTAGAACACCAGCCCGCCCGCCGTCGTCAGCGTGCCGCCCCAGTTCGGGTACTGATCGGGAATTTCCCATTTCGTTTCGCCGGTGACGACGT
>DATAVJ010000191.1:0-4513 GCA_036267795.1 Rudaea sp.
CTGTTGACCGACGCATAGCCCTGAATGCGCTAGGAGAGTGATGTCTCCACGCGCATCTTGGCAAAAAAGCGACAGTTGGTCAAGAAGCAACGGTGCTCCAACCGCCCTGTTTACACTCCGTTTTCAAGGTTCATTGATGAATGTCATTCGATTTGTCGCAAGAAAGCAACAAACTTGAAAGCGTTTTCATTCCACGCTGAAAAATTGCCGTGCGTGCTGATCATTGCGGGATCCGATTCCAGTGGCGGCGCCGGCATTCAGGCCGACCTTAGAACGCTCGGTGCACTCGGCGTGCACGGCCTGAGCGCCGTCACGGCGATCACGGCGCAGAATTCGCGGCGCCTAGCGTCGATTCGCTGCGTCTCCGCCGCGCATGTGCGCGATCAAATCGACGCGGTATTCGAGGAATTCGATATCGCAGCGGTGAAGATCGGCATGCTCGGCTCTGCCGCCACGATCCGTTCGGTAGCTGGAGCCCTCGAAGAACGCGCACAGAAAAACGTCGTGCTCGATCCAGTTCTAGTGTCATCGAGCGGAACGCCGTTGCTGCCCTTTGCCGCCGTGACAGTCCTCATCGACCGGCTGGTCCCACTTGCGGAAGTGCTCACGCCCAATCTTCCGGAAGCCGCGGCGTTGCTCGGGCGTAGTCGCAAAGCGAAAAAGGCCGCGCGCGATTTGCTGGACCTCGGATCGGCCTCCGTGTTGCTGAAAGGCGGCCATGGGCGTGGACATACAGTCGTTGACCATTTCGTCGATTCGGCCAACTCGCACATTTTTTTACACACGCGCTTGCCGATCCGCGTACGCGGCACCGGCTGCACGCTGGCGTCGGCGGTGGCAGCGAATCTCGCCTCGGGAATGGCTCGGCTGACCGCCATCGCTGCCGCTGAAGACTTCTTGCAAAATGCGTTGCAGAAAAGCCGGCAGACCTCCGATTGCGAAACACGTCTTCTTTTCCCGACTACCTCAATGAAAAAATGACGCGCGCAAGGCTATGATTGGCGACTTTTTCGCCCAACGCACCACCAATGGACTACTGCTCATGCACCCCAAACTCGCTCTCGTTTGCCTGTCGATAGCCGCCGCGAACGCGATGGCCGCCGAGGCGAACAATCCTCCGTCGTCGCCTTCGTCGGCACAATCCACTGCATCGGACAAATCGATCGCTCCGCGCCGCATCATTGCGCCGACGATCTCCGAAACGCGCGCGACACGGATGCCCGACGGAAGTCTCGCGGTGACATGCATCGAAAGGCCGAATCCCAAGGCGCGCACGCATTTGCAAAAAACGCCCAGTCCACAGCTCGATCCGGGTCAAACGCCATGAGCCGTGTGAATTCGCTTTCCCTGACGACGGCCGTGCTGATCGCGAGCATCGGCACCGCCGCGTTCGCTGACACCGCGCTCAGCTCAGGACAAAACGCGCCGCTGTCGCTGGCCGCCGGCGCTGTGTCGTCGAACTATTACATCGATGTCGACGGTTCGGCGAAAGCTCTCACCGTGGCGTTGAACGGATCGGGCGGCGATCTAGATGTGTTCGTGCGCTATGGAACGCCATTTCCGGAGCAGGCGGCGACCGTGTCGTATCCGACCGTCGACGAGATCATGATCAATCACTATGCGCACTATCGGTCGATCAGTTCGACATCGACCGAATCGCTCACCGTATTGCCCGACAATCGTTATCCGTTGAAGGCCGGGCGTTGGTACATAAGTGTCGTCAACGGAGCTTTGTCCGGCAGCGGTAGCGGAACGCTCAGCGCCAGCGTCTCCACGACGCCGCCGGTCGGCAGCATCACGCTGGATTTTTTGCATCCGAGCACCGATGCGAGCGACCCTACCAACGATTGCGACGACAGCTTCTGGACCGATACGACTGCCGCTACCCCCGTCGGCGGCAATCCGGGAACGACGTTGGGAGATCAGCGCAAAAATGCGCTGACGTATGCGACGCAACAATTGGTGACACAGCTTGGAATCCAGGTTTCACTTGTCGTGCACGCATGCGGTGCGCATCTTGGCGGCGACAGCAACTCCGCCATTCTCGCGCACGCCGGTCCAAAGACGTTTACGTATGACACCGCGTACGCACCGACCAACTTCCTGCCGAAGAAATACACGTGGTATCCGGCCGCATTGTTGGCGCGGCTGAACGGCTCGACCTTGTGCGGCTCCGAAGGGGGACCGTGCGACGAAGTGAGCAACGCAGGCATAGAGGCCGTCTTCAACGAGGATTTCGGCAATGCCGACGTGCTCGGCGGCGAACAATTCTATTTAGGCTACACGCCGAACACGAGCGGCACGCGTGACGTGGATTTCATCAGCGTCGCGATGCATGAAATGACGCACGGTCTCGGCTTCATCGGACTCGTCAACACCGATCCCACGCAAGGCACGCTGGGCGCAAAGCCGGGAATTTCTGCTGACGGCAGCACGATCGACTACGACGATCTGTCGGCCGGACCCTTTGACGACATTTACGACGACAGCGTCGCGATCGTCGATTCGTCGAATACCTACCAACCGTTTCTCGGTTATGAAGTAATCGGCAGCCGCGACGCCGCACGTGCCGCGGCCATGGTTTCCGGGCCCGTCGTCACGTCGTCCGGTACGTACAATCCAGGCCAGTTCACGGACATTCGATGGTCGGATCCGACAGCGGCGAATTCGACCGTCAACATTCATTCCGGATCGTCGTCGCCCGACAATTTTCCCAGCTTGTACGCGCCGTGCGACAAATCGAAAACGACCACGTGCAGTACGCAGTCGTCGTCGACGCTGTCGCACACCGTTCAAGTCGGCGACATGATGAACGCGTACTACTCCAGCTCGAACTTGCGCTCGATGGGCCTGGCCGTTCCGATGTTGGCGCCGGAGGGATGGTCCACGGCGCAAACCACGTCGCCGACGTTTGCGACGCCGATTCCCAGCGCCTGGTACGACCGCACCCACAGCGGACACGGATTCGACTTCCGGCTCATCGCACGCGATGCCGTCAACGGCGACATTTACAGCTTGTTGTTCTATACCTTCGATGCCAACGGCAAACGCGAGTGGTATCAAGCGACCGGAAACCTGGTCGACGGCGTTTTCGTTCCCACGTTGTTCCCCGACGGCAGCACCTTTGTCCGCGTGCTCTATAACGCGACGCCGACATCGATCGTCAGCTATTCGCAAGACACCAGCGTCGCCGGATCAGTAATCGTCGACTTCAACCAGGCCGAAGCGTCGCCCGTATGCCGCAACGTCGATCGCACGGGCTCTGCACAACTGGCGATCATGTCGTGGACCATCGGCAACGACTCGGCGGACTGGTGCGTGGAACCCATCGTCCCGACCAGCGAAGACGCCACGCCGGATTACAACGGTATCTGGTACGAACCGGGCGATGCGGGCTGGGGTTTCGAGTTGGTCGATATCGCTTCGACGACCGGCGCGCCATTCATCAATGTCCTGATCTATTTGCCGGGTCCCGACAATAAATCGAACTGGTTGTCCGGTTCCGGAAACCTGCAAGGCCTTTCCGCGAATCTGCAACTCAAGCAGGTGAATAACGGTTACTGCCGAACGTGCACGCCGCCGGCTTCGTTGACGGCCGACAATGTCGGCACGATGCTGCTGACACTGAGCACTCCCAATCCGGGGAATGGTTTCTCGACCGTAACGGCAACGCTCAACGTGAGTTACCCCGGCGGCGGATCCTTCATTCGCACCAACGTTCCGGTGGTGATGCTGTCGATGCCCAACCCGTCCGTCGTCCCACCGCCTTGATGACAGACGTCTTGACGGCGAAGCGCCTCCACACGGAGGCGTTTCGGCGCGGACGCGCAAAATTCACACAAATGTTCTATGCTCCGGCCGCATCGTGACTACCGCGCTGACCAAGGGAGGGCACATGCTGGCAGATGTTAAAACTAGCAGCGACATCCATAGCACGCGTGTCCTGTCGCTGGATTCCAGCGGACGCATCCTGGATTGGATGTCCTGGCAGGACGCGGTATGTCTGTACGTACGCGACGCCGTGGCGTGGACGCTCGGCGATCCCTGTCTCACCATTCACGGCGGGATGAATCGCGACAGCGGCCTGCAAAGCTTCATCGAATTGCATCCGATCGTCGCCAGTCGCGGCCATGCCCGGCCGACACTTCTCGATCCCGCACCCGCACTCACCAATGCGGCGCTGTTCGCGCGCGACCGCATGCTGTGCCTGTATTGCGGCGAACACTATAGCCGCGGCGACCTGACGCGCGACCACGTCGTCCCGCTGTCCAAAGGCGGACAGGACGCCTGGGAAAACTGCGTTACCGCATGTCTCGCCTGCAATGTCCACAAAGGTTGCCGCACGCCGCAGCAGGCATCGATGCCGCTGCTCGCCGTGCCGTATCGCCCGAGTTGGGTCGAACATTTGATCCTGTCCAACCGCAACATCCTGGCCGATCAAATGGAATTTTTGATGAATCACCTGCCTAAACAAAGGCGCGCTTCGTAGTCGATTTCATATCTGCGCCACACG
>DATAVJ010000192.1:0-6288 GCA_036267795.1 Rudaea sp.
CCGTACAAAGTGCGATCCTTCCCCTGCGCAGCGGGGGAAGGTGGCGGCAGCCGGATGGGGGGGCGAAGCCGTAAGCAGCTGAGTCGCAAGCGCTCTAACGACGCGCGATGCCATGCGGTCGTGTGAAGACAATCGGGACTGCACTCATTGCGTCCATTTCGTCAGCCAGTTGTTGACCGTGTCGTGCCACTGCACGCTGTTTTGCGGTTTCCGCACCCAATGGTTTTCATCGGGAAACGTAAGGAATTCGCTGGGAATGCCGCGGCGCTGCAACGCGGTGAACGCCGCAATGCCCTGATCGAGCGGAATACGGAAATCGTTGCCGCTGTGGATCACAAGCATCGGCACGCTCCAATCCTTCACATGATCGAGTGGATTGAACTTCTCGTAATTTTCCGGATGTTCCCACTGCGTGCCGCCGTTCTCCCACTCGTTGAACCAGAGTTCCTCGGTGGAATACGCCATCATGCGCGTGTCGAAAACGCCGTCGTGATCGACCAGGCACTTCCACGGCTGCTGCCAGTTGCCGGCAATCCAGTAGATCATGTAGCCGCCGTATGACGCGCCGAGCGCGCATGCGCGGTTGCCGTCGAGAAAAGTATACTTTTGCAGCGCGGCCGCCCAGCCTTTCTGCAAGTCCTCCAGCGGTTTGCCGCCCCAGTCGCCGGAGATTTCATCGGTGAATGCTTGTCCGTAACCCGTCGATCCATGGAAATTGACGGTGACGACGGCGAATCCCGCGCCCGCGTACGTTTGCGGATTCCAGCGATAGTGGAATTCATTCGTCATCGCGCCCTGCGGACCGCCGTGAATGATGAAAGCGACCGGATATTTCTTGGCAGGATCGAAATTCGCCGGCTTGACGACGTAGCCTTGGACGCTGGCATCGTCCGCGCCTTTAAAGTTGAAGAACTCGTAGTCCCCCATCTGCGTTCTGGACAGGCGATCTGCATTGAAATGCGTGAGCTGCACCGGTTGTTTGCCGCGGCTGTTGAGACGGAACAGATCGGCGGTCGTTTCCAGTGTGCTGTGCACGGTGACGATTTCGTCGCCGGCCACGCTGAAACCTTCGACCTGGCCCGGAGCGCTCAACCGTGTCGCCTTGCCGGTCGCGATGTCGATGGCGAACAGCGCGTGATCGCCGTTGTCGTCCGCTGTCGTATAAAGTATTTTTCCATTTTTGGACAATTCCACATTTCCCGCGGAACGATCCCATTGTGGGTCGACCTCTCGAACCTTGCCGCTGGCAAGATCCATCGCCATGATGCCGAAGCGATCCGCTTCGAACGTCGGCCGTTTCATCGCGAGGTAGTACAACGTCTTGCCGTCCGCGGAAGGTACCGGCGCACTGTCCCACGCCTTGTTCGCTTCAGTCAGGTTGCGCGGTGCGGATGACGCATCGGCCGGCACCGCGTAAATGTCGAAATTCGTCGACCACGGCTCTGTCTTGCCCGCGATGCGCACGTCGAAATAAATCGTCTTGCCGTCCGGCGAGAACGAATACTCGCCTTCGTCGCCGAACGGTTTCGAAGGCACGTCGCCATCGATGCCTTTGGTCAGCCAGTGCGGTGACGGAACCATGGTTTTCTTTGCCGCCTCCACATCGATGTCCGTGATGAAAAGCTGCGAACGCTTGCCGTCGGACCACGTGTCCCAGTGCCGAACGAATAATTTGTCGTACAGTTTTCCGCTGGCGTTCGCGGCGACGGGATTTACCTCCTTCGACGAACACAACTGAGCGGCGCAATCCGGCGATACGTCGATCGACATCACGATCTTTTTGCCGTCGGGCGACAGCTTGAAATTGTTGACGTCAACTTTGTACGGCGCGATGAGGTCCGGAGCGTCGTCGGGTTTCGCGTTGCCGCTCACGCGCAGGATTTGATCGACATTGCCGCCCCGCGCCAATTTGCCGAGAAAATAAATGTATTTGCCATCCGGCGACCAGCGCGGGCTCGACGCCACATAATTTTTCGCGAGCTTTTCCGGCCGTGCGGATTTGTCGTCGAGATCGAGCAGCCAGATACTCGTCACGCCTTTGTTCGCCGAATAATCCGTTTCGCGAACCTGAAACGCGACATGTTTTCCGTCCGGCGACAGTTGCGGATCGCTTACGCGGTCCATCATCACCAGATCGCGCACGTTGAACGGATGCGGCTTGCCGTTATCGCGCGGCAACACGGGCTTCGTGATCATCGGCCGGCGATTCTGCGCATCGCAGACGGACGTTGCGAACAAAAGCGCCGCGAGGGCGATCAGGAACTTCATGATGTACTCCAGAAAAATTCGATTACGTTGCGGATTTGCGGCTCAGGTTTTCGACCCAGCGATAAAGGCCAAGCATGGCGATGACGAACACGATGCCGCCGATCCACAGCGCGGCGTTGCCGGCGAATTCGTCGCCGACGATGCCAAGCGGGAAATCCTTGCCGGAAAACGCGACGATCGCGGCGATCAGCACGCCGATCAACCCCTCGCCCACGATCATGCCGGACGCCAGCAAGACGCCGAGTTGTTTTGCGGATTCCGGCTTCGCCTTGCGTTCGGCGCGCTTGTCGTAGATGTGCCCGGCGATCGCGCCGACGACGACCATCAGCGTGCTCGATGTCGGCAGATAAATGCCGAGGCCCACGGCCAGCGGCGACAAGTGTGAGGATTTGGTCGTACGGCGCAAAATTTCATCGATGGCGATCATCGCAACGCCGATCACGGCGCCGACTTCGATCAATCCCCAGTCGATATTGTTCTGGATCACGCCTTGCGCGAGTGCGGAGATCAATCCCGCTTGCGGCGCCGCCAGCGAACGTCCGGCAACGGCACCGGGCGCGCCGGTGAAACCGTACGCGTGATTGAGCAGATCGAGAATCGGCGGAATCACCGCCGCACCGGCGATGACGCCGATGACCAATGCCCACTGCTGCTTCGACGGCGTGGCATCGACGAGTTGACCGGTCTTCAAATCCTGCAGGTTGTTGTTCGCGATCGTAGCGACAGCAAAAACGATGGCCGTGACGAAGAGTGCGAACGCGACGAGACCTTGCTCGTTTCCGGCCGCCGACGACTTGATGCCGACCACGAGCAACAGCGACGCGCCGATCACGACCAGGATGCCGATGCCCGACAGCGGGCTGTTCGATGAGCCGATCAATCCGGCCATGTAGCCGCACACGGCCGAAACGAGAAAGCTCATCAGCACGACATAAATCAATCCGCTGACGACCAACAACACGGTGTGATCGCCCAGGCCGCTGATCACGCTGAAGTGAGCGAGCAGAAATGCGATCGGCACGAAGCATATGAGCATGACGATGCCGACCATGCCGATCGGAATGTCCTGTTCCGTGCGCGGCAACGACGCCGCGTGGCCGGCCTTGCGGATGCGCGATGCCGCGATCGCCGACGCCAATCCGCTGGCGACGGGTTTCACGAGTTTCGCCAACGTCCAGATTGCCGCCACGCCGATGGTTCCGGCGCCGACGAAACGCACTTGATGACTCCATGTCGCTTGAGCGACATCCGCTGCCGGGCCGGCGGCAGCCGCAATCGCAGAATAGTGCGGAACGCCCCAGACCCACGCGATCAATGCGCCGACCCCCATCGCCACACCGACCCATAGGCCGACGAGATGTCCGACGGCGAACAACGCGAACGACAAATTGAAATCGTATCCCGTCACCGCGCCGCGATCGCTGCCGAAACGGAAATACTGCACGACATCGCTGGCGAAAAGGCGTGTGGCGACGATGAGCGCGAACACCGAAGCGCTGATCGCGCCCCACACCACCGCCAGCAGTCCGGCGCGATTTTCTTCCACGCCCTCCGCCGTCGAATCGTCGCCGCCGCTGCCCACTTTCAACACTTCGGCGCAGGCGACACCTTCCGGATACGGCAGATCGGAATTCGTCACCAGCGCGCGGCGCAGCGGAATCGAATACATCACGCCGAGAATGCCGCCGAGCGCGCAGATCGAAAACGAAATCCAGTACGGAAAACCGGTCCACCAGCCGATCATCACGAGGCCGGGCAACACGAAAATGATCGACGACAACGTGCCCGCCGCGGAAGCGACCGTCTGCACGATATTGTTTTCCTGAATCGTCGAATTCTTGAATCCGCGCAACAGCGCCATGGAAATCACGGCGGCGGGAATCGACGTCGCGAACGTGAGCCCCGCCTTCAGTCCGAAGAAGACGTTGGCGGCGGTAAAGACGACGGTGATGACGATTCCGAGAATGATGCCGCGCAACGTCAATTCAGCACGCGGAGCCGCGTTGTTCGATGTATCGGTTGCCACTCGGAACTCCCCCGGTCGGACGATCGCCCAAGTATCGCAGACATCGCCCGTTCAACGCATCCGGCGGCGCAAAACGCGTGCTCACGTATACTCGCGCGTCATTGTCGAACCGCTATCGACGGGGAAATGAATGTCCGCAACTGGCGTGGCCGTCCGAGCCGACCCATCCGACGAACTGTTCGGCCATCCCAAAGGCTTGTACGTCTGCTTCTTCACGGAAATGTGGGAGCGCTTTTCGTTCTACGGCATGAAGGCGCTGTTGCTGCTTTATCTCATCAAGCATCACGGATTTACGGAAACCGACGGCTACACGGTCGTCGGCGCGTACGGCGGCATGGTGTACGCGGTGCCGCTGATCGGCGGTCTCCTGGCGGACCGCTATCTCGGCATGCGCAAAGCCGTGGTGATGGGCGGAATCCTGCTCAGCCTCGGCCATCTCGGCATGGCGTTCGAGGGACATCAAGCGGAGACGGTGAATGGCGTCGTGCATCGCGACGCGTTCGCCATCGGCGTGTTCTATCTGTCGCTCGCGCTCATCATCAGCGGCGTCGGATTCCTGAAGCCGAATATTTCCACGATCGTCGGCAAGCTTTATCGGCAAAACGATCCGCGTCTCGATTCCGGGTTTACGATCTTTTACGCCGGCATCAACGTCGGCGCGCTGTTCTCAAGCCTCATCTGCGGCTATCTCGGCGAAGTGTGGGGATGGGGATGGGGTTTCGGCGCGGCGGGCGTGGGCATGGTGGCGGGACTCGGCATGTTCCTCACCGGGCAAAAATATCTGCAAGGCCATGCCGAACCGAAGCATCCCGAACGCTTGCGCAAACGCGTGATCGGTCCGCTGAATATCGAGTGGTGCATTTATGTCGGCGCCGTTCTCGGGTTGCCCGCCATCTGGCTGCTGATGCAGCTCGGCTCTGCGGTGCTGTATCTGCAATTCGCGTTCGCCGCAGTCTGGCTGGTCTGGCTGACTTGGTATATTTCTACACAATGCACCAAAATACAGCGCGAGCAGATGCTCGCGGTGGTTTTCTTCATCGCCAGCGCGCTGCTGTTCTTTTCGCTGTACGAGCAGACCTACGGATCGTGGCTGCTGTTCACCGACAAAATGCTGACGAAGGATTTCTTTCCGTCCATCGTGACGTACGACGGCAAACCGTGGCCGTGGTCGATCATTCCCTTGTTCCTTGCACCGCCGACGATCGGTATTGCATTGCGACTGAAAGATGCGCGACATGCGCGGCTTCTGGTCGGCGCCGTGAGCCTGTTCGGATTTGTGCTGTTCATGCGCGATATTCTCGTGCTGCCGCAAACGGCCGAGTCGCTGGAATATCTGCCGTCATGGGTACTGATCGTGTTGACGCCGCTGTTCGCGTGGCTGTGGCCGTGGCTCGAACGGCGCCGAATCAATCCCAGTAAACCGGTGAAAAACGCGATCGGACTCGCGTTCACGGGATTGTCATTCCTCGTGTTGTCGATGGCGAACGCGACGGTGAGCGATGGACATCTCGCGCCGGTGTGGTGGCTGCTCGGCGCCTACGTCGTGCTGGAGATCGGCGAACTTTTCCTGTCGCCGATCGGACTTGCCGCAGTGACGCAGTTGTCGGTCGCGAGCGTGGTCGGCTTGATGATGGGCGCGTATTGGCTGGCGACGTCGTTGTCCGAACAGGCCGCCGCGATGTTCGGCAGTTTCGCCGCGCTCGACATCCCCGAAGGCGCCAAGATCGACATCGCGGACGCGAAACTGAAATACGGCACGCTGTTCGATCACATGCTGTGGCTCGGATTGGGCGCCGCACTCGTCGCGCTGCTGTTGTCGCCGCTGATCAAGCGGTGGATGCACGGGGTGAAATAACTATCGCGCCGTCAACGCGGCGGCGCACGCCCGTACCTGTCTTCCAGGCGAACGATATCGTCTTCGCCGAAATAATCGCCGCACTGCACTTCGATGAGGTGCAAATCCTCGCCGGTGGGATTTTCCAGACGATGCAGCG
>DATAVJ010000193.1:0-6308 GCA_036267795.1 Rudaea sp.
ATTACGCCTATTACCTGCGCGGCATCATCAATTTCGATCGCGACAAGGGATTTCTCGATCGCTACGCCAATCAGGACATGACCAAGCGCGATCAGGGCAATACGCTGCAGTCGTTCACCGACTTGAGCGAACTGGTCACGCGTTTTCCGAACAGCCGTTATGCGCCCGATGCGCGCCAACGCATGATTTATCTGCGCGACAATCTTTCGCGCGCGCAGATCGCCGTCGCGGAGTTTTACCTGCAGCGCGGCGCTTATGTCGCGGCGGTGAATCGTTCGAAACAGATTATCGAACGCTATCAGCGCACGCCGGCAGCCGGCGACGCACTGGCGGTGATGGTGCTGTCGTACAAGGCGCTAAATCAGGAAAAACTCGCGGCAGACACCGAGCGCGTCTTGAAACTCAACTATCCGGATCATCCCTATTTCGCCGGCCATTTTCCGCCGCACGAACATTGGTGGGGCCGGATGGTGCCGTTCCGTAGCTGACCGATACCATTCAGTCAGCGCCAACCCGAGGTAATCGGATAACGCCGATCGCGCCCGAACGCGCGCGTTGAAATTTTCGGGCCCGGTGCCGACTGTCGCCGCTTATATTCGCTCGACAGCACGAGCCGCGCGATTCGGCGCACAGTCGTTTCGTCGAAACCGGCCGCGACGATTTCCGCCTGCGATTGTTCGTCGTCGATGAAACGCTCGAGGATGGCGTCGAGTTCGTGATACGGCGGAAGTGAATCCTGATCGGTCTGGTTTTCGCGCAGTTCGGCCGATGGCGGACGATCGATCACGCCGGCGGGAATGATCTCGCCGTCGCCTTGCGCATTCCGCCATCGCGCCAGCGCGTACACGAGTTGTTTGTAGCAATCCTTGATCGGCGCGTAGCCGCCGCACATGTCGCCGTAGATCGTGGCGTAGCCGACGGCATATTCGCTTTTGTTTCCCGTCGACAAAACCATGCGGCCGGTTTTGTTCGACAATGCCATCAGCGTGACGCCGCGGCAGCGCGACTGCAGGTTTTCATCGGTCACATCGTTTGCGCTCGACCGCAAGTTCGCGAACGATGGCGCGAGTTGCGAGCGAAATGCATCGACGGATGTTTCAATCGAAATGGTCAATAGCTCCACGCCGAGTTTGCGGGCTTGCACGTCGGCCAGATCGTTGCTGACGTCAGCCGTGAAGCGCGACGGCAACCGCACCGCCGTGACGCGGCCGGCACCGAGCGCGTCGACCGCGAGCGCGAGAACGAGCGACGAATCGATGCCGCCGGATAGTCCGAGCAATACGCCGGGAAATCCGTTTTTGTCCACGTAGTCCTGAACGCCGCGCACCAGCGCTGCGTAGACGCGCGACTCGCGAGATTCGTCCGCCGACGGCCAACTGTCGACGGTGAATCGGCACGCGACGTTGTCGTATGAGGCGACGAGCAGCGCGTCGATCATCGCAGGCGCCTGCGCGGCGATGCACCCATCGGGTTCGACCAGAAGCGAACCGCCGTCGAAAATCAGATCGTCCTGACCGCCGACGACATTGACGTACGCGATCGCCACGTCGTTCTCGCGTGCGCGGCGCGCGAGCAGTTCGGCGCGTTGCGCTGATTTGCCTACGTCGAATGGCGATGCGTTGATCACCATCAGCAATTCCGCGCCTTGCGCCACAGCGCGCGCGGCGGGTTCTTCTTCCCAGATGTCTTCGCAGATCAGCCAGCCGATGCGCACGCCGCCGAACTCGGTCACCGCCGAGTGGTTGCCGGACCGGAAGTAGCGTTTTTCGTCGAACACCGTGTAGTTCGGCAACGCCTGCTTGTGCGTAGTGAAAACGATCTCGCCGTCGATGGCGAGACTTGCTGCATTGTATACTTCGCCTATCGTGTGCGGATGGCCGAAATACGCCGCAATGCCGCGCGCAGCGACGCTGACATCGGCCACTTCGCGCTCGCACGCGGCGAGAAAGCTCGGCCGCAGCAGCAGGTCTTCCGGCGGATAACCGGCGATCGCCAATTCGGGGAATGCGATGAGTTGCGCGCCGTGCGTGTCGCGCGCTTCGTCGATCAGTTCGCGCATGCGCTGGCCATTGGCCTGCACGGCGCCGACTGGAAAGTCGAACTGGGCCAGTGCGAAGCGCAACATCGACATGCAACATCTCCAAAAGCGAAAGGCCGCGACGTTCGCGGCCTTTTATTATCGCTTATCCGGACACGCGACTATTTTTTGACGCGTCCGGCAATCGCCTTGCCGAGATCGGCGGGAGATTTCACCGTCGTCACGCCGGCCTTTTCCAGCGCGGCGAATTTCGCCGCCGCGGTGCCCTTGCCGCCGGAAATGATGGCGCCGGCGTGGCCCATGCGTTTTCCCGCCGGCGCACTCGCCCCCGCGATGAATGACACGACGGGCTTGGTCACGTACTCGCTGATGAATTCCGCCGCGTCTTCTTCGGCCGAACCGCCGATTTCGCCGACCATGATGATGCCTTCCGTCTGTGCGTCGTCCTGGAACAGCGTCAGGCAATCGATGAAGTTGAGGCCATTGATCGGATCGCCGCCAATGCCGATGACCGTGCTTTGGCCGAGTCCTTCGTTCGTGGTCTGAAAAACCGCTTCGTACGTCAGCGTTCCCGAACGTGAAACGATGCCGATCTTGCCCGGCTTGTGAATGTGACCCGGCATGATGCCGATCTTGCACTCGCCCGGCGTGATGACGCCGGGGCAATTCGGACCGATCAATACGGTTTCCGGATACTGTTTGAGCGCGTTCTTCACGCGCAGCATGTCGAGCACGGGAATGCCTTCAGTAATCGTCACGATCACGCGAATGCCCGCATCGGCCGCTTCGAGAATCGCGTCTGCGGCGAACGGCGGCGGCACGAAGATCATCGTCGCATCCGCACCCGTATCGTCGACGGCATCCTGCACCGTATTGAACACGGGCAATCCGATGTGCAGCGATCCGCCCTTGCCGGGCGTCACGCCGCCGACGAGTTTCGTGCCGTAATCCAGCGCCTGCTCGGAGTGAAAGGTTCCCTGCTGCCCGGTGAAACCTTGCGTGATGACTTTGGTTTTCTTGTCGATTAAAACGCTCATGTCGGAATGGGTCCTTGGGCTCAGGCGGCTTTTACCGCAGCAACCGCCTTCTGCGCGGCGTCGTTCAGATCGTCGGCGGACGTGATCGCCAATCCGGAATTCGCGAGCATCTCGCGGCCTTTTTCAACATTGGTGCCTTGCAAGCGCACGACGACGGGAATTTTCAACCCTACTTCTTTCACCGCGGCAATGATGCCTTCGGCGATCAGATCGCAGCGCACGATTCCGCCGAAAATGTTGACGAGAATGCAGCGCACCTTGTCGGACGACAAGATCAGCTTGAACGCTTCGGTGACGCGCTCCTTCGTGGCGCCGCCGCCGACGTCGAGAAAGTTCGCGGGCTCGCCGCCGGCGAGTTTGATGACATCCATCGTGGCCATCGCGAGTCCCGCGCCGTTGACCATGCAGCCGATATCGCCATCCATCGTCACGTAATTGAGGTTGTATTTCACGGCCACGGCTTCGGCGTGATCTTCCTGCGACTCGTCACGCATGGTCGCGAGATCGGCGTGGCGGAATTCGGCGTTGTCGTCGGAATTCACTTTGCCGTCGAGCGCGAGCAGGTCGCCTGATTTTTCGATGGCGAGCGGATTGAGTTCGACGAGCGACAGATCCTTGTCGTTGAACAGCCGATACAGGCCCAACATTATCTTCGTGAGCTGATTTGCCTGTTTCGCGTTCAAGCCCATTCCGAATGCGAGCTTGCGGCATTGATAGGGTTGCAGTCCTTGCACGAAATTCACTTCGAGCGTGTGGATGTCTTCCGGGTTTTCGCGGGCGACTTGTTCTATGTCGACCCCGCCGCGCGCGGACGCGATGAACGCCACCGATTTGGTCGCGCGATCGACGAGTACCGACAAATACAATTCCTTCGCGATATCCGACGCTTCGCAGACCAGCACGCTGTTCACGGGCAGTGCGCGTCCGCCGGACTGATACGTCTGCATTTTCGTGCCGAGCATCTTTGCCGCCGCGGCTTTGGCCTCTTCCGCTGACTTCACGAGTTTCACGCCGCCGGCCTTGCCGCGGCCGCCCGCGTGGATCTGCGCCTTCACGACCCACTGGTCGCCGCCCAGCGCGCGCGTGGCTTCGCTGGCTTGCTCGGGCGTCGTCGCAACCTTGCCGGCCGGCACGGGAATGCCGTAGTCGGCAAACAGCTGCTTGGCCTGGTATTCGTGGAAGTTCATGCGTGCACCGCCGGAATGTTGGGAGGAACGACGAATCGGCGTGGCGACTCGATCGCGATAACCGGCTATTTTGAAGAATAGCCGCGGCAATTAAAAGACCGGCAGTTTACTTTTCGGCGCGCAATCCCGGGGATTGGTATACTCGCACGAACAACACTCCGCGCCGTGGCCCACCGCGATCGACGTCCGCACCCGCCCAGAACCCGCGCTCAGCGACATCAGTCGCCGCGAAATTTATTTTTTCAACCTGTTCCGCGTCTTTCAGGCGGTGGTCATCACCGTGCTCGTCTTCAGCGCGTATGCATCGGGCTGGGTGCATCTCGATCATCCGCTTATCGGTTGCTCGAGCGCATCGCTGTATCTGCTGCTGGCGATCTATGGTCTTCTGCAAACCAAACGCTGGCGCAGCAATGTTCCGCTGAAGGTTGCGGCGGCGCTCAGCCTCGACATCGCCGCGACGACGATTGCGATGTTTTCGATCGCGAATCCGCCGACGGCGATCGCGATGCTGCTGCTGGTAAATGTCGGCGCCGGCGCGCTGCTGTTGCCGCCGCGTCTGGCCGGACTGTTCGCCGCGCTGGCCGCACTGGCCGTTCTAGCGCAATGCATGTGGGGCCGCATCTTCGAGCACGAAGACCGCAACATACTCGAGGCAGGTTTATACGGACTCAGCTACTTCGCCACCGCCACGCTGTGTTTCGTCCTCGGCAAACAGATGCGCGAAACCGAAGCGCTCGCCGAGCAACGCGGCATCGATCTGGCGAACCTTGCGCAGATCAACGAGCTCATCATTCGACGCATGAAGACAGGTGTGCTCGTGGTCGACGATGCCAACCGCGTGCATCGCTGGAACGAATCGGCATGGGCGCTGATGGGCAATCCGAAGCCGGGTCAGCGCGATCTGGGCAGCGTAGCGCCGGAACTGTCGCGGCGGCTTTATCACTGGCGCACGACAGGAAAAATCGACAACACGGCCGTCGCGCTCGCGGAAGGCGTGCCCGAGATCATTCCGCGCTTTACGAAGCTGGCGTCGAACGACGACAACAACGTTTTGATCTTTCTCGACGACACGTCGCTCGTATCGCGCCGCGCCGAAGAGTTGACGCTGTCGTCGCTCGGACGTTTGTCGGCGTCGATCGCGCACGAGATTCGCAATCCGCTCGCGGCGATCAGTTATTCGGCGCAACTGCTCGCGGAATCCGAGGAACTGAGCGAAGCGGACAAGCGCATGGTCGAGATCATCAACAACCACTGCAGCCGCGTGAACGAGATCGTCGAAAATATTCTGCAGTTGTCGCGGCGCGAACGTTCGCGGCCGGAGAGTCTCGATCTGTCGATGTGGTCGCTGCACTTTGTGGAAGAGTATAAAACTGGAAACGACATCGGTCAGGACCAGTTGCGCGCGGTGACGCAAGGCCGCCATGTGGAAGCGCTGGCCGATCCGCAGCAATTGCAGCAAGTCGTGTGGAACCTCGTCCAGAACGCATTGCGCTACGGACGCTTGCCCGGCGAACCGGCGCGCGTTTCGGTAGTACCGCGGATGGCGACGGACAAGGGTCCGCCGCTCATCGAGGTGATCGATCGCGGCCCCGGCATTCCCGCGAAAGTCGCCGCGCAAATCTTCGAGCCGTTCTTCACCACCCACGAATACGGCACCGGATTGGGGCTTTATCTGGCACGCACGATGTGCGACGCGAATCAGGCGACGCTGGAATATGTGCCCGTGGCCGGCGGTGGCAGTTGTTTCCGGATTACGCTGGCCGGACCTCCCGTTGCGGTGACCGCGAAGTGATGGCGCTTCACGTTCGCGGCGTTTTACCGTAATGTCTCGCTACTTTGACTCGCGCCCGTCGCCATGAGTAAACCAACCGTCCTCGTCATCGACGATGAGCGCGATATTCGCGAACTGCTCAGCATCACGCTAGGGCGGATGGGTCTGGTCGTCGAGACCGCGAGCAATGTGACCGAAGCCAAACAACGCCTGACCGAATCGCGTTACGCGTTGTGCTTCACCGACATGAACCTGCCGGACGGCAACGGACAGGA
>DATAVJ010000194.1:0-2047 GCA_036267795.1 Rudaea sp.
CGATTTGATCGCGCGCACGGCGTTGGCGTGGGAGCGCAAGTTGTCCGAGAAAAATCCCGCGTGAGCGTCAGCGTCGTCATGCCGACGTACAACTGCGCGCCGCGGTTGCTGCGCGCGCTGCAGTCGGTGTCGGCACAGACGTATCGGCCTATCGAAGCCATCATCGTCGATGACGGATCGACCGACGATACAGCCGATCGCGTCGCCGAATGGACCGCAAACTCTGGTGCGAACGTGCGATACGTGCGCCAGGAGAATGCAGGTCCGGCGGCCGCGCGCAATCACGGCATGCGGCTGGCGCGCGGCGATGCGATCGCGTTCCTCGATGCGGACGACGAATGGCGCCCGACGAAACTCGAAAAGCAGATGCCGCTGCTGAAAGGCACTGTCGGCCTGGTCTATTGCGCGAGTGCATTCGTCGACTCAAGCGGCGCACCGCTCGCGAACTACGTGCGCCGGGTCGAATTGCATCGCGGCGACATCCTGCTGCCGCTGTTCTGTGATTTTTTCCTGCTGACGTCCGCGGTCGTGATTTCGAAAGCAGCGTATCGGGCCGCGGGCGAATTCGACGAAGGACTGGCGGTCGGCGAAGACTACGAATTCTTCCTGCGCCTCGCGCGAAAATTCCATGCCGACTTCGTGCCGGAAGAATTGCTGATCCGCTGCGTGCGACCGGATAGTCTCAGTCGTCTCGACTACGAACAGGATGCGCGCAACGACATCGCCACACTCGCGAAATTCCTGCGTGACAATCCGGACTTCGCGCAACGCCATCGTGCAGAGATCGCCGCACGACTCGCACGCTACCGCTACGACTTCGGCTATCGATTGCTGGCCGAACATCGTCGAGGCGAGGCGATCCGCGAATTGTGGACGTCGTGGCGCACGCGTCCCACCGTCGCGGCATCGAAGACGCTCGTACGCGCGTTGATCGCGGGCGGCCGGACATGAAGTGGCTGATCCTTGCATCGCTGCTCGCAGCGGCACCCGCGACGCAAAAGACCACGCCGGTGCCCGCCGGTCCGGTCACTTACTACGTGCGCACCGACGGCGGATCGCCGGCGCAATGCGATGGCCGGCATGATGCTGCGTACTCGAAAACGACGAAGCACGCCTGCGCGTGGCGTCATCCGTTCGATGCCTTGTTGCCGGGCGGCCCTGCGCGCATCGCGGGCGGCGATACACTCATCATCGCGACGGGCAGTTATCAGATGGGACTCGGCGCACCCGACGCGCAATCGGACAAATGCCGCGCAGACTGGCCGTGGGATTGCCACATGACACCGGTGCCGAGCGGTCCGTCGCCGGACAAACCCACGCGTATCCTCGGCATGGGCTGGGACAAAGGCTGCGCTGCTCCACCGGAACTGTGGGGCACTGAACGCGCGGAAACGGTGATCGATCTGCGCGGCAGTTCGAACGTGCAGATCGCATGTTTCGAAATCACCGATCATTCCGGTTGCGTCGAGTTCCACGCGGGCAAGCAGGAACTCGATCGTTGCGAACGCGACAAGGAACCGTACGGGCCGTGGGCCGCGGTTGGCTTGAGCGCTGCGGATTCGAGCAATGTATCGCTGCGCGATCTGAACATCCACGGCCTCGCGCATGACGGCGTGCGTGCCGGCCGTCTGCGCGACTGGACGGTGGAACGCGTACAGATAGTCGCCAACGGCTGGTCGGGCTGGAATGGCGATATCGACGATCATTCATCGAACAGCGGCCGCATGATTTTCCGCGACGTACGGATTGCGTGGAACGGTTGCGGCGAAAAATATCCGTCGAAACAGCCGTTCGGTTGCTGGGGCCAGGAAGAAGGCGGCTACGGGGATGGCTTGGGCACCGGCGAGACGAGTGGCGATTGGTTGTTCGAGCGTGTGCGGGCGGATCACAACACACAGGACGGACTCGACCTGCTGCACGCACGCAGCGATGCGAAGATCACGTTCGTGGATGTGCATGCCGAGGCGAATGCGGGCAATCAGCTCAAGGCGGGCGGCTCGGTGAATGTGGAGAACTCTGTGCTGATCGGCACCTGCGCGGCGCTGTC
>DATAVJ010000195.1:0-10029 GCA_036267795.1 Rudaea sp.
AGCTGATTCGGTACGGGATTAAAGTTGTGGAAACCGCCCGCATACAGCTCCGGCGGCACGCTCGTGAGATCGATGTTGGTACCGGCCAGAGCAGTGTTGCCGCCGGCGGCAGTCATGCCGGTACCGTTGGGTGTCCAGCGCAGGTCCGATTCATAGCCATTCGTGCCGATGTCGTTCGCCGCGGACGAAAAATAGGCGACGCCATAGGCGGCCGCATCATTGATGCCGGCGCCGATGATGCCGTCCTGGAAATACGGCTCGTCGAAGTAACCGACGTCGTCGCAGATAGCGTCGGCCGCGAAACCTTGCTGGATCGAGGCATCCAGGGTGAAGGCGGGAATGCCGGCCAGCGCGCGAATATTGTCGGCAAAACCCACTTCGCCGAAGTCGGCGGTGGCGAATGCCAGACGCGCTTTCGGTGCCATCTTGTAGCCGATCTGCGTCATGCCACGGCCTTCGTCGTCGCTGGACGTGCTCGACAGATCGTCCTGCAGGACGACGACCGGCTGTGTGTTCACCGGGTTGCCTGGATCGCCGGGCAGATCGAAATTGGCCACGTCGATCGACACCGGGTTGGCGGCATGGGCGTTGTAGCTGTTGGAGATGAAGCCGATGCTCATGCCCTCGCCTTCATAATCAAGCGTGGCGATGGGGTTGTAATACCGGTTGATCTGATCGACGCGATGCTGGATCACGCCTTCATCGAAGGTCGATCCGAGCTTGTTGAATGCGTCGCCCGGCGTCGCGCTCGTGTACTCGATGGAGGCCCACGGCGCTGTCGCCGACGGTGCCGTCGACGAGCGGCGATGTTGCGGTTTGAGTTCGAGTATCACCGAGCGCACGCCCGAATTCGCGGCGAGCCCAGGAACGTCATCCACCGATACCCATGCATCCATGACGCCGATGTCGTGGTACGTCGAATCGACTGCGACCACCTGGAAACTCGGCACCATGCCGGCCAGCTCGCTGGCCAGCGCATTGATGCCGATGCCCTGTTTGCCGGCGACGCTGCCCATCGGATTGACGCGAACCAGCACACGACCCTGCGCGTCGGTTATCGCGAGATCGAACATCGCGTTACCCTGCTCCTGGGCAGCGGCGTTCTGGTAGGCAGGCACTTTGCTCTTGGCTTGAACAACTTTGTCCAGGCCGTTTCCCAGGTTGGCCGGAACGGCAGCGGCAAATGCCGCTCCCGTCACCGACAATGAAATTGCACATGCACCCAGCGAACGCAATATCGATCGCACAAGCCGAGATGCGCCAGTGGTTGAGTGAAGCGACTCATACATAGAGTTGATCCCCAAAAGTAAGAAGTGCGAAATCGTCGAGCGATTGCGCTGTTGTTAGGTAGATCTAGCGATCTTCCTGCGCCCGATCATAGTACCTGCAGCGATGAAGTAACAATGGTGTCCGGATAATTCGCGGACATCTGTCTTCCACACATTTTTTTATCGGACGGGTATTATCACGCTCCTGCGGGAGGCACGCATGGCGGAGCGTTTCAAGATAGCGATCGTTGGCTCGGGGCCCGGCGGCCTCTCGGCGGCGGCACGCGCGGCCGAACGCAGCGAATCGCACGTGTTGCTCGAAGCCGAAGATCATTTGTCGAATACGATCTATCGGTATCAGAAAGGCAAGTTCGTGATGGACGAGCCCGGCATCCTGCCGCTGCGCGCGCCGGTACCGTTCAAGGCCGGATCGCGCGAGACGATTCTCGGCGGCTGGGACGACTCCGCGAAGAACCTGAAGATCAACACGCGCTTCAAGCACGAAGTCAGCTCGATCAAGAAAGCGGGCAACGGCTTCGAGCTTAAATGCACGAACGGACAAACGATCGAAGCCGAATTCGTCGTCATGGGAATCGGTTTGCAAGGCAACATCCGCAAGCTCGGCTGTCCCGGCGAAGATCTGCCGTTCGTTCAATATCAGCTCGACGATCCGGACGAATACGAAGGCGAAGTCATCGCCATCGTCGGCGCGGGCGATGCGGCCATCGAAAACGCCGTCGCACTGTCGAAACAGAACAACGTCATCATCATCAATCGCAAAGACGAATTCGCGCGCGCCAAGAAAGGCAACGAGACCGCGATCATGAAAGCGATCGAGGACGGCGTGATCGAGTGCTACTACAACTCGGCGCCGGAGCGCGTCGACGCATTGTCGGTTGGCCGTAAAAAAGGCCGAATGATTCTGGCGACGGCGAACGGAAAAGCGCAGATACTTCTCGACAGGATCATCGCGCGTCTTGGCGCGACGGCGCCGCGCGGATTCGTCGAAGGCTGCGGCGTCGTCTTTCCGAACAAGGATCCGGCCTCGGTGCCGGCGATCAGTTCGCAGTACGAATCGAACGTGAAAGGCCTGTACATCGTCGGTGCGCTCGGCGGATATCCGCTCATCAAGCAGGCGATGAATCAAGGTTACGAGGTCATCGAATATATTCTCGGCTCGAAAGTCGAGCCGGCCGACGAACCGCTGCTCAAGGCGAAGTTCGCGCCGATGCCGGGCTTCCGCAGCGTCGACGAAGCGCTGCAGCGCGTGCAGAAAAACGTTCGCCTGCTGGCGCACATCACGCCGCTGCAATTGCGCGAATTCATGCTCGACTCGGATATCCGCACGCCGGCGCCGAACGAAGTCATTTTTACTCGCAACGATTATACGAATACGTTTTTTTCCATCGTCGAAGGCGAAGTGCACATCGTCATCGATGCGGAAAAAAATCAGCGCATCACGCTAAGACGCGGCGAGTTCTTCGGCGAGATGAGTTTGATTTCCGGACGGCGCCGTTCCGCCACCGTCGTCGCCGGCGCCAATTGCGTGATGATCGAAACACCGCGACGCTCGATGAATCGCCTGATCAATTCCGTCGAAGGCGTGAAGCGGGAAATCGATCAGGTTTTCATCATGCGCGTCGTGCAATCGCGCTTCGCTTCGGAAGCGCCGGCCGACCAATTGGCCGATGTCGTGTCGACGGCAAAGCTCGAGAAATTCAAGGCGGGCGATGTGCTCTTCAGCGAAGGCGAGCCCGGCGATTGCCTGCACCTGGTGCGTACGGGATCGCTCACGATCTCGCGCAACATCGGCGGCAAGGATGTGGTGCTGAGTTACGTCGCGGCGGGCAACTACGTCGGCGAGATGGCGTTGATGGGCGAATCGCAACGTTCCGCGACGGCGCGCGCCGCCATCGCGACGGAAACGGTTCGTCTCGATGGCGAAAGTTTCAAGAAACTCGTCAATCGCATTCCGGTTCTGCGCTTGCGGTTGCAGGCGGAATACAGGCAGCGCGCGGCGGCGAATCTCGCGATGCAGGCGATGCCGAGCGGCGGCGACATCATCAGCTTCCTTCTCGCGCAGGGTGCCGGCGAAGCGACGGACATTCTGCTCATCGACGAATCGTTATGCGTGCGCTGCGACAACTGCGAAAAAGCCTGCGCGGAAACGCACGGCGGCACGTCGCGCCTCGACCGCGAAGCGGGACCGACGTATGCCAGCGTGCACGTGCCCACGTCATGCCGACATTGCGAACACCCGCATTGCATGAAGGATTGTCCGCCGGACGCAATTCATCGCGCGCCGAACGGCGAAGTGTTCATTGCCGACAACTGTATCGGCTGCGGCAACTGCGAACGCAATTGCCCGTACGGCGTGATTCACATGGCGTCGAAGCCGCCGAAAAAACCCGGATTGCTGCAGTGGCTGCTGCTCGGCCGCGGGTCCGGCCCCGGCGAGGCGCCATATGAGAAGAAGAAGAGCAAGGACGGCCCGCCGAAGGCGAAGAAAGCCGTGAAGTGCGACATGTGCAAAGGCATCGCCGGCGGGCCTGCCTGCGTGCGCTCGTGCCCGACGGGCGCGGCGATTCGTATCAGTCCCGAAGAATTCCCGGCGTATGCACAGTCGCGCCGGTAACGCCGCCCACGACGATGCATGATTCCATCCTCACCTATGCGCGATCCCGCTATTTGTGGGGATCGTTGCTGCTTATCCTGCTATCCGTCGCCGCGTACCTCTGGCACGACCCTGGCGGACCGCCGAACGGCGGAACCTGGCTCGGCTATACGTTGGGAACGATCAGCGCGCTGTTGATCGTCTGGCTGATGTTCTTCGGCATTCGCAAACGGCGATATTTGCAAAATGTCGGCACGCTGCGCGGTTGGTTGTCGGCACATATCTATCTCGGCACGACACTGATTCTTCTCGTGCTGCTGCACGCCGGTTTTCAGTTGGGCTGGAATATTCACACATTCGCATTCGTGCTGATGCTGATCGTGATCTTCTCGGGATTTTTCGGACTTTTCGCCTACATGCGCTATCCCGGAATGATGACGCGCAATCGCGAGAGCGCAACCCGCGACGCGATGCTCGACGAAGTGGCCGAGATCGATCAGAACGCGCTCGCGCTGGCCGACGGCATCGATCCGAAAATCCATGCGATCGTGTTGCGCTCGATCGACAAGACGAAACTCGGCGGAGGCGTGTGGACGCAGCTTCGCGCGCGCGACGGATCGGACATCGCGCTGGATTCGCTGCACAAGACGATCGCGGATCGCGAAGGGAAAAAAGAATCATCGACGACGGAAATGCCGACCATGTTCGCGATGGTGGATTTTCTCGCCGGCCGTGCGCAGGACAAACAGGGCGAAGCGATGCGCAAGCTGATCGACCTGATCTCGCGCAAGAAAGCGCTGGCCACGAAAGTCGCGCGCGATATCCAGTTTCAGGCCATGATGGAAATCTGGCTGTATTTCCACGTACCGCTGTCGTTCGCGTTGCTGGCGGCGCTGATCGCGCACATCGTGTCGTCGTTCTTCTACTGGTGATGCTATGCGCTGGCTGATCCGACGCGTGCTCAAGAAAGGCAAAGGCGCCGTCTCGTACGAAGAAGACGTCCACTACGGCGATGCGCTCACGATCGGCCGCGCTGCCGATCAGGCGATCTTCCTGCCCGACCTGCGCGCAGCGCTGAACCATGCGCGCATCACGCTGTTGTCCAGCGGCCAGTACAAGATCGAGTCGCTGATACTTGCGGGTATTCGCGTCAATGGCGACATCACCTATGCGACGACCGTCGGCTCCGGCGCGGTCGTGGAGATCGGCAACACGCGATTGACAGTGCTGCCGGCGCCGCAGGATTTCGACGGCGGCGTGGAAATCAGCACGCTCGACAAAACCGAACAGCAGGCCGAAAAAGAACGACGCGCGAAACCCACCCGTCTGGAACAGACGGGACTGAGCAAACGCAAACCCGCATGGATTTTGTTCGCCGTGGTTCTCGTGTTCGCGTTGGCGCTGCCGATGACCGGACATTTCGTGCCCGCCATCGGCGAGATGCTCAAACGTTCGCTGCTGCCAAGTTCGATGAGCTGGAATCCTGGCCAGATCGATGCGTCGCATCAGTTCTTCGGCACCGATTGCGAACGCTGTCACCAGAAAGCGTTTCTTACCGTACGCGACGGCGCGTGTCTGGCGTGTCACGCGAATACGCCCGCGCATGCCGATCCTGCGAAGTTCAACATGCCGCAGCTCGGCAACGCGGAATGCCGCACCTGCCATCAGGATCACAACGGCGCGCGCGGACTGATCCGAACCGATCAGCGTTTGTGTTCGGATTGCCACGTCGCGCTGAAAGCGCGCACGCAGAACGTGAGCACATTCGAAGATGTCGGCGATTTCGGCAAATCGCATCCGCAATTCAAGATCGACTTGCCCGGTTGGGATGCCGCCGGCAAATTCGCGCCGCAGCGCGTGACGTTCGCGCCCGACCTGAAAGAAAACTCCGGTCTCAAATTCAATCATCTCAAACATCTGAAAGCGGACGGCCTCAACGCACCGAAAGGCCATCGCACGCTCGATTGCTCGAGCTGTCACGTGCCGGATGCGGGCGGCGCCAAGATGCGGCCGGTGAATTTCGAAGCGATGTGTCACGACTGCCACACGCTGGGTTTCGATCCGCTTGCTGGCGACCGCGAAGTGCCGCATGGAAAAGTGAGCGAAGTGATTTACATGCTCAACGAGTTCTACGCGAAACTCGCGCTCGAAGGCGGTTATCAAGATGCCAAGTCGCCGGTGATCGTGCAGGAGCGCCGCCGTCCCGGATCGCCGCCGTTATCGCAGCAGCAACAGCAGGAAGCCCTGGCGTGGGCGCGCGAACAGTCGCGCGTCATTACTGAAGGTTTGTTTACCGGCAAGGCGTGCACGACCTGTCACAAGGTGACCGCGCCGCGCGATGCGAGCGATACCTGGAATGTTGCGCCGGTGCGCGTGTCGGGCGTGTGGTACGGCGATGCGAAGTTCACGCATGCCAAGCATGTCACGGTGAAGTGCGAGGATTGTCACGAGGCGCGCAAGTCGGAGCAATCGGCCGATTTGTTGATCCCCGGTATCGCAAACTGTCGACAGTGTCACGCGGGCGCATATGCGAAAGATAAAGTCGCCACAACGTGTGTTTCGTGTCACGACTATCATCAGTCGTCGACGTTGAAGATGGGAAAGCTATAAGTCCGTTCACCCGTGTTGCGCATGGTACCTTACGGATATCGGGTAGGTTATGATGTTTGCCTGAGGAAACACCGCTGATTTCGGCACAATCGCGGCGAGGTTCACGCCGCACTCGGGGAGGAGTAGCGATGGGGATAGCACGGTTTCGCATGCTCGGCCTCGCCACGGCGCTGACATTGGCCGCGTGCGGCGGCGGCAGCAATTCCGGCAGTTCCGTCGGCACGTCGCCGCCACCGCCGCAAAGCACGCCCGATTCGGGCTGCAGCGGATTCTGCGCGACCGCGGATTCGTTCCTCACCGAAGCCGACGTGCAGACGATCATCGCGCAAGCGGTGGCCGAAGCGCAGGCGCAAAACAAGCCCTCCGTCATCGCCGTCGTCGATCGCGTGGGCAACGTGCTCGGCGTATACCGCATGGCCGGCGCGCCAGCCACCATCGAGATCCGTGATCCTCGTGTCGTCGTTGGCGGTCTGGAAGGCTTGAACGTGCCGCCGGAACTCGGCGCGATTTCCAAGGCCGACACCGCGGTGTACTTCTCGTCGGAAGGCAACGCGTTCACGTCGCGCACCGCCGGACAAGTTGCGCAAGAGCATTTCAATCCGGGCGACGCGACGGCGCCGGCCGGTCCGCTGTTCGGCGTACAGATTTCGAATCTGCGCTGTTCCGATATCAACCAGCGTTTCACTGGCGGCACGGGTCCGGGCACGCACAGCGCGCCGCTCGCACTGTCGCCCGATCCCGGCGGAATTTCACTGTACAAGGCGGGAGTGCCGGTCGGTGCGGTGGGCGTGTCGGGCGCCAAACCCATCTACACGCTCGACGACAACGCGGAAGATCGCGATGTCGACATGGACGAGATGATCGCCGTCGCCGGCAGTTTCGGTTTCGTCGCGCCGGCGGATCGTCGCGCCGATCAGATCACCGCTGGCGGACTCGTTCTGCAATACACGAACGAAAGTTTCAGCGATCTCGCCACGAACCCCGCGACCGCGCCGCCGTATTCATCGCTTACGACGGGCGGACTGATCGCCGTGCCGGCGTACGCCGACGCGGTGATCCTGCGCGGCACGGCGTTCGGGCAACCCGAATCCGGCATCCGCGCCGACACCGACGAATGGCCGGGCCTCGATGCGTTCGTCGTCGTCGACAAGAACAACCAGAACCGGTTTCCGCCGCGCGACGGCACCGATGGCGCGAGTGCGCTTACAGCGGATGAAGTGCGCACGATCATCGGCGAATCGATCAAAGTAGCGCATCGCACGCGCGCGCAAGTGCGTCGTCCACTCGGATCGCCGGCTGGCGAAACGATCGTTGTCACCGACACGAACGGCGTGGTACTCGGCATCGGACGCACGCGCGATGCGCTGGTCGACGCCATCGACGTCACGACGCAAAAAGCGCGCACAGCGGCGTTCTTTTCCGGCGCCTACGCGGCGGGCGACATCCAATCGGTAGGGCCGGCGAAGTATTTAGCCGATACGATCGCCAATGGAACGCTGAACATCACGACCATCGCCACGAGTTCGCCCGCAAAGTACGTGACCGCACTGCGTGCGTTCCTCAATCAGCCGTCGGCGCTCGCGGACGGCGCGATCGCCTACTCCGACCGGCCGGTAGGCCTGCTCGCGCAACCGCTGTATCCCAGCGGCGTTCCGGGCGCACCGAACGGACCGCTGTCGTTGCCGTTCAATCAGTGGAGTCCGTTCCAGACCGGTCTCGAACTGGATTTGGCGTACAACCAAATCCTCATTTCCATCGCCTACATCGTCAATCAAGACGGGTTGGCGATCAACTTCGATGGCGCACAAATTCCCGCGCCAAGCGCGGCAACGCCGACACCATTGCCTGATGTCCTGCCCGGCTCCTGCACCGGCATACCGCGCATTGCCAACGGCATCACCCTTTTCCCCGGCGGCTTTCCGATCTATCGCAATGGCGTGCTCATCGGCGGCATCGGCGCGTCGGGCGACGGTTCGGACCAAAGCGATCTCGTCGCGTTCGTGGGTTTGTCCAACGGCGCGGCGGTGTTGAATTCCGGAATCCAGCAAGCGCCGCCGAACATCCGCGCCGATACGCTCGCACCGCTCAATGCGCGCCTGCTTTACGTGCAATGTCCGCAGGCGCCGTATCTTGACACCAGCGACGCCAACGTTTGCGGAGGCCTGTGAGATGGAGAACGCCGATACTGCGCGACGCTTTCCTCGACTGGGCACGCTCGCCGCATTTGCGGCATTGTGTATTTGTGGAAATGTCCACGCGCAACAGGAACAGATGACGTCGGACTTGCTCGAATTGTTCGGCGTCGTGCCCGGTCCGACGTACGATCCGAACGAATCGCAGATCCCGCGCCGCCGCCCCGGCCATCCGTACGAACCGCCGCCGGAATTCACGATCCAGAATCCCAACGGTGTTCCACCGGCGCCGATCGATCAGGCCGGGTCGTTTCTTCCGGTGCCGAACCGCTGGCGCATTATGGAATCGCTCGGCTACACGTTTCCGTGGTACGACCCGTACAACCAGAACATCTGGAAAGGCGACAAGCCGATCGACGGCAAGGATCACTTCCTCAGCCTGAATTTCATTTCCGATTCCGTGCTTCAGCCGCGCAGCGTACCGACGCCGGTGGGTCCGCAATCGCCGTCGGAACCGGGGCAGAACAATGTGCTCGGGCGCATCGATCAAGTCGTCTTCAACCAGACGATCATCGCGAGCGCCGACTACTACAAAGGCGATACCACGTTCAAACCGCCCGAATACGAATTCAAAGCGACGCTCGCGCTGAACTACAACCGCATCGACGTGCAACAGGTGCGCGCCACGCAGATCGATCCGCGTCTCGGCGAAAACCGCGACGACGGATTCCTCGGCGTGCAGGAATTGTTCTTCCTGAAGGACCTTCGCACGCTCGACGAACGTTTCGACTTCGACGAAGTGCGCATCGGCATCCAGCCGTTCTCGAGCGATTTCCGCGGTTTCCTGTTTCAGGACAGCGAGCCCGGCGTGCGCTTCTTCGGCAACCGCGACAACAACCGCTGGCAGTACAACCTCGCCTACTTCCGGCCGCTGGAAAAAGACCTAAACTCCGGCTTGAACGACGTGACGAAAGCGCCGCGCCACGAAGACATCGTTATATTCAACGTCTATCGGCAAGACTTGCCGATACAGGGTTTCACGTCGCAGGGAATCATCCTGCTCGATCACAACCGCGACACCAAATTCTACGATTCCGACGGATTTCTCGAACGCCCCGCCGCTGCCGGTCTGGAACAGTTGCGCCGTTTCGATGTGGCGTACCTCGGCTACAACGGCGACGGTCACATCGGCCGCGTCAATCTCACCGCATCGTTGTACGGCGTGTTCGGCCATCAGGATCACAGCCTGTTCGTCCAGAAATCCGATCAGGTTCGCGCCGGCTTCGCAGCGGCGGAAGCATCGATGGATTTCGACTGGATTCGCCCGCGCCTGTCGGTTGCGTATGCGAGCGGCGACAAGAATCCGTACGACAACAAATCAACCGGTTTCGATTCCGTTTTCGAG
>DATAVJ010000196.1:0-8673 GCA_036267795.1 Rudaea sp.
ACCGAAGGTTCGCGTGTTACATTTTCTTCAGCCATTTTCGTGCTCCAAGTACGTTTATGGTTAGTCCCGCACCGGTGCGCTATCACCGGTGCGGGACGCTTACTCCGGCGCTATCCGGAATTCTTTCTCTTCAACGCAACGACCTTTCCAGTGCGCTGCGCATCAATGAAATCTGCCCACGCCTGCATCATCTGCCGGCGTTCGGCGAGGTACTGCGCGCGGTTGTAAGCGGCGCGGACTTTGTTTCGCTCGGCGTGTGCGAGCTGTCGCTCAATCACTTCGCCTTTCCATCCGAGCTCATTGAGACACGTACTCGCGAGCGCGCGGAATCCGTGGCCGGTCGCGCGGCCGTGATAGCCCATGCGGTAGAGCGCGTATAGCATCGTGTTTTCGCTGATCGGTTTGATGCCATCGGCGCCGGGAAACATCAGCTCCGAGTAACCGGTGAACTTCTGCAGTTCGAGCAGCGCTGTGACCGATTGCTTCGCCAATGGAACGATGTGCTCGAGGTGCATCTTCATTCGCTCGGCGGGAATGCGCCACTCGGCTTTATCGAAGCCGATCTCAGACCAACGCGCGCCGCGCAGTTCGTTCGTGCGTACGAAGGTCAGCATCAGAAGCCGGAGACCGATGCGCGTTTCCGGACGGCCGTCGTAGTTCTCCAGCTTGGTTAAGAACTCTGGAATTTCCGCGCGAGAGATGGCTGCGCGATGCGTGACTTTGCGTTGGGTTACGACCCCGCGCAGCTCAGCCGCAGGATTGCTCGTACAACGGCCTGTCATCACGCCATGCCGGAAGATGTTCGAACATCGTTGAACGACACGCGCTGCTACGTCGAGCGCGCCACGCGTCTCCACTGCCTTGATGATCGAGAGCATCTGCGTGGGTTGAATCGTTTTTATCGATTTGTCGCCAATCGATGGATAGACGTCGCGCTCCAGCGAGCTGCGAACATTGCCAAGATGATAGGGAGTCCACGTGCCCTGCTTCTTGCTCAGCCATTCTTCGGCGACGGCGCGAAACGATGAGCGATCACCGCCCTCGCCTGCGGCCTTCAGCTCGCGTCGGACTTCGCTTGGATCCCGTCCGTTGCGCACCAGCTTGCGTGCATCGTCGCGCCGCTCGCGCGCTTCAGAAAGCGACACGTCCGGATACACGCCGAAGGCGAGCAGCTTTTCTTTGCCATCGAAACGGTACTTGAAACGCCACCGGCGATTGCCAGCTGTTGGCACCTCCAAGAACAGGCCGGCGCCGTCGAACAGCTTGTAGGCCTTCTCGCGCGGCTTGGCGTTGCGCACCTGAGTTTCGGTCAATGGACGAGCCGATCTTGGCATCGGAACCGAACCTGGAAATTACCCCTAAGGCAAAATTGCCTACCCCTAAAGTACCCCTATCGGTCACCGGATGCAAGCGGACGAGCGCGGACTGCTGCGCACCGAATACTAGCGTTGCACCTTTGTTTCATGGCGTTGGCGTGGACTTGTACGGAGTGTCGCGGAAGGGAGCTTGGTGCCCGGAGCCGGAATCGAACCGGCATGAACCTATTAGGGTTCGGCGGATTTTAAGTCCGCTGCGTCTACCGATTTCGCCACCCGGGCCTGCTCTTGATGAAGAGTGTGGCCAAGGATGGCCGCTTTTTGATCCTAGCGATCAGGGACGATCGCACAAATACAATCATCGAATGGAGGCCAGGGTCGGAATCGAACCGGCGTACGCGGCTTTGCAGGCCGCTGCATGACCATTCTGCCACCTGGCCATCCGATGAAATCGCGGCAAGCTTACCGAGGCCTGCCCTAAAAAACAAAACCTCGGATTGCCCGAGGTTTTGCTCCTATTTGAAAAGTGCAGCCACGGATGGCCGCTTTTTGATCTTCGCGTCCTGGGATGGACGCACAAATACTGGAGCGGGAAACGAGACTCGAACTCGCGACCCCGACCTTGGCAAGGTCGTGCTCTACCAACTGAGCTATTCCCGCGCGAGACCGCGCATTATACGGGTTGATTCGCGTATGGCAACCCGCGTCAGCGTTCGGCGCGCAGCACGGGCCACGCGGCGCGGACGTAAACCACGCCGGACCATATCGTCAGCGCCGCAGCGAGTCCCAGCAGCACTTCGCCGACGTGGAACAATCCGAAGCCGTCGAGATCTTTCTGATACAGCAGCACCACCAACGCGACCAATTGCGATATCGTCTTGATCTTGCCGATCCCTGCCACACGCACACGCGTACGCTCGCCGATTTCCGCCATCCATTCGCGCAGCGCCGAAATCGTGATCTCGCGCCCCACGATGATCGCGGATATCACCGCGAGAGGAATCGTCGGGTTGTCCTGCACGAGAAGAAATAACGTCACCGCTACCATCAGCTTGTCGGCGACAGGATCGAGAAATTCGCCGAATGTGCTCGTCATGCCGAAGCGGCGTGCGATCCATCCGTCCAACCAATCGGTGAGCGCTGCGGCGATGAAGATACCGGAGGCCGCGATGTTCGCTCCCTGAAACGGCGAATAGAAGACGACCACCATCACCGGCAGCAGCGCGATGCGAAACAGCGTGAGAATGGTGGGTAGAGTCAGTCGCATGGTTTCGGCGAACGTGGTCGATCGCAGTCTGACAGCATCATCCGTGAAAAGCTCCGTAGATTTTGGTTGCGAGCTCCCGACTGACGCCTTTGACTTTCGCGATTTCCTCGATGCCGGCCGAGGCGACGCCGGCAATGCCGCCAAAATGCTTTAGCAGCGCGCCGCGGCGTTTCGCGCCCACGCCGGTGATTTCCTCGAGCCGACTCTTCTCGCGCGCTTTTTCGCGGCGGTTGCGATGTCCGGTGATCGCGAAGCGATGGGCTTCGTCGCGGACGCTTTGCACGAGATGCAGCGCCAGCGATTCGGGGCCCGGCCAAAGTGTCTTGCCGTTGTCGCCGCGAATCAGCGTTTCATGGCCGGCACGGCGTTCTGCACCCTTCGCCACACCGACAACGAGGACGCCGCTCACGCCGAGATCCGCCAGCACTTGCAGCGCTTGCGATACCTGGCCTTTGCCGCCGTCGATCAACAGAATATCCGGCAGCACGCCCTCTCCCGCCTGAATGCGCCGATAGCGGCGTTCGAGCGCCTGATGCATGGCGCCGTAGTCGTCACCGGGTTCTATGCCGGTTATGTTGAAGCGGCGATATTGCGATTTCTCCGCGCCTTCCGGACCGTAGACGACGCACGACGCAACCGTCGCTTCGCCCAATGTGTGGCTGATGTCGAAACATTCCAATCGTTGCGGCGTTTCGCCGAGTTCGAGCAAATCGCGCAGCGCCTCGAAGCGTTCGCGCATCGTCTGATTGCTGGCCAGCCGGGCGGCGAGCGCGGCCTGCGCATTTTTGGTTGCCAGTTCCACGAATCGCGCGCGCTCGGTGCGTACGTTCGCCTTGATCTCGACCGTGTGTCCGGATTGCGCGGACAACATCGCCATCAGCAGTTCGCACTCGTCGGGATGTTCGCTGACGATCAATTCGCGCGGAACAGGTTTGTCCAAATAATATTGCGCGATAAAAGACGAAAGTACGACAGCCGGCGTCGCTTCGGTCGGCAGCCGCGGAAAGAAATCCCGCGATCCCAGGCTCACGCCGTTGCGGAAATAAAGTACCGATACGCAGGCCAGGCCCGATTCGATCCGGCACGCGAGCACATCCAGATCGGTACTCGCGCCTTGCACGTAACTTTGCGCGTGCAGGCGTTTCAGATTTGCGATCTGGTCGCGGACGGCTGCGGCCTTTTCGAAATCGAGCGACCGGCTCGCCGCTTCCATGTGCGAACCCAGCTCGTCGATGACGACACTGCTGCGGCCCTGCAGGAACATGGCGGCGTGGCGGACGCTGTCTTGATAGTCGGCCGGCGCGATGAGATTGACGCACGGCGCGCTGCAGCGTTTGATCTGATATTGCAGACACGGTCGCGAGCGGTTGCGGAAATAACTGTCTTCGCATTGGCGGACGAGAAACAGTTTCTGCATCAGATCCAGGCTATGCCGCACCGCGTATGCACTCGGATAAGGTCCGAAATATTCACCTTTTGCCGATTTCGCGCCGCGATGGAACGCCATGCGCGGATAGTCTTCGCCGGAGGAGAGGAAAATATAGGGAAAACTTTTGTCGTCGCGCAGAAGAATGTTGTAGCGCGGCTTGAGGCTTTTGATCAGTTGCGATTCGAGCAGCAGCGCTTCGGCTTCCGTTCGCGTCAGCGTCACTTCGATCGACGCAATCTGCGACACCATTGCCGCGATGCGCGGCTCCATGCGCGGTTTCAAAAAATAACTGCCGACGCGTTTCTTCAGATTTCCGGCTTTGCCGACGTACAGCATTTCGCCGCCGGCGCTCAGCATCCGATAGACACCGGGTGACGTTGTCAGCGTACGGACGAATTCCTTTCCGTCGAACGTCTTGGATTGTTCCGGACCGATCACGCTTTACTATTCGCCGATCGTCAGCCGCCGGATCTGTCCGGTTTTCAAATCCACGCGGACGATCTCGTGCGCATTGGTGTTCGCGATCCACAACGCGCTGTTGGCGAGGGACAAGCCGGACGGCTCGCTCAACCGGTACGGAAGATTGAGCGCGCGCAATTCTCCGGTGCGCATGTTCAGCGCCTTGATCTTTCCGTTGTAGCTGTCGGCCACGAAGATCAATCCGCGCGGATCGGTGCAGACGTCCAGCGGATGCTGCAGGCGCGCGACGTCGCGTTTGCCCGCGACATCGCCGGATTCGTACAAGCCAGCGCCGATGAGGGTGTTGACGCGATTGTCGAGCAGACGCACGACGCGCAGCGACGAAGACGCCGAATCGCAGATCACCAGTTGCTGCCCGATCAGGCTTATGCCGGCGGGTTGCGCGAAGCTCGCCGCGAAGCCATCGCCATCGGCCAGTCCGAGCTGACCGTTGCCGGCGAGGACGCTCAGGCGATTCTTGATAAGGTCGAGTTGCCAGAGCTGATTCTGTCCGGATACGACAAAGTATACTTTTTCCCCCGTACCGGTGACGGCGGTCGGCGCGGACATCGCGACTTTCGTTGGCTCGATATCATCATTCGGGAGGTCGTAGCCGAGCACACCCGTGCCTGCGGCGGTTTCCACATCGCCGCTGAGCAGGCGAATGCGACGAATCGCATGATTGCCGGTGTCCGCCACGTACAGCCAATCCTTGACGATCGCCAGCCCCTGCGGCTCGGTGAAGCCGGCATCCTGATTGCGGCCGTCCCAATAACCGGGATTGCCGGAACCGAATTGACGCAGGATGCGGCCCTCGTGATTGCATTCGAGTACGCGATTGTGGCCGCTGTCGGCGATCCACAAACTGGTTTCCGTCGCGAGCAGTTTGCGCGGAAACAGCAGCGGCAATTTCGGTTCCAATCGGCCGGCCTGAATCGGCGACTCGTAAACGCGCTGATCTTTCGACGCGGCTTCGTCGAGCAATTGTCCGACCAGCGCATCGGTTTCCTGGCGCCTGCCCTCGCCCGGCAGCAATGCGGCGAGCTGGCCTTCGGCATCGATCAAGGCCACTGTGGGCCACGACTGCACGCCGTACGCCTGCCACATTTCGAAATTCGCGTCGTTCGCCACCGCATGACGGATATGGTTGCGGTTGACCGCTTTCAATACTGACGCGCGTTGACGCTGGTATTCGTATTTCGGCGCGTGCACGCCGACGACGCTCAAGCCATCGTGATATTTGTTTTCCAGATAACGAAGATCGGGCAACACGTTCACGCAATTGACGCAATCGAACGTCCAGAAATGCATCAGCACGACGCGGCCGCGCAGCGCCTGCAGCGAAGGCGGCTGATCGGTGTTCGCCCACTCGAGCGACGCAGGCCATTCCGGCGCCCGCACGCGTGCGTTCATGCTGTCCATACCTTGAGAATCGGTATGCGCATTATGCGATATCCTGTTGTCGCAAGAGCAAGTTTTTCACGATGGTGCCGAGACGGTCGCCTGCACGCGCGCAAGGTCTTCCGGCGTATCGACGCCCGGCGGAAACGGTTCGGGAGCGACGCGCACAGCGATCGCATAACCATGTTCCAGCGCGCGCAACTGTTCGAGCGATTCGGTTTTCTCCAGCGGCGTCGGCGCAAGCGCGGTGAACGTCTGCAAGAACTTCGCGCGATACGCGTAAATTCCGATGTGACGCAGAAACGGTGGACCGGCAGGCAACGCCGTCGACGCCGAAGTCGCGAGCGCGTCCCGCGGCCACGGAATCGGCGCGCGGCTGAAATAAAGCGCCAGCCCGCCTTGTCCGACAACGACCTTCACGCAATTCGGATTCAGGAATTCCTCAGCGCTCGACAGCGGCGTCGCGAGCGTCGCCATCGGCGCGCCGGATTGCGTCAACGCAGACGCGACTGCGCGAATACCCGATGCGGGCGCCAGCGGCTCGTCGCCTTGCAGGTTGACCACTACTGTTTCGTCGCTCCATTCGCATAGACGGGCGCATTCGGCGAGCCGGTCGCTGCCGGACGCATGATCCGCTCGCGTCATCACGGCGCGCACGCCGGAGCCGTGCAGAGCAGCGACGATACGGTCGTCATCCGTTGCTACGACGACTTCGCGCGCGCCGGCGGCAAGCGCACGGCGTGCGACATGCAGCACCATCGGCTCCCCGCCGATCGGCAACAACGGCTTCCCGGGCAGGCGTTGCGAACCGAACCGCGCCGGAATCGCGACGACGAATTCGCCAGCATCGTTCATTGTTCTCCCACACCTCTAACGAAGGTCACGTATCTAAATGCACTGAAAGTGCGGCGTCAATTACGCGATCATCTCAACATCGCAGCGCGCTCGTATGCCGTGCGCCGTTGCGGAACTTGGGCTCGATGAAACATCAGATATTTGTGTTGTCAGAGGATACGCTCATGCGCTCGCATTCGCTGTTTTACGCTTTCCTGTCGATGCCGTTGCTTCTGCTCGGCAGCGGCGTGTGTTTCGCCAAAAACTGGGATGTGTCCGTCGGCGGCACGTCTTCCTACGGCGACGGCTATGGTGGGACCTATACGACCGCCGTGCTGGCGTTCAGCCCTTCCAATCTGACCATCAACGCCGGAGACACCGTCACGTTTCACGGACTCGGCGGTGCCGCGCACAACGTCCATGCGGACAACAATTCGTTCCGCTGCGCGAACGGCTGCGACGGCAGCGGCGGCGATGGAACACCGTCCGCCGGCAACTGGACGGCGTTGGTAACCTTCAATACACCGGGCGTCGTCGCCTATCACTGCGACGACCACCAAAGCATGGGCATGGTCGGCAACATCACCGTGAATGCGGTCGCGTCGGCGGGATTCACCATCAAGAACACGATCAGCGGACCGTGGTACAACGCCGGCGAAGGCGGACATGGATTCTTTATTCAGACGTATCCGCCGAACCTCTTCGTGGCGTACTGGTACGTCTACAATCCCGACGGCAATCAGGAAGTATGGATCGATGCCGAGGGAACGTACGACCCGGCCAGCAATACGACGACGATTCCCGCGCAAATCCTCAACGGCGCGAAGTTTCCTCCGAACTTCAATACGACCGACCTGACGAAAACGCCGTGGGGAACGCTCACCTTCACGTTTACGGACTGCACGCACGGGTCGGTGGCGTGGAACTCGAGCGTTGCCGGATACGGCAGCGGCACGTTGCAGTTGACCAAGATCATCGACATCGACGGATTGACCTGCACGAATTGAACGACGCGCGCGACGGCAGCGTTCGCCGTCGCGTGTTCAATCGACTTCAGGTTGCCGCGATTTGTACTTCCTGGCGACGTACTCTTCGATCAGCCGAACGAAATCCTGCGCGATGTTTTCGCCGCGCAGCGTCGCTGTCTTCACGCCATCGACGAACACCGGCGCGGCCGGCGCTTCACCGGTGCCCGGCAACGAGATTCCGATATTCGCGTGTTTGGATTCTCCCGGTCCGTTGACGATGCATCCCATGACGGCGAGCGTGAGGCTTTCCACGCCGTCATATTTGATGCGCCACTCCGGCATCTTTTCGCGAACGCGTTCCTGCACGGTCTTGGCCAGTTCCTGAAATAGCACCGACGTCGTCCGTCCGCAGCCGGGACAGGCAGTCACCAAGGGAGTGAACGCGCGCAAGCCCATCGTCTGCAGCAACTCCTGTGCGACGATCACTTCGCGCGTCCGCGATTCGTTGGGTTCGGGCGTCAGCGAAATACGGATCGTGTCGCCGATGCCTTCCTGCAACAACACCGCGAGTGCCGCACTGGACGCGACGATGCCTTTGCTGCCCATGCCCGCTTCCGTCAAACCCAAGTGCAAGGCGTATTCGCAGCGGCGCGCCAGATCGCGGTAGACGGCGAGTAATTCCTGCACTCCGGACACCTTGCAGGACAACAAGATACGGTCGGAACCTAATCCTAATTCTTCTGCACGTGCAGCGGAGTCCAAGGCGGATCGGATGAGCGCTTCGCGCGCCACGCGCGCCGCATCCCATGGATCGGCGCGGCCGTTATTTTCGTCCATCAAGGCTGCAACCATCGATTGATCGAGCGATCCCCAATTCGCACCGATGCGCACCGGCTTACCGTAGCGCAACGCGAAATCGATGATCGTCGAGAATTGCGTATCTCTCTTTTTGCCGAACCCCACGTTGCCCGGATTGATCCTGTATTTCGCCAGCGCTTC
>DATAVJ010000197.1:0-3356 GCA_036267795.1 Rudaea sp.
ATCTGCCGCTGCCACCACCGCTGAGTCTGTTTCCGTCGTTATTGCGTGCGCCCGGATTGAGCCTGAGCGATCTCGCGTCGAACTCGCGTGCGACGCTGCGTGCGTTGCAGTTCGGCGACGAACAACTGGCGCAGCTCGATCGCGTCGATGCGCTGCAATTTCTGACCGCATGCGGCGCGACGACGAACATGATCGACTGGTTCTGGCGTCTGGCCGCGATGACGACGCTGAACGTACCGCTCGAACGCTGCTCGGCTGCGGCGCTGCTGCGCGTCCACGCGCAAATCAGCGCGCATCGCGGATTCCATTTCGGCTTCGCACAGATCGGGTTGAGCGATCTGTATGCAATGCCCGCGCTGCGCGCGATCGAAGCGCTCGGCGGACGCGTGGTCACGCACGCACGCGTCGTGCGTGCCGAACGCGAAGGCGGCGCGCACGTGGTCAAGACCGCCGACGGCCGGCGCTTCGCGGCGCGTCACGTCGTGTACGCGGTGCCGCCGGCGGAACTCGGCGCGCTCGACGCGACGCTCGCCGCCACGCGCGCATTCCGGCCGAGTCCGTATAAGAGTGTGTACCTGTGGTTCGACCGCAAGATCACGCGCGAGCGATTCTGGTCGCTGATGTGGTCGCCGATGCGGCTCAATTACGATTTCTACGACGTGAGCAATATCCGTCCCGCGTCGCACGAAAAACCGTCGCTGATCGCCAGCAACATCATCTACAGCCATCGCGCCGCGCACATGACGGAGAAGACGATCGTCGCGCGAACGCTCGACGAACTCGCGTCGTTCGTGCCGGCCGTGCGCGCCGCACGATTGCTGCACGCCGACGTGCATCACATCCCGATGGCGATTCCTTGTCCGCATCCCGGGACGGAGTGCAAGCGACCGCGAACGACAACGTCGTCGTCAAACATATTCCTCGCCGGCGACTGGACGTTCACGCAATTGCCCAGCTCGATGGAAAGCGCGGCGCGTTCCGGCTATCTCGCGGCCGAAGCGGTTCTGGCAGCCGAAGGCCGACGCATGCCGATCGCCATCGCACCGCGCGAATACGATGCGATCGCCGGCTGGATCCGGCGCCGCGCAAAAAACAAACACGAGACGGCGATCGTTCGCTACGCCGATGGGTGCGGAGAATCGTGTGCGGGATATCCGCCGAGCGGCGTACCCCGCAACATTTGAATGAGATCGGCGGCAAGCGGCGAATCGGCGCTTGCAGGAGACAGCACCGCTCGCAATACCACTCCCTGCAGCGGCGGGTTGACGCGGACCTCGGCGAAAATACCTTCCGACAACTCTTGACTCACCGCATGCGCCGGCAACAATCCAAGCGCGGTGCCGCCGGCCAGAATTCCTCGCTTCATGCCTTCGATGGTGCCGAGCGCTTGCATTCTCGGCAGCGGAATCTGCGCAGCGTCGAAATATTGCCGCAGCACTTGATGATAGTTGCCGGCCGTGTCGCTCGTGTAAAAATCGCAACCGCTCAATTGATCCGGCGACGCGCGGCGTTTCGCGAGAGGATGTTTTGGCGATGCGAAGATCACGAGACGCGCCTTCGCCAGTATCGATTCGTCTTCGACTCCGCAATCGCCTTCCAACACCAGACCGAGATCGCTTTTGCCTGCGGCAACGCTTTCGTGGATTTCAGCGCATATGGCAGTGATCACTTCGATGCGGACGTTGGGCCAGCGCTCGCGCAGCGTGGCGAGCCGCGGCGGAAGCACGTAAGTGCCGAGCGATTCGACCGCCGCCACCACGAGCGTCGACGTCACGTTTTTGGAAACTTTCGATAGCTCCGTCATGAGTTCGCTCGTCAACGCGAGCGTGCGCTTGGCGTAGGGAAGCAGCGCTTCGCCCGACGGCGTCAGCATCGGACCTTTCGCGGCTTTGCGAAATAGCGGAGTGCCGAGCGTGCGTTCCAGTGCGGTCAGTGTTTCGGACACTGTCGATTGGGAGATGCCGAGGGATCGCGCCGCGCGCGTGTGCGTACCGGTTTCGACGACCGTTAGAAAGACACGCAGGTGCCGCAGCTCGAGTTCCGCCTTCATGGTGTTCGCCGGCTATGGTTCACGCGGATATCGCCGATATCAATCAAAACCGATATCGATCCAGCCGATATCGGGAATCGCCGTTTTGGAGTGTACGCAGTGCACGTGTAGTTTTTTCGCTGCCGTCGTCATCTGTCCATCAACAACATACAGGAAACGAGAATGCGGACAGTCGCATCCAATGCTGTCTTGCTGATCATCGACGTACAAAAGGGATTCGACGAACCGTTCTGGGGCAGACGGAACAATCCGCATATGGAACAACGGATCGTCGAACTTCTGGACGCGTGGCGCGCGAGCAAACGTCCGGTGATCCACGCCAGACACATGTCGGTCGATCCTGGTTCGCCGTTGCGGCCGGGACAATCCGGCAACGATTTCAAGGCCGCCGCCGCTCCGATATCCGGCGAGATGGTGGTCGAGAAACGCGTCAATAGTTGTTTCATCGGCACATCATTGGAAGCGCACTTGCGGCGGCATGGCCAGGACAACGTGGTGATAGCCGGATTGACGACCAACCATTGCGTCTCCACGACCGCGCGGATGGCGCAGAACCTGGGTTTTGCCGCCTGGGTGGTTTCCGATGCGACCGCCACGTTCGACCGTGTCGGGCCGGATGGAATCTGCTACGCCGCGGAAGACATCCATGCCATCGCGCTCTGCGACTTGCACGGCGAATTCGCAACGGTGGTCGATTCTCGAATGGTCGTCGATGCCGTACGCGCCGCTTGTCCGGTTATCAACGAGGAGTGTCGGCCATGATCCGCAATTGCACGCACATGATGGCCGTCGAGTCGTGTTTTGCGGCGTGGTAGCCGGATTCGAAACACACCATGTCTCGGCTAATCCCATCCATCTCGATAGAACAAGTAGGCGCTTTCGTCCAACTCGCGGAATCCGGAAGTCTCAGCGCGGCGGCGCGCATGCTCAATCTTTCTACCGAGGGGCTGCGAAACCGGCTTGTCGCTCTCGAAGACAAAGTGGGTGTGCAACTTTATGAGAAGGAAATGCGGCGTCGCGGATTGGTCACACTCACGCCGGCGGGCGGGATGTTCCTGCGCAAGGCCGCGCAATTCCTGGAAGAAGCACAGGCACTGACGCAACTTTTCGAGCCCGGCCGTCGGCAACAGGATTTGCTCATTGCCGCGAGTCAATACATTACTTACTACGTTTTGATCGACCTCGTGCGGCTGTTCCGGCTGGAGTTTCCGTTCGTCAACGTGCGCCTGCTCACGCGAACGGAGCAACAGATCCTGACCAGCATCCAGTCCGGTTCGGACGTCTCGATGGGAATTTGCGCGCCGCT
>DATAVJ010000198.1:0-12854 GCA_036267795.1 Rudaea sp.
AACCTTGCCGGCTTTGTTTACATCGAAATCGGATGAACTGAATCCGCACTTTCCCTTGTGCATGCGCCTTCGACTCCCCACTCGTCAAAGGGCATGGAGATTACTCAAGAAAAAGGAAGCTAAGTCGACACCTTACGGACGGTACGCGGACAAAGTCGCGTTGACGTGAAGACCACGGATCACTTGAGTTAACGCACCGCGCCAGGCTTCTTCGCCGGCAAACTCGCCACGATGCTCGCGCCCAATTTGTCGTAATCACCGTTGTAGTGATGCGCGCCGGGCAACGTGAGCAATTTCACCATCGGCTTGCCGGCGATCTTGGGACAGAACGCGTCGGTGCCTTCGTCCGCGCCGTTGACGCAGATGACGGGAACTTTGGTTTTGTCGATTTCCGGAGTGATCGGGATGGCGCCTTCGTGGTGCGTGGAACCGAACCAATCGCCGACATGGATTTCGAACACGGCTTCAGGATCGGGTGAGATCAACACTTGCGCAGCGAGGTGCGATTGCGCGGCGGCGGGTAGACGATTGATCACGACAGGCGATAGCGCCGCGCCGAACGAATAGCCGACGACGACGAAATCGGCTTGCGGGTGTTTCACGCCGTAGTGACCGATGATGCGCGTGACGGCGTCGGCCGCGTCTTCGGGTTTGCGCGTTTGCCAGAAAAATTTCAGCGTGTTCAGGCCCACGACTTCGATGCCGCGTTTTGACAACTGATCGGCAACCGCGACGTCGAGCCCTGCCCATCCGCCGTCGCCGGTGAGGATGATGGCGACGCGGTTGGCGAAGGTTCCGTGCGCATCGACTTCCACGAGCGGCAGATCGGCGACATCCTGCGGAAGCGACACGATGCTTTGTGCCGGCGCAGTGATTTTCGCCACGGTGGCGACGAGTGCTTCCCCCGGCGTGCGGTCGGACTGCGCGGACGGAAAGACGAATTTGCCGATGCGGCCGATCAATCCGACCGTGCGCGCGCCCGGCGCAAACGGTTGCGGCATCCAGCGGTTCGGCAATTTCTTCACGGGCGCAAGGCGGAATTGAGTCGGATTCGAATTGTCCGGAATCGTCATTGCGCCGGCGTCCGCGGCGCAGATCGGCTTCGGATAACGAAACGACGCGTCCCATCCCAGCGTGATCAAACCGCCGTAGGTGCCGAGCGGCGCTTGCGCATCGAGCGCGTAGGCGAAACCGGCGCCCGCGCCGTCGCCGACCAAAATGGGATAAATATACGTTTGTACTTTTTGATCGCGCTGGATCCAGTGGATCATTTCCTCGAAATGGCCGGCGGGAAACGAACACTTGTCGTTGATCGATTCCATCTGCGCGAGGTAGTACGGCAGGTCGATGCCGAACACCATGACGCCGCTGTCGCCCAACGCGTCTGCCAGCGATTCGGCGCGCGCATCCCAGCCGTTCTTGTCGGAAATGAGCACGACGGCGTTCGTGAACGGTTTGCCCGGCACGATAGTGTGCACGTTTCCGAACAGGCCGAATTTGATGGGCGTCGTCGCGGCATGAACGGCGCTCGACATGCCGAGCATCGACGCGAACAACAGGCGCGACGAGCCCAATAGGTGCATCCGGCGCATGACGGCGGTTGCGTTTATTTGCGTGCCTTGGCCATCAGCGCTTCGATTTCGTCGGCTTCGCGCGGCACGGCGGCCGTGATCACTTCGGGATCGCCGCGCGTGACGACGACGTCGTCTTCGATGCGGATGCCGATGCCGCGCCATTTTGCGGGTACATGTTTCGCGTCGGGCGCGATGTAGATGCCGGGCTCGACGGTGACGACCATGTTCGGTTCGAGTTCGCGGAATTCGCCATCGACGCGGTAATCGCCGACGTCATGCACGTCGAGTCCCAGCCAGTGTCCGGTTTTGTGCATGTAGAACGGGCGATACGCATGCTCGCGGATATTTTTTTCGACGCTGCCCTTGAGCAATCCCAGCTTGATCAATCCGGCGACGATCGCCTTCACTGCCGCGTCGTGATACGCGCCGAACGGTTTACCCGCGCGCACTTCCTTGATCGATGCGTTTTGCGCTTTCAGAACGACGTCATAAAGCGCGCGCTGCTCGGGGGAAAATTTTCCGTTGATGGGGAAGGTGCGTGTGATGTCGGATGCGTAGCAGTCGTATTCGGCACCGGCGTCGATCAACAGCAGATCGCCGTCGTTCAACACGGCGTTGTTGGCGCGATAGTGCAGCACGCATCCGTTCTTGCCGCCGCCGACGATCGGTTCGTAGCTCGGCACCGCACCGTTGCGGCGAAATTCGTGCAGCAGTTCGGCTTCGATCTCGTGCTCGTTCATGCCGGGCCGCACGAGTTGCATCGCGCGCACGTGCGCGCCCGCGGCGATCTTTGCTGCCTTGCGCATGAGGCGGAGTTCGTTGCGCGTCTTGTAGAGGCGCAAGTCGTGCAGGATGTGGCCGAGCGCGACGAACTCGTGCGGCGCGACCGCGCCGCGCTTGACCTGTGCGCGGACGCTGTTCACCCACGCCATCAGTTTGATGTCGAATTCGGTGTCGCGGCCGAAGTGGTAGTAGACGCGGCTGCGGCCCTCGATCATGCCGGGCAGGATGTCGTCGATGTCGCCGATGGGAAATGCATCGTCGACGCCGTAGTCGCTCACGGCGCCTTCGGGTCCGGCGCGGGGACCGTCCCACGCTTCGCGTTCCGGATCGCGCTCGCGGCAGAAGAGAATCGTCTCGCCGTGCGCGCGCCCGGGAATCAGCGCGAGCACGGCGTCGGGTTCGGGAAACCCGGTGAGATAATGGAAATCGCTATCCTGGCGATACGGATAGTGGCTGTCGTTGTTGCGCAAACGCTCGGGAGCGGCGGGCACGATGCAGATGGCGTCGTCGCCGATGATCCGCATCAATTGCCGACGGCGACGCGCGAATTCCTTACGCTCGATCATGCGCGTCGGGATTCGGCAATGACATCGGCGTTCGAGCGAATCTCGAGCGCCGGACTATCGTCGGTGCCTGGTTTCATTGATGCTGGATACATCCCCGTCGTCAATGCAGAGTGACGTCGCGCTGTTGCGGCACATCCATTTCGGCGTGCAGCAACAATACGCCGACACGCACGAATTCGACCACTTCGGCCAAGGCGCTTTCGTCTTCCTCGGCATTCTCGTATTCGAAACGCGATCCGGCAATAGTGCCGAGGTCGCGCAGGATTTCCGACGCGTCGTCGGACACGCTCGTTCCCGATCCGCCGCCGAGGCCGAGGCCGCCGAGAAAACCGCGGCACCAGTCGACCAGCGCATCGGCGCGCGTATCGATCGGCGTCTCGGCGTCGGGCAACAACGGTTCGAAGCGCAGTTCAGGATCGTCGAGCGCGGCGCTGCATTCGGCGAACATGCGATCGAGCGGCGCGTGCGACACCGTAGTCGGCGGCCGATCGATTTCCAGGGCCTGCAGCCAGTGCCGTACGTCGGTACGCCCGCCCGCACACAGATAGCCGATCAACGAACCGTGCAAGTCGCTGGCGCCGACGCCGACCTGCAGACGCGCCAGTTCCTCGCCCAGTTCGGCGTGGCTGATGCCGCTTTTGGCGGTGCCGGATGCGGGAATCTCGCTCATTTTCACATTTTAGCAGCCCGCCGGACGGTATATGTTGCCTGTGCTCTTGCGCGACCCCTATCATCCACCCTCTACTCTGTTTTCTTACCGACGGTCGCATCGAAAGTTGCGCTGCTTTTTATGGGGAAAAGGCTTGCCGCGTGGGGGCTTGTTTTGCTGCTGCTTGCCGTTTCGGTGCAGGCCAGCGAACGCCGCTACTATTTCGACGATGCCGACAGCGAGCGAGGGCTGGCGTCGCATTCCGTAAATGCGATTTTCCAGGATCACGCCGGTTTCATCTGGATCGGCACGGAAAGCGGCCTGCATCAGTACGACGGCTACGCTTACCGACGCTTCGAACACGCATCGAGCGATCCGGCGTCGCTGCCGGACAGCGTGATCATGGCGATCGCCGAGGATTCGCATAACCGCCTGTGGGTCGGCACCAACACGCACGGCATTGCGGCGATCGATCCGGCCACCGGGAAAGTGGTGTCCACGTCGCTGATCGGCGCTACGCAGTCGTCGCGCCGCGATGTCATCGGCTCGGTGATGTTCGACGCCGGACGCGGCTTGTGGATCGGCACGAGCGCCGGCATCGAGATCATGGATCCGGACAGCGGCAAGCGCCGCGAGGTATTCCATTTTTCAACCGACGCAAGCGCATTCGTCGAAGGCTTCGCGCTGGCGGCCGATGGAACGATGTGGTGCGCCACGACATCGGGCGTTCTGCGCTTCGCTCCGCACAGCGATTCGGCGCAAGTGATCGATGCGCAGAACCTGCCGTCGGCGTTGTCGGTAATGATCGGCAACGACGGCACCGTGTACGCCGGCGGGAACAACGGCCTGTATCGCATCGAGAAACAGCAGGGTCGCGTCACCGAAATCTGGCCCTCGTCGGAATCGCGCGGAGTGGCGCAAGTCCGCTCGATCGTGCAGGACAATCACGGCCGGTTGTGGCTCGGCGTATTCGGCGCGGGCCTCACGGTCTACAACCCGATCGACGGAACCGCGCAATCGCTGCATCACGATATGGGCATGCCGGGTTCGCTGCCGGACGACTACGTCACTCACCTTCTTATTGACCGCTCGGGCCTGCTGTGGGTCGGCGGCGATCTCGCCGGTGTGGCGACGACGGACCCCGAAGGTGCGCAATTCCGCTACATCGTCGATCAGTCGCCTGCGCGCAATCAGATGACGAACGACATCCGTTCGATCCTCGAAGATTCCACCGGACGGCTTTGGTTGGGCACCGACGGCGACGGCCTCAAGCGCTACGACCCCAACCACGACGCGTTCGAATATTTCGACGACGTGTTCAAGACGGCATCCGCGCAGGATCGCGATCCGCAATGGCACTTCATGGCGATGGCCAATGCCGGCGAAGGGAAATTGTGGGTGGCGACGAATCGCGGCACGTATTTGTTCGATCCGGCCGCGCGGCGAGCAACCGCCGTGGCCGTCGATGCAAAACAGGGCAATGGCCTGCCCGATGGCAATACGCGCGCCGTGATCGTGTCCAGCGACGGCAGTGTGTGGTTCGGCACGTACGGCGGAGGACTATCGCATTGGTTTCCGCCATCGAACAATCAACCGGCGCGTTGGGAGACATTCCGGCACGATGCAGCGCAAGCAGACAGCCTCGCTCATGATGTCGTTCTTTCGCTGTTCGAAGACGACGGCGGCCGGGTCTGGATCGGTACGCTTAATGGGTTAAGCGTTTACGACACGCGGCGGCATCGCATGCGCACCTATCGCAATGAGGCCGGCAATCAGCAATCGCTGGGCGACAATCTCATTCGCACGATCTATCAGAGCGGCGACGGCACGCTTTGGATCGGCACGCAGAGCGGCATGGATCGTGTGGATGTGCCGAGCGCGGAAAAACTTCGTTTCGATCACTACGCCATCAGCGACGGACTTCCCGGCGCCACCGTGTTCGGCATTCTCGAAGACGCGCATCACAACATCTGGATCAGCACGAACGAAGGACTGGCCACCTACAACCGCGCGATGGGCGCGTTCATGTCGTTCGCATTGCGTGACGGATTGCAGGGTTTGGAATTCAACGGCGGTTCGGCGTATCGCCGCAGCGATGGCGAGCTGGCGTTCGGCGGATTGCACGGCATCAATCTGTTTCGTCCCGACGTGCTGCGGCACGACGTCTATCTGCCTCCCGTCGTCGTCACCGGCGTGGCGATCGGCAGCGCGCCCGCGGTTTCGATCGCCGAGGCCGGATTGGAGATGGATCAATCGCAGCGCGTGGTGCGTTTCGATTTCGCCGCACTCGACTACACGGCGCCGGAACGAAACCGGTTTGCATATCGCCTGCGCGGATTCGATCCGGACTGGATCGACAGCGGCACGCGCCACAATGCGACGTACACCAATTTGCCCGCGGGCAATTATCAGTTCGACGTTCGCGGCAGCAACGCCAACGGCATCTGGAATCAGGACGGCACGACGGTCGTCTTGCGCGTGGTGCCGCCATGGTGGGCATCGGTGGGATTCAAGATTTTTTACGCGGTGCTCGTCCTGCTGCTGATCGGCTGGCTGTGGATTGCCTATCGCCAGCGCCGCGAACGCGAACTGGAGTATCACCGCGAACTGCGTGCGCGCGAGGATCGTCTGCGTCTGGCGCTGTGGGGTTCCGGCGACGAATTCTGGGACTGGGATGTTCCCGGCAAGCTCATTCATCGTCTCGGCACCGACCGTCAAGCCGGCGTGCGCAGCGAACGCACGATGACGCTCGAGGAATGGCGCGAGCGCACGACGCATCCGGACGATTTGCCGTTTGTCGAAAAAACCGTGAGCGCGCATATCCAGGGCGATTCGGAATTCTTCGAGATCGAACATCGCGTGCGCGACGAATCCGACCACTGGATTTGGGTGCTGTCGCGCGGCAAGGTGGTCGAGCGCGACGCGTCCGGAAAAGCCTTGCGCGTGTGCGGCACGGCGCGCGACGTGACGGCGGCGCGTCTGGCGGAGCGCGAGCGGCGCATCGCGTCGGAAGTGATCGACAGCATGAACGAGGCGGTGAGCGTGACTGATCTCGATTTCAACTTCGTTGCGGTGAACCGCGCATTCACTCGCATGTTCGGATATCAGGAAACCGATGTGCTGACGCAACCGGCGTCGATTCTCAATTCCGGCCAGCATACGCAGGAGCATTACAACGGCATGCGTCAGTCGTTCCTCGCCAGCGGCCACTGGCACGGCGAATTGTGGCAGCGGCGCAAGAACGGCGAAGAGTTCCTGAGCTGGATCGAAATCAGCGAAGTGCGCGATGCGGCCGGGCGGCGCACGCACTATGTCGGTGTAACCAACGACATCACGGAGCGCAAACGCGCCGAACAGGAACTGCGCTATCTCGCCAACTACGACACGCTGACCGGTTTGCCGAACCGCGCGTTGCTCGGCGAGCGGTTGGCGCACGCGGTGATGCGTGCGCGGCGCACATCGCGCAAAGTGGCGGTGCTGTTCCTCGATATGGATCGCTTTAAACACGTCAACGATTCGATGGGCCATGCGATTGGCGATCGTGTGCTCAAGGCGGTCGGCGAACGGCTGCGCGCCAGTGTTCGCGACGGTGCGACGGTGGCGCGACTCGGCGGCGATGAGTTCACGGTAGTGCTCGAAGATATTCATCATGCGGAGGAATCGGAAAAAATCGCCGCGGAATTGCTGAATGTATTTTCCGATCCGCTCGATCTGGAGAGCGGACAGCAAGTCGTGATTTCGCCGTCCATCGGCATCAGTCTTTACCCCGATCACGCGCAGGTGCCGACGGACTTGGTGAAATATGCCGACACGGCGATGTATCAGGCCAAAGAAGCCGGCCGCAACATGTACATGCTGTACACGCCGGCGATGGACGCCGTCGCGCGCCAACGTGCCGGCATGCTCGGCGGGTTGCGGCTCGCGCTGGAGCGTTCCGAGTTGAGCCTCGTTTATCAGCCGATGCTCGATCTCGACGCCGGACGCATCATCGGCGTGGAAGCGTTGCTGCGCTGGCACAGCGAAGAATTCGGCGAAGTGCCGCCGGGCGTCTTCATACCGCTCGCCGAAGAAGCGGGATTGATCGAGCGCATCGGCGAATTCGTGCTGTACCGCGCCTGCGAACAACTCCTCGCATGGCAGGAAAAAGGTCTGCCGGGCATCCGCATGTCCGTCAATCTGTCCGCGCTGCAATTGCTGCGCGACGAACTGACGCAACGCTTGTGCGAAGTGCTCGCCGAATTCAACCTGAAGCCGCAACAGCTTGAACTGGAACTCACCGAAAGCGTGCTGATGGCCAATCCGGAAATGGCCATCCATACGCTGGACCGGCTGCATTCGCTCGGCGTGAGCATCGCGATCGACGATTTCGGCACGGGCTATTCGTCGCTGAGTTATCTGAAACGCCTGCCGATCGATACGCTGAAAATCGACCGCAGTTTCGTGGGCGACATCACCACCGATCCGGACGACGAGGCGATCACCAAGACCATCATCACGATGGCGCACTCGCTGGATTTGAATGTCATCGCCGAAGGCGTGGAAACGCTGGAACAGCTCGAATATCTGCACGAACACGGCTGCGACGCCATTCAGGGACACTGGCTGTCGCCGCCGTTGCCGCCCGATGTGTGCTTCACCTTTATCCGCGAATTCCAGCGCAGCCGACCTGCCGTCGAGCCGCGTAACACTGCCGATCAGAGCCGCGTTCGTTGACCACCCCTGAACCGCCCCCTATAGTCAGCCTATGTCCGAAACCCCTCCGCATCTCACCGACCTGCACAGTATCAGCGGGCAGCTCGATAAGCTGCTCGAACTGTGTCATCGCTTGAGCGAAGAGAATCGCAGCCTGCGCGTGAGCCAGGAGCAGCTCTCGACGGAACGATCGAATCTGCTTGCGAAAAACGAACAGGCGCGATCGCGCGTCGAAGCGATGATCGCGCGCCTGCGTGCATTGGAGAACAACGCGTGAGCGACAACGCTGTTGCCGTCAACATTCTCGACCGTGAATTCCTGATCGGCTGCACACCGGAAGAACGCCCGGGCCTGATGGCCGCGGCCACTTATCTCGACGCAAAAATGCGCGAAGTGCGTGCGGCGACGCGTGCACAGGGTGTGGATCGCATCGCTGTGTTGACGGCGCTGAACATCGCGCATGAGTTTCTGCAACTGAAAAATCGCACCGAAACCGAGTCGGGCACAGTGGCACAACATCTGCAGATGCTGCGGAATAAGCTTGATGGCGCACTCGCGACCTCGGTAAAATAGACGCGCGTCCCCTGCGGTGTGCGATAGCGCATCCAACCATATTGCCTTGTTCCTATATACGACCCCGGGATAGCAGTGCCAGTGTCCGTGTGCAAGTCCGCCGAGAGCGGAAAGCCTAAAGACCGGCGAGCTACCCCACCTGATCCTAGGGATCAAGGTCGTTCGGTGTGCACCGGCATCGCGGAGGGCGCCACTTCTTTTTCGCGGCGCGAGTTCTCGTGACCGATCTCAATATGCAACAACTCCGCGCGCGCTTGCGCGAATCGCGCGAGCGGCTCGGCGCGGCCGAAAGAATCAACGCGGCGCAAGGCGTGCTCGGCAGCCTCGAACAGTTGCCGGAATTTCTCGTTGACATCAACATCGCCGGCTATTGGGCGGTGCGCGGCGAAGTGCCGTTGAATCTCGTGTACGCACGCACGCGTGCACGCGAACAACGTTATCAATTGCCCATTCTCCAATCGGACAAATCGCTGAAGTTCGCCACGTGGCAATTTGGCGAGGAACTGCAACCCAATCGCTACGGCATTCCCGAACCGAGTTCCGCGAACGCAACGAACGGCGCCGGTTTGGACGTAGTGCTTGTCCCGTTGCTCGGGTTCGATCGGCGCGGCAACCGGCTCGGCTCCGGCGCGGGTTATTACGACCGCACGTTTGCGTTTCTGCGCGAATCGCAGCGGCCCGCGCAACCGATCCTCGTCGGCATCGGTTACCATTTCCAGGAAGTCGCCGCGATGTCGCCGAATACGTGGGACGTGCCGATGGATTTCATCGCCACGGATCGCGAACTGATCGACTGCACAGGGACGGGCAACGAATGAGACAAGTTTCTTCGTCAAGCAGCGTCGAGAATGGAAACTGAAGCATGAATTATTGGTTGATGAAAACCGAGCCGGACGAGTTTTCGATCGACGATCTCGCCAAGCGCAAAACCGAACCGTGGGGCGGCGTGCGCAATTATCAGGCGCGCAACTACATGCGCGAGATGCAACGCGGTGACTATGTTTTCTTCTATCACTCCAGCTGCGATGTGCCCGGCATTGTCGGCATCGCCGAAGTGAGCAAGACGGCGCATGAGGATCCGTCGCAGTTCGACAGGAAAAGCGATTACTACGATCCGAAAAGCAAGCCGGAAGCACCGCGCTGGTCGATGGTGGAAGTGAAGTACAAGCGCAAATTCAAACGCAACATCACGTTGACGGAATTGAAGACGAAGCGCGAATTGCATGATCTGATCCTGCTGCGACCCGGCAACCGACTTTCGGTTCTGCCGGTCAGCAAAAAGGACTGGGCTTTCATTCTGAGTCTCGAATGAGCGCCGACCGCGAAGAACAAAAACGTCTGGCCGCCGAGCGCGCGTTGGCCTACGTCGAAGAAGGCAGCGTGATCGGCGTCGGTACGGGATCGACTGTCGCCTATTTCATCGACGCACTGGGCCGCAATCGCGGATTGATCGAATCGGCTGTGTCGAGTTCGGAACAGAGCACGACACGGTTGAAGGAACGCGGGATTCGCGTCGTCGATCTGAATAGCGTCGGCACGCTCTCGATATACGTCGACGGTGCGGACGAATGCGATTCGAAGAAATGCCTGATCAAGGGCGGTGGTGCGGCGCTGACGCGCGAGAAAATCGTCGCGGCGGCATCGAAGACGTTCGTCTGCATGATCGATGCGAGCAAGCGCGTCGATGTTCTCGGCAAATTTCCGCTGCCGGTCGAAGTGATTCCGATGGCGCGCGGCTATGTCGCCCGCGAGATCGTCAAGCGCGGCGGCAATCCGATCTGGCGCGACAACGTAACCACGGACAACGGCAACATCATTCTCGACGTGCATGGTCTGCACATCGACAATCCCGTCGCGCTGGAAGCGGACTTGAATCAGATCACCGGCGTCGTCTGCGTCGGGCTGTTCGCGAAACGGCCGGCGGATATCGTCCTGATCGGCGACAGCGTGATGAGCTGATCAGCCCTGTTTCTGCAGTTGCCGGATCATTCCCGACAATCCACCGTGCAGCGCGAACACGTTGAATCCCAGTTTGCTGAGAATAAACGCCGCCGCAGCACTGCGTTCGCCGGTGTTGCAGTAGACGATGTATTTTTTCGAGCGGTCGAAATCCGACACGTTCTCGCGCAAAGTATACAACGGCGCATTTAGCGAACCATTGATCGCGCGCTCCGCATGTTCTTCCGGCATGCGCACGTCGAGCACGACCGCGCCTTGACGCGCCATGATGGACGCCATGCCCGGCGTCAGCCATTCGACCACAGGCGGTTTCATCACTTCGTCGAACGCCTTCTTCGCCAGCCGCATCAATTTGCCGTCCTTGATCATCGTCACGGTGGCGTTGCGTACGGTGTTGGCCAGCAGCGCGTCCTCACCGAACGTATCGCCGCGCACCAGATACGCCACGATCGCATGCCCGGTTTCGAGACTCTTTGACACGGACGCGGCACCTTCCTTGATCGCGTAGTAATAGTCGGCTTCTTCGCCTTCGCGAATGATCACGTCGCCGCTTTTCACGCCGATTTCTTCGAAGCGCTGAAACATGCGTTCGATGTTGCCCGTCGGCAGTTTATGCAATGCGCGCGACTGCAGCAGACGGAACACCCAGCGGTTCGCATCAGGCGTCGGATCGAAATGCCGGAAATTTTCGGCGCGCGAAAGTTGATCCCATGTCTGGATTTTTTCCATGTAGCGGCGGTCGAGCTTGATGATCTGCGCCGTGAACGACGTTACCGTCGCGGTGAAACGGCGTGGTTGCAGATCGCCGAGCGCATAGCGTCCTTGCAGCGTGCTGGCATCGCTGTCTTTTTTCTTGCCGTCGGGATAATCGCCGCGAACCCGGCCGCTCAATAGGAAAATCGTGTGCTCGTCCATGTCGCCGGCGCGAAACAGGACGTGATCGCGCGCAACCTCTTCCGCTTTCGCCTCGCGCGCGAGCTGCTCCAGGTTCTCCAGACGCAATCGGTCGAGGGGGTAGAATTTAGCCAGATCGGTGGTTTCGATGGTCATGCGCGTTCCCCGAGTCGGCACAAAGTGTAGCTCGCGCTCGCGGCGACGGGAAATCCCTGCCTCCTTCACCTCTGCCATATGATGACGCCATGTCGAATCAAGCATATTCGGTGATCTCCGCTGTCGATGCGCTGCGGGAACGCGGGTTTGCGTTTGTGCAAAGCGCCGCGATGAACACGTTGCTCGACGATGTCAGCCAAAATGCCGGATGGCAATCGTTCGTAAGCAGCTGGAACGACCTCGCCGTCGACACCTATCTGGCCGAGTTTGGCGCGTACCGGCGACGGCGCCATGCCGTGTTTTCGATGTCGCACCACGGCGCGATCGAACGGGAAGCTCACCAGCCGCACTTTCAAAGCAAAACGTACAACACACTGCAGGGCGGCATCGAACGCTGGTTCGAGCCGATCACGAATACTGTCGGCGACAGCGACGTACTGCGGCGCATCGTGAAGTTTTGCGGATTCGTGTTCGGCGAACTGTCGCCCGGCGCGCAGCGATCGCGCGTTGAAGTGCATCAGTTTCGAATCGAGGCGCGAGCGGATCAGGCCGGATATCCGACGCCGGAAGGCGTGCACCGCGACGGTGTAGATTTCGTACTGGTTCTTCTCGTTGCGCGAAATAATATCGCAAGCGGCACGACAACGATCCATAGCGCCGATGGAACGCAACTCGGAAGTTTTACCTTGACCGATCCGCTCGATGCTGCGCTCGTCGATGACGAGCGCGTGTTCCATGGCGTGACGCCGGTGAGTCCGGAAGATCCTTCGAAACCAGCGTATCGCGATGTGCTCGTCGTGACGCTGCGAGCAGTCTGACGTCCAGCAATAAAAAAGCCTCCGACGGTTAGATCGGAGGCTTTGGGATAAAGCCCCTGGCAGTGACCTACTCTTGCATGGCTTAAGCCACACTACCATCGGCGCGGGCGCGTTTCACTGCCGTGTTCGGGATGGGAACGGGTGGGACCACGCTGCTGTATCCGCCAGGGAGGCGGTTGAGTTCGCAAGT
>DATAVJ010000199.1:0-22104 GCA_036267795.1 Rudaea sp.
ATCGCTCGATGGACCGGCAGGACATTCACGACACGATTCGCGCGGTTGCTTATCGCGGCGGTACGCTGCGGCTTCTCGATCAACGCAAGTTGCCTGCGACGGAGACCTTCATCGAGTGCCGCAGTGCCGATGAAGTGGCCGCCGCCATTCGCGATCTTGTCGTCCGCGGCGCACCGGCCATCGGCATCGCCGCCGCCTGGGGAGTCGCGCTCGAAGCGCGCAGGATCGCTGCCGAACATCAGCCGCTTTCGGCAGAAGCGCTCGAACCCGCGCTGCAAAAATTGAATGCGGCACGGCCCACCGCGGTGAATCTCGCTTGGGCGCTCGCGCGCATGCGCGGCACGCTCGCGCGCAAACCGGGCGATGTCATCGCTGCGCTGGAAACCGCGGCGCAAACCATTCAGGACGACGACCTCGCCGCGAACCGCCGCATGGGGCGACTCGGCGCCGATCTCATCGCGACCGGCAGCGGCGTGATGACTCATTGCAATACCGGTTCGCTCGCCACGGCCGGTTACGGTACCGCGCTCGGCGTGATCCGCGCGGGCGTGACCGATGGAAAAATTGCACATGTATACGCGGGCGAAACTCGCCCGTGGCTGCAAGGCGCGCGGCTGACGATGTGGGAACTGGTACGCGATGGAATTCCCGCGAAGCTGATCGCCGATTCCGCAGCGGCGCATCTCATGAAATCCGGCGCGGTCCAGTGGGTCATCGTCGGCGCCGACCGCATCGCGGCGAATGGAGATACCGCCAACAAGATCGGCACGCATCAGTTGGCAATCGTCGCGAAACATCACGGCGTGAAATTCATGGTCGTCGCACCTGCCTCGACCGTCGACATGTCAACGCCGAACGGCGAGGTTATCGAGATCGAATTGCGCGATCCGGACGAATTGTTCGGTGTTGCGGGACAACGTCACGTCGTCGAGGGAGCGTCGGCATGGAATCCCGTGTTCGATGTCACGCCTGCCGATCTTGTCGATGCCATCGTTACCGAACGCGGCGTGATCGAACGGCCGACGGCGGAAAAAATGCAGTCGATGTTCGCGTGAAGAAATCCAGCCTGAAACAGTTGCTGACATTCTGCATTGGCGGATTCGTCGGCTTTATCGTCGACGCCGGCGTGCTGCAGTTGCTCGTTTGGGGATTGCATTGGGATCGTTACAGCGGACGCATCATTTCGTTTTTGTGCGCGGCGACGGCGACGTGGATTTTCAATCGCCATTTCACGTTTCGCGGACCGCGGCGGCATCCGCTTTTCATCGAATGGATGCAATATGTCTTCGCCATGAGCGGTGGTTTCGCCTGCAATTTCGCGGCGTATTCCGCGCTTGTATACTTTTTCAATCTCGACAGGCAGTGGTTGATCCTCGCCGTCGGCGCGGGATCGCTGGCGGGTCTCGGTGTCAACTACACCGCATCGCGTTATTGGGTTTACCGGCATCCGAAAAAGCAACCGGAAAGCTAGTTTTCCGTCATGGCGATCTACCCAGATCCGCAGCCCGCAAATCACTGAAAAACGACGCCTTTTTATAGGGCTTTGAACACCCCAATGTGGTAGAATTTACCGGCTAAAACGGGACTTCGCGGAACGCCATCCTCGGCGCCGATCCGCATCGGAAAATCACCAGGAAGAAGATCGAATGGCGGAACTGGCCAAAGAAATTATTCGCGTCAATATCGAAGACGAAATGCGGCAGAGTTACCTCGATTACGCCATGAGCGTGATCGTCGGCCGCGCTCTGCCGGATGTACGCGATGGCCTCAAACCCGTGCATCGCCGCGTGCTGTACGGCATGCAGGAAAACAACAACGTGTGGAATCGCGCCTATGTGAAATGCGCGCGCGTCGTCGGCGACGTGATGGGTAAATACCATCCGCACGGCGACTCATCGATCTACGACGCACTCGTGCGCATGGCGCAGGATTTCTCGCTGCGCTATCCGCTGATCGACGGCCAGGGCAACTTCGGATCGGTCGACGGCGACGCCGCCGCGGCGATGCGCTACACCGAGTGCCGCCTGCAACGTCTTGCTGCGAGTCTGCTCGCCGACATCGACAAGGAAACCGTCGATTTTGTCCCGAACTACGACGAAAAAGAACAGGAACCCAGTGCGCTGCCGGCGCGCGTGCCGAATCTTTTGATCAACGGTTCGGCCGGTATCGCCGTCGGCATGGCGACGAATATCCCGCCGCACAATCTGAGCGAAGTGATCGATGCGACGATCGCGCTGATCGACGATCCATCCATCGGACTGGATGTATTGATGCAGCACATTCCCGGTCCGGATTTCCCGACCGGCGGCATCATCAATGGCGCGGCGGGAATTCTCGAAGCGTACCGCACGGGCCGCGGCCGTATCCTCGTCCGCGCGAAGGCGACGATCGAAACCGAAGACAACGGCCGCGAGACGATCATTGTCACCGAGCTGCCGTATCAGGTGAACAAGGCGCGGCTGATCGAGAAGATCGCCGAGCTGCACAAGGAAAAACTGATCGAAGGCATTTCGCCGGACGGTTTGCGCGACGAGTCCGACAAAGACGGCATGCGCATCGTCATCGAAGTGCGCAAGGACACGATGGCCGACGTGCTGCTCAACAACCTGTATCAGCAGACGCAACTGCAAGTCACGTTCGGCATCAACACCGTCGCGCTCGTCGACGGACAGCCGCGACTGCTAAAGCTGAAGGAAGTGCTCGAAGCGTTCGTTCGGCATCGCCGCGAAGTCGTCACGCGCCGCACGATTTTCGATCTGCGCAAAGCGCGCGATCGCGCGCATATCCTCGAAGGCTTCACCGTTGCGCTGGCGAATATCGACGAGATGATCGAGGTCATCCGCACGTCGCAGACGCCGCAAATCGCTCGTGAGCGTTTGCTGTCGCGTGCGTGGGAACCGGGTGCGGTGCGCGCCTTGCTTGCGGCGGCGGGCAGCGGCATTTCGCGTCCGGAAGATTTGCAACCCGAATTCGGATTGCTCGACGACGGCTATCGATTGTCCGAGGTGCAGGCCAAGGAAATTCTCGAGATGCGTCTGAACCGATTGACCGGTTTGGAACAGGAAAAATTGTCGGACGAATATCGCGAGTTGCTCGTGGTGATCGCGGAATTGATTTCGATTCTCGAAAATCCCGACAAGCTGCTGAAAGTGATTCGCGACGAACTCCTCGAGCTCAAAGTGGATTTCGGCGACGAACGCCGCACGCTGATCCAGCGCAGCCAGGAAGATCTCGACATCCTCGATTTGATCGAGCCGGAAGATGTCGTCGTCACGCTGTCGCACGCAGGCTATGCGAAGCGTCAGCCCGTCAGCATTTATCGCGCGCAACGTCGCGGCGGCCGCGGCCGCATGGCGACGGCGATCAAGGAAGAGGATTTCGTCCAGAAATTATGGATTGCCAACACGCACGACACAATGCTGGCGTTCACGAGTACGGGGCGCGTGCTTTGGATGAAAGTGCACAAGATTCCCGACGCCGGTCCGGGTTCGCGCGGCAAACCGATCGTGAATCTGCTGCCGCTGGAAGGCGATGAGAAAGTCCAGGCGCTATTGCCCGTGCGGGAGTTTCCCGACAACCGCTATGTGTTCTTCGCCACGCGCAACGGCACGGTGAAGAAAACGCCGCTCAGCGACTACTCGCGCCCGCGTGCCAACGGCATTCGCGCGATCGACCTCGATGAAGATGATGGGTTGGTGAACGTGGCGATCACCGACGGTTCGCGCGATGTGTTCCTGTTCGCGAGCAACGGCAAGGCCGTGCGTTTCGCGGAAGACGAAGTGCGGCCGATGGGACGCGTCGCGCACGGTGTGCGCGGCATTCGCCTCACCGACAAGGCGCACGTGGTATCGATGATCGTCGCGGAAGGCGATGGCGATATCCTCACGGCGACAGAACGCGGTTTCGGCAAACGCACCGAGCTGAGCGAATATCCGCGCAAGGGCCGCGGCACGCAGGGCGTCATCGCGATTCAATGTTCCGGCCGCAACGGTTCGCTGGTGGGCGCGGTACAACTCGACGATGCGCATGAACTGATGCTGATCTCGAACCAGGGCACACTGGTGCGAACGCGTGCCGCTGAAATCGCACGCGTCGGCCGCAATACCCAGGGCGTCACGTTGATACGGTTGCCGCAGGAAGAAAATCTCGTCGGCGTCGTCCGTCTGGAAATGCTCGGCGGTGCGGAAACGGATGCCGATGCGGCGATCGACGACGAGTTGCCAGCGCCACCACCCGAAGCATAGAAATCCGAGACGGCGATGCGCGATCGCGTCGCCGTCAGCGTTGCGCGGTTTTCCTCAGCGCGTCGATCTGGTCGAGGCGATCTTTGGCTGTGACGACCAACTGATTTTTCTCGCCCAACTTCGCGGCTAATCGCTCATACGCCGACCGGGCCAGCGATTCTCCGCCGCCAATGTCGCCCGCTTCCGCCGTCGCGAGTGCGACCACACTTTCCGTATTGATCACGAACGCGTTGTCCGCGGGCAGGTTCGCTTTGCGAAGGCGCAGCGCCGCTTCAGCGATGGGCAGCGCGTCGCCCGCGCGTCCGGCTTGCATGAGCGCCTGGGCATAGGTGATCGCGGCATAACTGATCGCAGGATTTTCCGGCGACAGCTTTTGCGCGCCAGCCCAGGCGCGCGAGCCGTAGCTCAGCGCGGCCGCCGTGTCTTTCTGCTGGACGCTGCGCCACGTCATGGTGCTGAGCGTGCCGATCACGCTGAAATGATCCTCGCCGAGCAAGTGGATTTTCATCTTCAACGCTTCGTCGAATTTTGCGGAAGCGGCGGCGTGATCGCCCGCGTCGTCGAGCAAACCGGCCAGATTGCCGATCGCCTGCGACAAAAGGGGATGCCCGTTCGGATACGCATTGCGAAGCATGTCGATGCACGCATCGATCGTCTTCAGCGCCGCCGGAAATTTCTCCTCCGATTCCTGCGTGACGGCCAAATCGTTCATCGCGGCCGCGCGCGTTTCCATCGCGTCGTCGGGAAGCTCGCCGAGCGATGTCTTGAGCCATCGTTCTGCCGATGCGAGATTGTCGCGCTTCACTTCGAGAAATCCGAATTGCCCCGCGCTTTCGCCGCGTTGCCGCGGCGTACCGCTCGTTTCGGCTTGCGCGCGCGCATCCTTGAGTATTTTTTCGGCGGCGTCGAATTCGCCGCGGTTCACATAAACGTTGGCGAGTGCGAGTTGCGCCTCGAGCGTCAACGACGGCAGCTTGGATTTTTCGCCGACCGACAGCGCGAGATTTCCGCTTTGCAACGCGTTGTCGAGATCGCCGAGCGTGTCGTAGGCGCGCGTGAGCGTCAGTTCGGTTTCGCCGAGCGTCGCGGGATCGTCGGCGAGGACGTGTTCGGCGTTGCGCTTCGCGGTATCCAGCACGTCGCCGAGTTTCGCATTTCGTCCGAGGCTGCTGTGATCGGCAGCGCCGAGCATGTCCTGCAGAAATTCGTTGATTCGTTGGGCACGGTTGCGCGCCAGCGTCGCCTCCCGCGCTTGCCATAGAGCAAACCCAAAACCGATTAAAAGCGCGAGAATCGCTGTAGCCGCGACGGAAACCGCAAAACGATGACGCCGCACGAACCGCGCTGCGCGCTCGCCGATGGCCGGTTCGCGAGCCAGCACTTGCACGCCGTCGAGCCAGCGCTGTAGATCTTCCGCAAATGCTGCGCAGGAGGCGTAGCGATCCGCCGGCCGCTTCTGCATTGCCTTGAGAATGACGGCGTCGAGATCGCGCCGATTGCCGTCGGCGCGTTGCGTTGACAGGCGTTGACTCGGCCGCACCGGATCGGTGTCGCAGATGACGTGCTCGACGGCGGCGGGTCGCGTGTCGTCGATGCGATACGGCCGCTCGCCCGTCGCCAGTTCGTACAGCAGCACGCCGAGCGAGTAGATATCCGAGCCGGTGCCGATGGGTTCGCCGCGCACCTGCTCAGGACTCGCGTATTCGGGCGTCAACGGTCCCAGCCCGGTGCGCGTTGCCGCGGATACGCTTCCGTCGAGAAGTTTTGCGATACCGAAATCGAGCAGTTTCGGTTCGTCGTGAGCATCGACGAGCACGTTGCCGGGTTTGATGTCGCGATGCACGACGAGCTGCGTGTGCGCCATCTGCATCGCGTCGAGAATCTTGCGGAAAAGTTCGATGCGCGCGCGAAGATCGAGTTGATGATCGTGCACGTAACGCGTGATCGGCAGGCCCTCGACATACTCCATCACGAGATACGGTGCGCCGTTGGTATCCTGACCGACATCGAGCAGGCTCGCGATATTCGGATGACTCAGCGCGCCGAGAATGCGTTGCTCCAGCGCGAAACGCGTGCGCAAATCGCCGGCGTCGAACAGGAGCAGTTTTATCGCCACAGGTTTCGCGAACGCGCGGTCGGCGCGCTCGGCGCGGTAGACGGTACCCATGCCGCCGGTGCCGATGAGCGCAGTCAGGCGGTACGATCCCAGCCGCTCGCCGGTGCGATTGCCCGATTCATGGACAGGCCGCGTCAGAAAGTCGCCCGCTTGCGAATCCGCTTTGATCAACGCGTCGACTTCCGCGCGCAGCGGACTGTCGCCATTGCATTCGCGATCGAGAAATGCGCCGCGTGCCGTCTCGTCCAGCACGACGGCCTGTTCGAAAAGATGGAGCGTGCGACGCGGATCCGTCATCCGCGCGCGTCCGGCTGCGGCAATTCGAGTGCGCGATACAACCAGGCGCGCGCCGTGCGGAAATCCCGTGCGAGCGTGGCGCGCGAGATCGACAGTACGATTGCGATTTCGTCGAAATCCAGCCCGCCGAACGCGCGCAGCTCGATCACGCGCGCCTTGCGCTCGTCGACTTTTTCAAGCGCATGCAACGCTTGATCGAGCGCCAACAGATCCAGGTTCTGGTTCGGATCGGGTGGATCGATGGATGACAGGGTGATGCGCTCGCCGCCGTCGCGCTTGTCGGCGCGGCGATGACGCTCATGATCGACCAGCACTTGTCGCATCGCGCGCGAGGCGATCGCGAAAAAGTGCGCGCGATCGCTCGAGTCAGGCAGCGTTCCATCCGTCAGTTTCAGGAACGCTTCGTGGACGAGATCGGTCGGCATCAGCGTGTGCCCGGCGCGGCCGCCGGCCAGTTGCCGGCGCGCGATGGCCCGCAGTTGCGCGTAGACGAGCGGCATCAAATGGTCGGCTGCCGCCTCGTCGCCACCGCGCCAGCGCCTCAGCAAATCGGTGATGGGCGCCGCATCGTGATCGCTCACGCAAACCCCCTGGCACCGGCCAATCACCGGCGCCAAGGCATGGTACGAGACGGGCGCGACGGCGTCGAGACGTCGTCGCGCGATCGTTAAATCGACGTCGTCAGGCGACTTCGGGCAGTACCGACTCGGCGGCAGAAACCTTGAACTCGCCGGGCGCCTCGACCCAGAGTTTCTTCACCACGCCGTCATCGGCGTACAGCGCAAAACGCTTGCCGCGCATACCGAGGCCGAACGCCGTTCCGTCCATTTCCAAACCGAGCGCCTTGGTGAACGCGCCGTTGCCGTCGGCGAGCATCCACAAACCTTCAGGCACGTGCTGATCTTTCGCCCATGCATTCATCACGAACGCGTCGTTGACGGCGATGCACGCGACGTCGACTCCTTTCTTTTTGAAATCGCCGAATTTTTCCACGTAGCCCGGCAAATGCTTCGCGGAGCAGGTGGGCGTGAATGCGCCGGGCACCGAGAACAGGACTACTTTCTTGCCCTTGAAGATTTCATCGGTGTTGACGGCTTGCACGCCGTCCTTGAGGTAGTTCAGCGTGGTGTTCGGGATGCGGTCTCCAACCTTGATCGTCATTGCGGTTCTCCTTGCCAGCGAAATTTAATGGATCGAAAACGGAAATGGTCTAGTCCCATTGTCGCACCCTTGAAACGGTCGTGGGAATCCACATTTGGTCGGCATACGGGCCGTTCGTGCCCGGCCAGACATAGGGTTATCCTCATGACCATCACGCATTATTATCCGTGGGCTGCGCAGAGCCGCCGTTTCCAGGAAGAGATCAAGAATGTGTTCGACCGTGTTCTCGGCGACGACGACACCGACCAATCGAACGTCGTCACCAGCCAGTGGACGCCGCGTGTCGACATCAAGGAAGAAAATAACCGCTTCGTGATCCTTGCCGACGTTCCCGGCGTCGATCCGAACGCCATCGAAGTGCACATGGACAAGGGCATCCTGTCGATCAAGGGCGAGCGCAAGTCCGAGACGCAGAGCGAGAACGAAAAGCTGACGCGCACCGAGCGTCTGTATGGTTCGTTCTATCGCCGCTTCGCGCTGCCGGACAGCGCCGATGCCGAAGGCATCAGCGCCACCGGCAAGCATGGCGTCCTCGAGATCTCCATCCCGAAGAAGCCGGAAACGACGCCGCGCCGCATCGCCGTTTCGCACTGAGCAGCTTCAAGTCCTGCACGGCCCGCGGTTGATCGCTCGACCGCGGGCTTTGCTTTTTTGCGCACAGCGCACATCATTAGGGACCGAACGGATCGACCATGCAATTCAAGGATTACTACGACATTCTCGGCGTGAAACCCGAGGCGACCGACGCGGAAATCAAATCCGCGTATCGCAAACTCGCGCGCAAATTTCACCCGGACGTGAGCAAGGAAGCCGGCGCCGAGGAAAAATTCAAATCGGTGAACGAGGCCTATGAAGCGCTGAAGGATCCGGCGAAGCGCCGCGCGTACGATCAACTGAAGGCCAGCGGTTACAAGCCGGGCGACGATTTTCATCCGCCGCCGCATTTCGGCGACGGCGCCGATTTCGATTTTTCCGACATGCGCGGCGAAGGCGACTTCAGCGATTTCTTCGAATCGCTGTTCGGTCGCGGCGGTCCGCGTGCGGGCCGTCCCGCGGGACCGCGCCGCGGCCGCGATGTGCAGGCGCGCATCGAAATTCCGCTGAGCGTCGCGTACAGCGGCGGGCGCGAGCGCATCAGCCTGCGCGATGGATCGGGCGAGCGCACGCTCGACGTGAAAATCCCGGCGGGAATTTTGCCGGGTCAGCAGATTCGATTGGCGGGGCAGGGTTCGCCCGGCGCGAGTGGCGGACCCGGGGGCGACCTGCTTCTGGAAGTCGGTGTTCAATCCGACAGTCGATTCCAACTCGACGGCCGCGACATCCTGTACACGTTGCCCATCGCGCCGTGGGAAGCGGCTCTGGGTGCGACGGTGGAAGTGCCGACGCTCGGCGGCGACGTGGAATTGAAAATCCCGGCGGGTTCGAACAGCGGCAAACGCATGCGCTTGCGCGGCCGCGGCATGCCCGGGAAATTCCCCGGAGACCAGATCGTCACACTGGAAGTTCAGGCGCCGCCGGCGGACAACGACGAACAGCGCAAACTGTACGAAACGATGTCGAAGACGTTCGACTGGAATCCGCGGCGCGTCACTGCGTAAAAATTACGCGGCGGGCAGCAGTTTGCCGATCGTCTCGGCAAGTTCGCCTTCGTTCACGGGTTTGGTGACGTACGCCTTCGCGCCTTGCCGCATGCCCCAGACGCGATCGGTTTCCTGATCTTTCGTCGTCACGAGAACGATCGGGATGTGGCTGGTCTTGGTGTCTTTCGCGATGGTGCGCGTGGCCTGGAAGCCGTTGAGATTCGGCATCACCACGTCCATCAGAATCAAATCCGGCACTTCGCGCTTTGCGACTTCGACGCCAGCGGCTCCATCTTCGGCGGTGATCGTCTGATGCCCCAATTTTTCGACGATGCGTTTCAGACTGACAAGCTGAGACGGCGAATCGTCGACGATCAGAATACGCGCCATACAGTTCCTGTTCACAGATACGGACATTTGCATTCTAAGGCGGCAGCGCCAGAAGGCAACAGGCGTCGTCGTGACGTAAACTTAATCCACATGGTTGTGGGGTGAGCGAAAACAAATAGCGAGAGACAGCAGTCAGTTGCCACCGATTGCTCGCGCTGAATCGAGATTTGCATTCAACCGATTTCGACGACCGTTCGTCCGAACGATGCACCGCTCGTCATGTTGTCGAACACGGCCGGCAATCCGTCGAGGCCGACTTCGCGTGTTGCGATGCGATCCAGATGCGCCGGCTTCCAGTCGGAGGCGAGATGTTTCCAGATTTCATCGCGAGTGGCTCGCGCCGTTCCGGCCGACGCAATGCCGAGCAGGCTCACGCCGCGCAGAATGAACGGCATCACCGTCGTTTGCAGTTCCATGGCAGCCGCATTGCCGCAACTCGCGATGTTGCCGTACGGATGAATCACGCGCGTCAGACCGGACAACATGTCGCCGCCGACATTGTCGATGGCGCCGGCCCACTTGCTCGTTTCCAACGGACGCCGGCCCCAATACAAATCTTTCGTCGAGATGCATTGCCTGGCACCGAGCGCGATGAGATCGTCGAAGTGTTCGATCTTGCCGCTGATGGCGTGCGCCTCGAAACCGGCCTGCGTGAGAATGTCGATGGCGAGCGAACCCACCCCGCCTGTCGCGCCGGTAACCACGATGGCGCCCATCTCCGGCGACTGCCCGTTTTGCTTCATGCGATACAGCGACAGCGCCGCCGTGAAACCGGCGGTGCCGATAACCATCGCATCGTGCAGCGACAGACCTTTCGGCAACGGAATCGTCCACGCCGATTCGAGACGTGCGTATTCCGCATATCCGCCGTCGCGGGTTTCGGAAAGTCCGCAGCCGGTGCAAAGAACTTCGTCGCCTTCCTTGAACGCCGGATCGGTAGATCCGACCACGGTCCCGGACACATCGATACCGCCGTTGAGCGGCGACTGGCGAAGAATTTTTCCTTTGCCGGAACCGGCAAGCGCATCTTTGTAGTTGACGCTTGAGTAGGCGACTTTGATGACGACTTCGCCAGGCGACAAATCATCGACGCGCATTTCTTCGATGCCGGCACGGTGCGAGGATTTGTCGGCGTGGATGCGGAAGGCTTTGAAGCGATCTACGCCCATTGTCACGCGGCCTTGTGAGGCAAATGGACCAAGCTGAATTGATCAAGGCGTGTCTTCTTGCTTGCGTGATCGATATCGATCCCGACAAGGTCGCCGCTTGCGTCGTAGTCGAGAACCACACCTTCCGAAATCTCGCGGCTCTCCACGCTCGGTGATTCCGAAAGATCGATGTATAGGGAATCCGTATCCGCGTAGTAGCTTAGCTTCATGGCTTGAAGTTCCGGTCCGGAAACGCGTTATGTATCGTCAGTTTGTCCGCCAAAGTGACGATGCGCAAGATTTTGCCGTGGAATTATCGAAAGCGATCAGGTGATTGAAATTCGACGCGCAATGGATGTTCGACCACGGCGACACACCAATCCTTTTTGAGGTATGGTCGTTTTCGCAGCACTTCATTTTCAAAATACAGCGTGAATAGATACAAACGGGCGGTTCAGTTCACCTTGTGGATTGATCGCTTGTCCACCGACAGCGCCGCTTCATGCACGGCCTCGCTCAACGTGGGATGCGCGTGCACAATGCGCGCGAGATCTTCGGCCGAGCCGTGGAACTCCATCGCGACGACGGCCTCGGCGATCAACTCCGAAACCTCCGGACCGACCATGTGCACGCCTAGAATGCGATCGGTTTCCGCGTGCGCGATGACTTTCACTTGTCCCACCGCGTCGTTCATCGCCACCGCGCGCCCGACGGCAGCGAATGGGAACGTGCCGGTCTTGAACGGAACGTTCGCGCTTTTCAATTCTTCTTCGGTCTTCCCGGCCCACGCGATTTCCGGTTCGGTGTAGATCACCCATGGAATCGTGTCGTAGTTGACGTGGCCGGCTTTGCCGGCGATCAGCTCCGCGACGGCAACGCCTTCTTCGAAACCTTTATGCGCCAACATGGCGCCGCGTACGCAATCGCCCACCGCCCAAACACCTTCGACGCCCGTCCAGCAATGTTCGTCGATGGCGATGCGGTTTCGATCGTCGAGCTTCACGCCCGATGCCGGATCCAGCAAATCCTTCGAATAGGCACGGCGGCCGACGGCGACGAGCAATTTGTCGACGACGATTTTCTGCTCGCCTTTCGCATCCGCATACGTCACTTCGACGGCGTTGCCTTTGATTTCCGTCTTGCTGACTTTCGCGCCGAGCTTGATGTCGAGACCTTGCTTCGCGAATTCGCGCGCGGCGATTTTTGCGACATCGCGGTCCGCCGGTCCCAGCAAATCAGGCAACGCTTCAAGGATCGTGACCTCTGCGCCGAGACGCCGCCATACACTGCCGAGTTCCAAACCGATCACGCCGGCGCCGATCACGCCGAGGCGTTTCGGTACCGCCTCGAAATCGAGCGCACCGGCGTTGTCGACGATGAGCTTGTTGTCGAACTTCGCAAACGGCAATTCGATGGGAACGGAACCCGTCGCGATGATCACATTCGTCGCCGCGATCGTCTGTTTGGATCCGTCGGCGGCCGTGATTTCCACTTGCCGATCCTTCAGCAATTTTCCCGTGCCGAGAAACGACGCAATCTTGTTCGCTTTGAACAACAGCGATACGCCGCCGGTGAACTGTTTCACGATCTTGTCTTTGCGGCCGACCATCGTCTTGACGTCGATCGCCGGATTCGCCGCGCTGATGCCGTGATCCTTGAACGAATGCGTGAGGTTGTAGAACTGTTTCGACGAGTCGAGCATCGCCTTCGACGGAATGCAGCCGACATTGAGGCAGGTTCCACCGAGTGCGGGTTTGCCGTCTCTGGCGGTCCACGCATCGACGCAGGCCGTCTTCAATCCCAATTGCGCCGCACGGATCGCGGCGTGATAGCCGGCGGGGCCGCCGCCGATGACGATGACGTCGAATTTGTCGGACATGACCTTTTCCTTTAGTTCGTCATTCCGGCGAAAGCCGGAATCCAGTGACTTTCAACGCTGACGCGAAAAAAGCAAAGCCGCTGGATCCCGGCTTTCGCCGGATGACAGGTATTTACATACCCAGCAGCATGCGCTGCGGATTCTCAAGCTGATTCTTGATGTCGACGAGGAACAACACGGCGTCTTTGCCGTCGATGATGCGATGGTCGTAGCTGATTGCGACGTACATCATCGGCGCTGCGATCACCTGGCCGCTCTCGACGATCGCGCGATCCTTGATCGTGTGCATGCCGAGGATCGCGCTTTGCGGTGGATTCACGATCGGCGTGGAGAACAGCGATCCGAACGTCCCGCCGTTGGTGATGGTGAACGTGCCGCCCTGCAAGTCTTCCAGTTTCAATCCGCCTTCGCGCGCTGCCTTCGCAAAACCGGCGATGTTTTTCTCGATATCGGCGAAACTCATCGATTGCGCATCGCGCAACACCGGCGTGACCAGACCCTTTTCGGTGGACACCGCGACGGAAATATCCTGATAACCGTGATAGATGACGTCGTTGCCGTCGACGGACGCGTTGACGATCGGACGGCGCTTCAACGCTTCGCATGCGGCTTTGACGAAGAAGCTCATGTAGCCGAGTTTTATGCCATTGGCCTTCTCGAATTGCTCGCCGAGTTCCTTGCGCATCGCGGCGACTTTGGCGAGGTTGATTTCGTTGAACGACGTCAGCATCGCGATCGAGTTTTTCGATTGCATCAAACGTTCGGCGATCTTGGCGCGCATACGCGTCATGGCGACGCGTTCTTCCGGACGCGATCCCGCCGGCGCGGGAGCTTTCGCCGCAGGCGCGGATTGTTGCCCGCCCGTGCGCATGAAGTTGACGAGGTCTTCTTTCGTTACTTGTCCGCCGCGTCCGGTACCGGGAACTTGCGACGGATCGATTTTGTTTTCTGTGGCCAGACGTTGCCCGCCCGGCGACAATTCGTTGGTTTTCGGTTGCGAAGGTTTGACAGGTGCGTCGTCGCCTTCGGACGATGACGGCTTGGCCGGCGGCGCGGACGCGTCGGCTTTCATTATCGGCGCTTCGGTTTTCGCCGATGGCGCCGGCGATGCGGCTTTGGGCGCGGCAGCCACGGCCCCTTCTTCGATCACCGCGAGCAGTTGCTGACTCGTCACGGTCGCGCCGGTCTGCTGCTTGATTTCCTTCAGAATGCCGTCGGCAGGCGCGGGCACTTCGAGCACGACTTTGTCGGTTTCAAGATCGACCAGATTCTCGTCGCGCTTCACCGCATCGCCGGGCTTTTTGTGCCAGCTCGCGATGGTGGCATCGGAAACGGATTCGGGCAGAACCGGAACTTTGACTTCGAGTGTCATGGTGACGATGTCCTGTGAATTTGTCTGTTTATTCTGCGGAGTGATCGAATCCGGGCGGGCCGACGAGCGCTTGCTCGACGAGCTTGGATTGTTCGGCGACGTGCGTGCTGAGATGGCCGGCGGCGGGCGAGGGCGAGCGTACGCGTCCGGCGTAGTGCAGCGAATGTTCGTCGCCGATGCAGGCGAGCAGGTGGTGCTGAATCTGATACCACGCACCTTGGTTCATCGGTTCTTCCTGGCACCAGACGACTTCTTGCGCGGCGGGATATTTCGCGAGTTCCATTTTCACTTCGTCTCGCGGGAACGGATACAGCTGTTCGACGCGAACGATGGCGACATCCGTCACGCCGCGCTTGGCGGCATCTTCGACGAGATCGTAGTAGACCTTGCCCGAGCACAGCACGACGCGGCGCACTTTCTGGCCGGATTTCACCGTCGTATCCGGAATCACCAGCTGAAATCCGCCGCGCGACAAATCGTCGAGCGACGATATCGCGAGCTTGTGGCGAAGCAGCGATTTCGGCGTGAGCACGATCAGCGGCTTGCGGCAATCGCGAACCATCTGTCGACGCAACAGATGAAACATCTGCGCCGGCGTCGTCGGCACGCACACTTGCATGTTTTGCAGCGCGCAGAGTTGCAGATAACGTTCGAGACGCGCGGACGAATGTTCCGGGCCCTGGCCTTCGTAACCGTGCGGCAGAAGCAGGACGAGTCCGCACAGCCGATCCCATTTCGATTCACCGGAGCTGATGAACTGGTCGATCACGACTTGCGCGCCATTGGCGAAATCGCCGAACTGGCCTTCCCACAAATTCAGCGTGTTCGGATCGGCCGTGGAATAGCCGTATTCGAATGCCATCACCGCTTCTTCGGACAGCAACGAATCGATGATCGCTACGTGCGCGTCTTTGCGCACGGTCGAGAGCGGCGTGTATGTCGCGTTGCTGTTCTGATCGTGCAACACGGCGTGCCGATGGAAAAACGTGCCGCGCGCGGAATCCTGTCCGACCAGGCGCAAGTCGAAACCTTGATCGATCAGCGTGGCGTAGGCGAGATTTTCGGCGAATCCCCAATCCATCGGCTGTTTGCCGGCGGCCATCTTGGCGCGGTCGTCGTAAATCTTCGCGACACGGGAATGCAGCGCGATGTTTTGCGGGACCGTAAGAATGAGATTGTTCAAGCTCGCGAGCTTGTCGCCGGCGACGCCGGTTTTGACCGATTGATTGAGACGGCCGCTGACGTATTTCGTCCAGTCGATCGCGAAAGAATCCTTGAACGACGCGTCGATATCCGCAATCGGTGTTCCAGCATCGAGCTTGGCGCGATATGCGTCGACCATCGCCTGCGCATCATTGGCAGCAACCACGTTTTCGCTCGCCAGGCGCTTCGCATACAACTCGCGCGCAGTCGGACGCGCGCGAATCACTTGGTACATGAGCGGCTGCGTCGCGGCGGGTTCGTCCGCCTCGTTGTGGCCGTGACGGCGATAGCAGACGAGATCGATCACGACGTCGCGTTTGAATTGCAAGCGATAATCGAATGCGAGTCGCGCACAAAAAACGACGGCTTCCGGGTCGTCGCCGTTCACGTGCAAAACCGGCGCGTTGACCATCTTCGCGACATCCGTGCAATACAGCGTCGAGCGCGCATCGTAAGGATCGGAAATCGTGAATCCGATCTGGTTGTTCACTACGACATGGATCGAGCCGCCGACCTCGAAACCGCGCGCCTGCGACATGTTGAGCAATTCCATGTTGACGCCCTGGCCCGCGAGCGCGGCGTCGCCATGAATGAGAACCGGCACCACTTGTTCGTTCTTCTCGTCGTGGCGGCGGGTTTGCCGCGCACGCACGGAACCGGCCACGACGGGATTGACGATCTCCAAGTGCGATGGATTGAATGCCAGCGCCAAGTGCACCGTATGCCCCGGCGTTTTCACGTCGGCGCTGAAACCCATGTGATATTTCACATCGCCGGAATGCGCGGGGTCGTCGGGATAATCGAATTTTCCTTCGAATTCCGCGAACAGTTTTTGCGGCGCTTTGCCGAGCAGATTGACAAGCACGTTCAAGCGCCCGCGGTGCGCCATGCCGATGACCATATCGCGCACGCCATCCGCGCCGCCGCGGCGGACGAGTTCGTCGAGCAGTGGAATCAAACTGTCGCCGCCTTCGAGCGAGAAACGTTTTTGACCGACGTATTTGGTGTGCAGATAACGCTCGAGCCCTTCGGCTTCCGTCAACAGCTCAAGCGTGCGTTTGCGTTCTTCGGCACTCAAGTTGTAGCGGCCGCCGGCGGCTTCCAGATGCTCGTGCATCCACTGGCGCTGCGTCGTGTCGCTGATGTGCATGAACTCCGCGCCGATGGTGTTGGCGTACGTCGCCTTCAGCAGGGCAATCAAATCTTTGAGCGTGAGCCGCTTCGGGCCGGCCAGCGAGCCTGTCGAAAATTCGGTGTCGAGATCGGCGGCGGTCAGGCCGTGGAATGCCGGGTCGAGATCGGGCGCGCTGAGTTTCTGCGCCATGCCGAGCGGATCGAGATCGGCGGCGAGATGGCCGCGCGAACGATAGGCCGTCACCAGCTTCAACACTGCCGCTTGTTTCTGCGCGTGTGCGTCGCCGACCGGTGCGGCTGAAATCTCGCGCGCATGCCCGTTGAGCTTTTGCGCATTTTCGATGCGCTCGATGGCATCCGAATGCGGCACGTCGCCGGCTTCGCGGCCGCGGAACGTGTCGAAATATACGCGCCATTCCGCAGCGACGCCGTTCGGATCGCGCAAATAAGTTTCGTAGAGGTCTTCGATGAATGCGGCGTTGCCGCCCGACAATGGGGACGACGCCGAAAACTGCTGAAGTAGATTGACGCTCACGCTAACCTGCCGTGGAAACGCGCGTCGGCTTAAAGAGGACGCGCAAACCCTGAATTATACGCGGTTCGTGCTGCACTGCGAGAACGCAGTAGAGGTTCCGTCGCATGGACGGAAATCAAGAGGGAATCGGGCCATCAAAGGCTCAACTGGCGCAGTTCTTCGCTGGGTTCGGAGCGTTCCCAAACCCGGTTGAAAAACTCCAGATACTGCGCGTGTTTTCCGGGCGAATAATTCACCGCCTCGCCTTCGAAACGGCTGCCGAGTACGCGGAAATAAAATCCGCGAGCGTCGTTGATGACGAAGGCCGAGGGATATTGCAGGTCTTCGTCCTGTGTCGGCGTGCGCAGCGCGAAAACGCTGGACATGCGTTGCGACAACGCGATCAGCCGATGTCCGCGCTGCGCGGGTACGCGCGGTTCCTGCACGATGATGCGGATCGCGCCGCCGCGGCCGGAAATGCTGAGCTGTTTCAGCGCTTCGAAAACGGCGTCGTTGTCGAACAGCGAGGGATCGAGATCACGCGTGTAGATGCATAGTTCGCGTCGTGCGGCGGCGATGAGCTTAAGCGTTTCGGCGATGGCGCCGTCGCGATCGGTCACTTGCGCAATGCGCAGGTCAGGCCGCGGTGGCGGCGCGGCGCGGTCCGGAAGTTCGTTCGGCGTCAAGTCCAGCCGCATGTGGAAATGCTTGATGCCGCACTCGAGGAATTCGTCGCCGAATTTCGTGAAGCCGAGTTTTTCGTAGAACGGCACGGCATGCGTCTGCGCGTGCAATTCCACCGACGGATAGTTCAGCGCTCGCGCCTGTTCGATCAGCCGCCGCAAGATCGCCGCGCCCACGCCGCGCGAGCGCCAGTTCTGCGCGACGGCCATACGTCCAATGATGTGCTGCGGCGTGATGCGTCCGGTGCCGATGGGATTGCCGTCGAGGTCGCGCGCCAACACATGTTTCGACACGGCGTCGAACGAATCCAGCTCGTCGTCGCGCGGCACCTGTTGTTCGATCACGAACACCGCTTCGCGAACGGATGCGCACGCCGTGCGATCGGCATCGTTCGACCACTCGGCGGATTCGATCGTGAAATCGTCGGGGATCATGAGATTCGTGGGCCCTTGTTCACGCGAAAATACACTGCCTATTTTGAGCGGCGCAATAGCCAGTGGCCGCGGTTGATTAAATCGGTGAACAATCCGAGCGCTTTGTGGTGTTTGAGTAGCTTGATGCCGTCGATATCGCGCGAACCCGACACCAATTCCGCGACATTTTGCGGGCATGAATAACTTTCACCGGCAATGAACAGCAGCGCGTTGCGACCGTCGCGTGTCCACGCCATGCGACTCCATGGGTTTCGCACAATATCGTGAGTCGGCAGTATCCTCGCGAGTTGCGCTTTGGTGATTTGCTTCGGCGACGGAGCAGCGTCGTGCGCCGCGCGATAGCGCGTGATGAATTTGCCGAACCATGTCGCCAGGGTGGATTTGTCCACATCGGCAAAACGCGGCAACGACGCGCGCAAGCGTTTCAGCGCGTGGTCGGTTATTTCGTTCGGATCGTTCACCGACGTGAGATCCGGATCTGCATACCGCAAATCGTCGCCGAGCGTTTCGGCGAGAAATTCGGAAAAATCCAACATGAGTTCCGCATTCGACGGCGCGCGCATGCCGACCGAGAATGTCATGCATTCGCCAGTTGCCGTTCCTTCATGAGCGATGCCGGGCGGAAGATAAAGAGCATCGCCCGGTTCGAGGATCCATTCGTGCGTGGGAGTGAATTTGCGCAGCAACTTCAGTTCGGCATCGTCTCGAAATTCGTGGCCATTTTTCTTGTCGGCGTCGATGCGCCAACGGCGTCGGCCGATGCCTTGAATGAGGAAAACGTCGTAGTGGTCGACATGCGCGCCGACGCCGCCGCGGTCTTCCGCGTAACTCACCATCACGTCATCGATGCGCCATGACGGTATGAACGAAAAAGCATCCAGAATTGGCGCGACGTCCGTGTCCCACTTGTCGACGTCCTGCACGAGCAGCGTCCAGTCCTTTTTCGGAAGTTTCGCGAAATCTTTTTCGGTGAACGGACCGTTGCGCACGGTCCAGCAATCGCGTTTCGCATCGTGCTTTACGATGCGCGACAGCGCGAGTTCCTCGCAGGCGAGACCAGCCAGATCGTTCGGCGCGATCCAGTCGTTCTTCGCCGCGAACGCGCCGCGGATCAGCAGCGGTTTTTTTTGCCAATAGCCGCGCAGGAATTGCGCGGGCGACATGCCGAGAAATTGATTCCGCCGCGCACGGACTTCGATCGACGGCGCAGTCATCGACGGCTTAGACCGTTTTGGCGAGTTCAGAAGCCAATCCGGTGTAAGTGGCCGGCGTCAGTGCGAGCAGGCGTTGTTTTGCGTCGTCGGGTAGCGCGAGTCCAGTGATGAATTTTTGCAGGGATTCGCGCGTGATGCCTTGACCGCGAGTCAGCGATTTGAGTTGCTCGTACGGCTCGGGAAGTCCGTAGCGGCGCATGACCGTCTGCACGGCTTCGGCGAGCACTTCCCAATTCGCATCGAGATCTGCAGCAAGCCGCGCTGGATCGAGATTCAATTTCGACAATCCGCGCGACAGCGACTCGAGCGCGATCTGCGTGTGGCCGAACGCGGTGCCGAGTGCACGCAACACCGTCGAATCGGTGAGATCGCGTTGCCAGCGCGACAGTGGCAATTTTTCGGCGAAATGCATGAGCAACGCATTGGCGACACCGAGATTGCCTTCCGCGTTCTCGAAATCGATCGGATTCACTTTGTGCGGCATCGTCGACGAGCCGACTTCGCCCGCTTTCAATTGCTGACGGAAATAGCCGAGTGAGATGTAGCCCCAGATGTCGCGGCAAAGATCGATGAGCACGGTATTCGCGCGCCGCATCGCGTCGCATTGTTCGGCGATGCAATCGTGTGGTTCGATCTGCGTCGTGTATTCGTTCCACGCCAATCCGAGCGATTCGACGAAATGCCGGCTCAGCGATTTCCAATCGACATCCGGATAGGCGGCGGCGTGCGCGTTGTAGTTGCCGACGGCGCCGTTGATCTTGCCGAGCAACTGCACGTTCGCGATCTGGTCGCGCTGACGGCGCAGCCGTGCCACGACGTTTGCGATTTCTTTTCCGACGGTCGTCGGCGACGCGGTTTGTCCGTGCGTGCGCGACAACATCGGTTGATCGGCGAGCGCATGCGCCATCGTCTTCAGCGTCGCGATGGTCGTGTCCAACGCGGGCAGCAGCACGCTGTCGCGCGCGTCGCGCAGCATCAGCGAGTATGAAAGATTGTTAATGTCTTCCGACGTGCAGGCGAAATGGACGAACTCTTTCGCGTTCGCCAACTCGGCGCGATCGCCGATTTTTTCCTTGATGAAATATTCGATGGCTTTGACGTCGTGATTCGTCGTGGCCTCGATCGCCTTGACGCGTTCGGCATCCTGCAACGAAAACCGCTCCGCCATCGTCGTAAGGAACGTGCGCGAATCGGCTGAAAACGGGGCGACTTCCTCGATCGCTTTTTGTTCGCCAAGAGCGATGAGCCAACGTACCTCGACCAATACGCGGCGATGCATTAGCCCGTATTCGCTGAAAATCGGGCGCAACGCCTCGACTTTCGCAGCGTAACGGCCGTCCAGTGGCGACAGGGCGGTCAGCTCGGTATGCGGCATCGGAAAATGATCTCGGGTAACAAGCGAATCATACACTGCGCGGCTATAATTACCGACGGGGCGGACCTGTCCGATTGCCAAATCCACGGAGTCAAGAATGGCCGATTACCGCATCGAGCGCGATAGCATGGGCGAGCTGAAAGTGCCGTCCACGGCGCTGTACGGCGCGCAGACGCAACGTGCCGTCGACAATTTCCCGATTTCCGGCCTCACCATGCCGCGCCAGTTCATTCGCGCGCTCGGGCTGATCAAATCCGCCGCCGCGCAAGCGAATGCGGATCTGGGCTATCTGGCGAAAAGCAAGGCGAAGGCGATTCGCAAGGCGGCCGAGCGCGTGGCGGCCGGAGAATTCGATCGGCAATTTCCCATCGATGTGTTCCAGACGGGCTCGGGCACGTCATCGAACATGAACGCGAACGAGGTGATCGCGCACGTCGCGTCGCAAGCGGGCACGAAGGTTCATCCGAACGACGACGTGAATAGCGGACAGTCGTCGAACGACGTGATTCCGACATCGATTCACGTCAGCGCGGCGCTCACCGTTTCCGAGCAATTGCTGCCGGCGCTGGCGCATCTGAAATCCGTGCTCGACAAGAAATCCAAACAGCTCAAGAACGTCGCGAAAACGGGCCGCACGCATTTGATGGATGCGATGCCCGTCACGTTTGGTCAGGAACTCGGCGGCTGGTCCGCACAAGTCCGTTCCAACATCGAGCGTCTGCAGGATGCGCTCAAGCGCGTGCGCAAACTGCCGCAAGGCGGAACGGCCGTGGGCACGGGCATCAACGCGGACGCGAAACTGGGGCCGAAGATTTGCGAAGAACTGCGCAAGGCGACTGGCGTCAAATTCGAATCGTCCGATAATTTCTTCGAAGGCATGTCGTCGCAGGATGCCGCGGTGGAACTGTCCGGACAGTTGAAGACACTTGCGTGTTCGCTGATGAAAATCGCGAACGATTTGCGCTGGATGAATTCGGGTCCACTGGCCGGATTGGGTGAAATCGAATTGCCGGCGCTGCAGCCGGGATCGTCGATCATGCCGGGCAAAGTGAATCCGGTGATTCCGGAAGCGATGACGATGGTGTGCGCGCAGGTGATCGGCAACGACACCACGATCACCATCGCCGGACAGAGCGGAAATTTTCAACTGAACGTGATGCTGCCGGTGATCGCGCTGAATCTGCTGCAGTCGATCGAGATTCTCGCCAACGCGTCGCGAGCGCTGGCCGACAACGCCATCGCCGGATTCAAGGTGCGGCAGGACAAGATCAAAGAGGCTTTGGAACGAAATCCCATTCTGGTGACGGCGCTCAATCCGGTGATCGGTTACGAAAAGGGCGCGGCGACCGCAAAGCAGGC
>DATAVJ010000200.1:0-2355 GCA_036267795.1 Rudaea sp.
GTCTCTTGCCTTCCCCTGCGCAGCGGGGGAAGGTGCCCGAAGGGCGGATGGGGGCACTCTGTAACTATATAAATCGAAAACGCTTTAGTCGGCGGATTTTCCCGCCGGCCTCGGACGCGTCGACTTCAACACCACGGTCGCAGGTTCTTCGCCATCCAGGCGCAGCGCAATCAACTCGCCGCCCCACACGCAGCCGCCGTCGATCGCATACACGCCGACGCCGTGAAAATAGCCGAGCGTCGACCAATGTCCGCACACCACGCGGATATCGCGCGGCATCATACCCGGCACTTCGAACCACGGATACAGTCCGGCCTTCTGTGTTCCCGGCGCGCCTTTTTCGTTGTACGCGATGCGGCCGCGCACATCGCAAAAACGCATGCGCGTCATCACGTTGATGGCGGCGCGCAAGCGGTCGATGCCTTGCAGGCGCGGCGTCCAGCGATCCGGTTTGTTGCCGAACATCGCTTTCAGCAAACGGTCCGCACCTTCGCCGTGCAGACGCTGTTCGACTTCGCGCGCGATGCGTTCGGCGCGGTCGACCGACCAGCGCGGCGCCAATCCCGCATGCACGAGCAAGAAATTCAGCGAGCGGTCGACGTGCAGCAGCGGCCGATGGCGCAGCCAATCGAGAAGTTCATTGCGGTCCGGCGCGAACAGGACTTCGCGCAATTCGGCGTTCACCTTGGCTTGATCTTCTTCGCTGCGTTCGGCGACCGCGAGCAGCGACAGATCGTGATTGCCGAGCACGACGACGGTGCGATCGCCGAGCGATTTCACGAGGCGCAACGTCTGCAGCGATTGTCCGCCGCGATTGACCAGATCGCCGCAGAACCAGAGCGTGTCGCGTTCCCGGTCGAATTTGATTTTTTCCAGCAGCAGGGACAGTTCGTCGTAGCAACCTTGAATATCGCCGATCGCCCAAACCGCCATCAGTGCACCGTCCGCGGAATGGACAGCGTGAATTGCGCGATCGGCGCTTCGAAGCGATGGCCGTCGTCGGCGACCATGTGGTAAGTGCCGCGCATCGTGCCCACCGAGGTTTCGATCACGGCGCCGGAGGTGTAGTCGAAATGCTCTCCGGGCCGCAGCAGCGGCTGCTCGCCGATGACGCCGTCGCCGCGCACTTCCTGAACTTTCCGGTTCGCATCGGTGATGATCCAGTGCCGCGACATCAGGCGCGCCGCGACGCGGCCGATGTTGGCGATCCGGATCGTGTATGCGAACACGTAACGATGATCGTCCGGTGCGGACTGATCCGCGATGTAGTGCGTCCGCACGGCAACATCGATGGAATAAGTGTCAGCGCCGCTCATGCCGCGATTGTCGGCCACGCTGGGCGATACGGCAAGTCGCCGGGCTGATGTCATTCCCGCGAAAGCGGGAATCCAGCGTCTTTCCCGTGTGACGGAACTCAGAAAAAAGTCACGGGATTCCCGCTTTCGCGGAAATGACGAATGGCCGCGACGCACCGATCAGGCCTGCCGATGTCGTTGGGTAATATGTTGAGCCAAGCATACGAACGCATGCGGCGCAAGCTGCTCGGCGCGTGCACGCGGATCGATGCCGGCGTCGGCAAGATCGTCCGCAGTCGCGAATTCCGAAACGGAATTGGACATCGTTTTGCGGCGCTGGCCGAACGCGGCGCGCACGATGTTACCGAGCAGTTTCGCATCCACATCGGGCAATGCGTCGCGGCGATGAGGAACCAGCCGCACCACGGCGGACTCCACTTTCGGCGGCGGCCGAAAGGCGCCGGGCGGCACATGCAGCAGCGGCTCGACGCCGCAGCGAAGTTGCAGCATCACAGAGAGCCGTCCGTACGTCTTGCTGCCCGGCGGCGCGGCCATGCGATCAACGACTTCTTTCTGCAACATGAAATGCATGTCGCCGATCGCGGCCGCGTGATCGAGACAGTGGAAAAGTATAGGAGTGGAAATGTTGTACGGCAGATTGCCGACGATGCGCAGCTTCGACCCGTTCGCGAGCGCAGTGAAATCGACGGTCAGCACATCGGCGCTGATGATGTCGAGTTCGCCGATGCCGCGGGTTTTCTCGCGCAGCGGTTCGATCAAGTCGCGGTCGAGCTCGATGACCGTCATGCGGCCCGCGGCGCGCAGCAGCGGGAGTGTCAACGCTCCTTCGCCGGGGCCGATCTCGACGATGCGCTCGCCGGGTTGCGGCGAGACGATTTCGACGATGCGACGCAGGATTCCCTGATCGTGCAGGAAATGCTGGCCGAACCGTTTGCGCGGAATGTGCGCCTCCGTCATTTGGCGGCGGCCACGAAACTCGGCGGCGACGTGCGCAATTCCTCGAACAGCCAGTCGCGAAAAAGTTTCACGGCCGGACGTT
>DATAVJ010000201.1:0-10063 GCA_036267795.1 Rudaea sp.
GTGCAGGTCCGATCCGCAGATGGCGGTGGCGGTGACGCGCAGGACGATGTCGTCCGGCGCGATGATCGTCGGATCGGCAACCGTTTCGACGCGGACGTCCTTCGTGCCGTGATAGGTGAGTGCCTGCATGACGCGCCTCGCTGAGTTGGGAGCTCGTCACCTGCATGCGGTGCGCCAACGAGAACGCTCGCGTTGCATTCGCGCGAACGCGTGAAAATTTTTCCCGGATCGCTCAGTCGCCCAGCTCGGGGCTGCCGACCTGCTCGGCGGTGATGAGACCAAGTTCCTTGTACAACGTCAGCCGGTTGTAGATCGTCTTGGCGGTGATGCCGAGCGTGCGCGCCGCCTGGCGCTTGTTGTAGCCACATCCGGCGAGCGTCTTCAGCAACATTTCGCGCTCGATGTCCTGGAACGACATGCCCACGCGAAAACGCACGGTGCCGTCGGCATCTTCATGCGGCATGAATGTCGGCGGCTGCGGCGGCGAAATGCAATCTCCGCTGGACAACACATACGCACGTTGCACGGCATGCTTGAGCTCGCGCACGTTGCCCGGCCAGACGCGTTCGGAAAAATACGCGAGCGCTTCGGCGGAAAACGATCGGTTCGTTTTATAGCGGGTGTTGAGACGGTCGAGAAAATACTTCGCGAGGAGTGGAATATCGTCGCGCCGTTCGCTCAGCGCGGGCACGCTGATCGGAAACTCGATGAGTCGATAAAAAAGATCGGAACGCAACGAACCGGTTTTGACCGCCTGCTCGGGATTTCGATTCGTGGCCGCGACGACGCGCACGTCGACGGGAATGTCGCGGGCGCCGCCGACGCGCATGAGCGAACGGCTCTCGAGAACGCGCAAGAGATAAACCTGCAGCGTGATCGGCATCTCCGTGATTTCGTCGAGGAACAATGTGCCGCCTTCGGCTTGCTCGAAGAAACCGGCATGCGTCTGCAGCGCGCCGGTGAATGACCCGCGCTCGTGGCCGAACAACTGGCTGCTCAGCAAATCCGGCGCGATCGCACCGCAGTTGACGGCAACGAAACGTCCGGTGCGCCCGCTGAGTTTATGGATCGCGCGCGCAACGAGTTCCTTGCCCGTGCCGCTCTCGCCGGCGATGAGCACGCTGATATCCAATGGCGCGACGCGCCGGATCTGTTCGAACAATTCGTTCATGCGCGGACTGCGGCCGAGCATGCCTTCGAGTTCCTTCGCACCCGCCGGCTCGCGTTCGCTCGCGCGCTTGAACGCGCGCTGCAAATGCATCACGAGCTCGTCCGTGGGAATCGGTTTGGCCAGATATTCGATGGCCGGCGAGCGCACGGCGCGAACCGCCGTTTCGACCGAGGGATTTCCCGTCACGATGGCGATTTGGCCGTTCGCGGCGAGATCGATATCTTCGAGCAGATCGAAACCGTTGCCGTCGGGCAGATGGATGTCGATCATCAGGAAATCGTACGTGAATTTGCGTGTCAGATCGCGCGCCTCGCCGAGCGTTCGCGCCGACGTCACCCGGCAGTGCGTCATTTCCGCGACCTTGGCGGTCAGCAGCTGAAAATCCACATTGTCATCGACGATCAGCACGCTTCCTTCGGTCTGTCGTGCGTAATTCATGTTCTCTCCGTCACTCTTGCAGTCCTTGGCGAATCCGTTCTCGCACTGTCAGGGAGCTTGCACCTCCGCCGAAAGTGATGCAATCGCAACGGGAAGCATTTTCCGCATCGCGCAGGCATTTCGCCAATATCGTGAAAAAATTTCACGCGCGCTCAGGACGGGCGCCGGTCCTGCAGATTGGTGCGGATTTGATCGAGCAGAACGCTGAATTCGTAAGGCTTGTCGATGATCGGAATGCCCGGAAGCGTGCGGCCGGTCGCGAATCCGCTGACCAGAATCACCGGCAGATCCGGCCGCGCACCGCGCATCGTTTCGGCGAGCTGTACGCCGTCCATGCCGCCGGGCAAGCGCACGTCGGAGACGAGCACGTCGAAGTGCGTGCCGGTTTTCGTCAAGCGCATCGCGGCATCCGCGTTGCTGGCTTCGATCACGCGAAAGCGCGCGGCACGCAGCTGCTCCACGGTCAGTTCGCGCACGTCGGGTTCGTCTTCGACGAGCAGCACGGTCGGCTCATCGTCGCCGGATCGCGCGCGGTCGGTGCGGGTAGCGACATACGGCAGCGAGATGCGGACGGTGGTGCCCGCGCCGACGGTCGATTCGATCTTCACCACACCGCCGGATTGCCGCACGAATCCATAAATCTGGCTCAAGCCCAATCCGGTGCCGCGGCCTTCGGTCTTCGTCGTGAAAAACGGTTCGAACGCGCGCGACAATGTTTCCTCGGCCATGCCGCCGCCGGTATCGGAGACGAGCACGCTGGAGAATCGGCCCGGCGCCACGCCTTCTTCATTGACGAGGTCGAGATCCGCCAGCACGTTTTCCTGTGTCGTCACCGTCAGCCAGCCGCCGTTCGGCATCGCGTCGCGCGCATTGATGCAAAGATTCAGCAGTGCGCTTTCCATCTGGTTCGTATCGCACATCACCAGCCAGTCGCCGTCGCAAAGTTTCAGTTCGACTTCGATTTCCGGACCGACCGTGCGGCGGATCATGTCTTCCATGCCGACGACGATATCGTCGAGACTCGCCGCCTCCGGCTCGAGCGTCTGCTGACGGCCGAAGGCGAGCAGACGATGCGTCAACGCCGCTGCGCGCGTGACGCCGCGATTGGCTCTTTCGATGTATCCGTCAAGCTGATCGATACGGCCCTGCTGCGCGAGCATGCCGATGACGCCGAGACTGCCGCTGATCGTCTGCAGCATATTGTTGAAATCGTGCGCGATGCCGCCCGTCAATTGACCGATGGCTTTCAGTTTTTCGCTTTGCCGCAGCCGCTCCTCGGCGCGCTCGCGCTGCTGCACTTCCTTGCGCAGGTTTTCCATCGCCATGCGCAATTCGCGTGTGCGTTCTTCGACGCGGCTCTCCAGTTCATGTCCGAGTTCGGCAAGCACCCTGCGCGCCTGCATCTGATCCTCGATGTCGGTGCACGTGCCGAACCATTCGTGCACGCCGCCTTCGGAATCCAGCATCGGTGTCGCCCGCGTCTGGAACCAGCGATACTCGCCCGACGCCGCCGTGCGCAGGCGAAAATCGACGTGATATTCGCCGCGCTCGCGCGCTTCGCGCCACGCACGCGCGGCACGTTCGCGATCGTCCTGGTGCAAGGCGCGAAACCAGCCGGCGTCGCGGCTGTCCGCATCGGACAATCCGGTGAACGCCGTCCATTGCGGGCTTGCCCAGCGCCACGCGCCGTCTTCGGCGGCACGCCACACCAGTTGCGGAATGCCTTCGAGCAATGCGCGCGCGCCCATCTCGCCGCCGCCGGCCAGGGAATCGAGGAGATGGTCTTCATTCCGTCGCGGCATGAATCGCTAGTCCTTTCCGTTGCCCAACCCGTTGAGGAACGCCGCCAGTTCTTCCGGCGCCACCGGCTTGAGGAAAAAATGATCCACACCAGCCTTGCGCGCCTGCGGTTCGATATCGCCGCGTCCGCTCATCGCGATAAGGACGAGCCGCTCGCGCGGAAATTCGCGGCGCAGGTTCTGCGCCAGCTCGATACCGCTCATGCCGCCCATCGACATGTCGAGCAACGCGACCTGCGGATGCGTCGCCCGCGCCAGCGTCAACGCGGTCGCGCCGTCGTACGCGACGACGACCGTTTGGCCGAGACCTTCCAGCATCACTTTGAAAATATCGGCGACGTCGTTTTGATCGTCGACGACGAGAATGCGCCGCTGCGAATTCAAGACCGGCACGGAGTAAGCGGACGACTCGGCCGGTGCGGCCACCAACGGCAAGGTGAACCAGAATTCGCTGCCCTTGTTCGCGCCGTCGCTGCGAAAGGAGATCTTGCCGCCGTGACCTTCGACCAGCGATTTCACCAGCGTCAATCCCAATCCCAATCCCGCGCTGCGGCGGCCGTGATCGCGCTGCTCGTATTGTCCGAACACGAACGGCGCATCGTCCGCGTCGATGCCCACGCCGGAATCGCGTATGGTCACGCAGGCGAAATTGTCCTGCTGGCGCACCTTCACCGACACTTCGCCGTTGTCGGTGTAAGTGACGGCATTGCGCAAAAGGTTGTCGAGGATCTGTGCGAGACGGTCCGGATCGGCGGAAACGATAACCGGTGTTTTCGGCAAATCGCTTTTCAACACGATCTGTTTCGCGTTGGCCTGCATACGCACCGTTTCGAGTGCGATGGCAGCCGCCTGATTGAGATCCACGGCAGCACACTGCAGGCGCAGACGGCCGTGCTTCACGCGCGTCGTGTCGAGCAAGTCGTTCACCAAACGCGTGATGTTGCGCACCTGGCGGCGCAGGATGCCGAGCGCTTTCTCCGAACGCGCATCCGGCACGTTGAGCACCCCGATGCTGCTCAGTATCGCGGCCAGCGGATTGCGCAGTTCGTGACCGAGCGCGGCGAGGAAATCGTCGCGGTGCCGATCCTGTTCGGCCAGATCCGCCGCCTTGCGCGCGAGCTTTTCCTGACTGCTTTCCAATTCGGTCGTACGGTGTGCGAGCACGTCGTTGAGCTTGGTCAGATTCTCCTGCTGCGTGCGGCTTTCGATCATTGCCGCGGCCGGTTGCGCGATGAGATCGCTCAGTTGGCGGTCGCGTTCGTTGAATACGTGCACATTGCGAAAGTGCACGCTGATCACGGCGACGATACCGCCGTTGCGATTGAGCACCGGCATCGCCTGTATGCTGCGGTAGCGCGATTCGCGCGCGAGCGCGCGGAACGGCGCGTAGTCCGGATCGGTTTCCACGTCTTCGATGCGCACCACTTTGCGCGTGCGCAACGCGCGTCCGAAAGCGCTCTTGTCCTCTTCGCCCACATCGGCAAAACGGCCGAGGAATTTAGCGGCCAGACCGCGATGCACTGCCATTGCCAGCCTTTTCGTCTCGCTGGGGAACAACTGTACGCAGCCCATGTCGGCGCCGTGCAGTTCGATCGCTGCATCCAGAATCGCTTCGAGCGCCTCGTTCATCGACAACGCGTTCGCCACCGCCATCGTCATGCGATGCAGACGGCGCATCGCTTCCAGCTCGTTTTCAAGCCGCACCTCGCTATGCCGCAGCGCGGCTTCGGCGGCGATAATGGCGGTGACGTCGATGAACGTGAGCACGACGCCACCGATAGCGCGTCCGCCATCGGTGCGGTACAACCGCAGCCGCGCGATGAAGCGTTGCCCGGAGTGACTGACGATCTCGCGTTCCACCGGGGTCAGATCGGACAGTACCCGGCGCGCATCCGTTTCCAGATCGGCGTAATCCAGACGATGCGTCAGATCGCTGAACGGCCGATCGAAATCGCGCGACTTGATGTTGAATATCTCGCCGAGCTTCGGCGTGAACCGCTGGATGCGGAGTTCGTTGTCGAGAAACAGCGTCGCCACATCGGTGGCCGCCATCAGGTTTTCCAGATCCGAATGCGCGCGCGATACTTCGTCGAGCTTCAGCTTCAGTTCGTTGTTGACCGTCTGCAGTTCCTCGTTGATGCTCTGCAGTTCTTCCTTGCTCGTCTCCAGTTCTTCGGTGGTGGAGCGATACTCCTCATTGAGGCTCTGCAGTTCCTCGTTGGCCGCGCGCAGATCCTCGTTCGTCGCATATTGATCGTCGCGGATATTGGCGAGACGCTGTTCGGCCTGACGCAATTTTTCGCTGAGCGCGCGCACCAGTTCGTTGGTCGGCTCCTGCTCGACTAGCGGCGTTTCATTGCCGACTTCACCGCCGTCGAGGAACGTGACCAATGCGAACGGCCGGTTGTCGGGCGGTTGCGGACGCGATTGCACCAGCAGCGCGACGCGATGCGACGCGCCGTTGAACCGTACCGCGACGAACGGCGACATCTGCGGCAACTCCTTGTCGCCGGCGCGATGCAGCAGCGCATGCAAGTCGTCGCGCAACTCCGGACGCACCAGATCGGTGATGCGACGCGCCGGCGTGCCGCCGCTCTGCAGGAAGAACTTCGCGGCCGTTTCGGAAATGTGCACCACCATCCAGCGGTCGTCGACGAGCACGCTGGGCGGAGCGGCCGACTCCAGTGCGGCCAGATGTATTTCCGTGGCGGATTGACGCAGCGGCAAACGCACGTCGCGCTGGAAACGGTCGTTGCGCGAACCCGCCGTCGGCAGGATATCCGGCAATGCGAACGCGCTTTCGGCGCGGGGGCGCGTCACGAAGATGCGGTGTTTCTTGTCCATCGGGAGGAACCGTTCTTCGTCCGCCGTTTCCGACGCACCGAGAAACAGGTGCGCATGTTCGCGGCACGAATAGCGGAACACGCTCATTACCTGTTCCTGCAACTCGCGATTCAGATAAATGAGCAGATTGCGGCACGTGACCAGATGCAGCCGCGAGAACGGCGGATCGCGCAACACACTGTGCGAAGCGAACACGAGCCGATCGCGCAGTTCGGCTGCGATGCGGTAATGATCGTCCTCCACGCGGAAAAAACGGGCCAGCCGCGCTTCGGACACATCCTCGACAATCGCCTGCGGATACAGGCCTTCGCGCGCCACGTTGAGCGCGGTGTCGTCGACGTCGGACGCGAAGATGATGAAATTGCGTTCGATCTTGCGCTGCGCCATTTCCTCGGAGAAAAGCATGGCCAGGGTGTACGCCTCTTCGCCGGTAGCGCAGCCCACCACCCAGGCGCGGATCTGCTCGCCGGGTTCGGACATTTCCACGAGCGGTCCGATCACGGTCGACTGCAACGACGTCCACGCTTCCGGATCGCGGAAAAACGTCGTGACCGAAATCAGCAAATCATTCAGCAGCGCACCGGGTTCGTTCGCGTCGGAGCGCAGATAATCGAGATAGTCCGGAATGGCCAGTTTGCGGCTGAGCTGCATGCGGCGCGACAACCGGCGCAGCACGGTGGCGCGTTTGTAGCGTGAAAAATCATGGCCCGTGCGCTTGCGCAACAGTTCGAGCACCGAACGCAGCGCGCGCTCGTCGTCGTCGCTCAACGGCTCGGCCGATTCCGGTTCGCGCACGGTCTGCCCGAGATCGCGTTTGTCGCGCGCCAGTTCCCCGAGTTTGCGTGCAAGATCGACGACAGGCAACACAAGGTCGGCGACACCCGTGGCGATGACCGCTTTCGGCATGTCCGGATGCTGCGCTTCGGACGGTTCCTGCACCAGCACGAGTCCGCCCGCTTCCTTCACCGCGCGCGCGCCCAGCGCGCCGTCCGAACCGCTGCCGGACAACACCACGGCGAAACCGTCGCCGTGCTGTACCGCCAGCGAGCGGAAGAACAGATCGATCGCGGTGCGGTGCCCGCGCGGCTGCTCGAACGACGATGCGCCGACGTCGGTGTCGGTGATCTCGAGCTTGCGATCCGGCGAAATGACATAGACATGGTTCGCGAGCAGTTTCGACTTTTCGTGATCGATCACCTGCACGATCGGCATCGAGGTCCAGCGTTGGATGATCGAGGGCAATTCGCTTTTGCGGTCCGGCGCCAGATGCAGGATCACGACATACGCGACGCCCGTATCCGGCGCGAGATTCGTGAAAAACTTCTGCAACGCCTCGATGCCGCCGGCCGACGCGCCGATGCCGCAAACAAGTGGAATGACATTGGATTTTTCGGCTTTTTGCGGTTCGGCCATTTCGATTTAATTAGTCGTGTACAGGCCCGCCTACCATACGCCTAATCGGCGCTTGCGCACATACGAGAGCCGCCAAGCCGCAGGTCAAACAACGGCGGGAACGTGCTCGGTACTCCCGCGCAGAACCTCAGCAGACCTGTACGCCGTCCAAAAAATTCATCGCGTGCGCGTTTGTTACACAGTCCGCGGTTTTCGCACGTCGAGGTAAGTACGTTTCGGCCGCTTGCATACTTGATGCATAGCGGCGATCTCGGTGAATAGGAGATCACATTGAACACGGAATCGGTTCGCGTCGGCATTGTCGGTGCCGGCAATTGCGCTTCGTCGTTCGTGCAAGGCTTGACCTACTACCGCGACGCACGCGAGGGTCAGAGCATTCCCGGATTGATGAATGCGAAAGTCGGGCGTTATGGCGTGAGCAATATCGATGTCGTATCCGCCTTCGACGTACACGCGGGCAAAGTGGGGCGCGATCTTTCCGACGCGCTCGCCTGCGCGCCGAACAATACGCGCGTGTTCGCCGATATCCCGCACACCGGCGTGACGGTGCAGCGCGGCCCCACATTGGACGGCATCGGCACATACCTGCAAGACGACATTGCCGAATCCGATGCGCCCGTCGCCAACATCACCGACATCCTGCGCCGCAGCGGCACCGACGTGCTCGTGTCGTACCTTCCGGTCGGCTCGCAGAAGGCGACCGAGTTCTATGCCATGCGCGCGCTGGAAGCCGGCTGCGCCTTCGTCAATTGCATCCCCGTTTTCATCGCGTCCGATGCCGACTGGCGGCGCCGCTTCGAACAGGCGCGCCTGCCGCTGATCGGCGACGACATCAAGAGCCAGGTCGGCGCCACCATCGTGCATCGCGTGCTGGCGAGCCTGATGCGCGAGCGCGGCATGAAACTCGATCGGACCTATCAGCTCAATTTCGGCGGCAATTCCGATTTCAAGAACATGCTCGAACGCGAGCGCCTGGCGTCCAAAAAACTGTCGAAGACGCGCTCGGTGACGAGCCAGGTCGAAGTCGCGCCGGAAAATATCCACGTCGGCCCGAGCGATCACGTGGAATGGCTCACCGATCGCAAATGGGCGTATATACGGCTGGAAGGAACGGCGTTCGGCGGATCCCCGTTCAACATGGAAGTGAAACTCGAAGTGTGGGATTCGCCGAACTCCGCCGGCATCGTCATCGACGCGGTGCGCTGCGCCAAGATCGCGATGGATCGCAAGCTCGGCGGCGCCATCATTGGCCCATCGAGCTATTTCATGAAATCGCCGCCGCAGCAATATCCGGATCACGTCGCGCGCGAACTCACGCAGCAGTTCGTCAACGGCGAAGATGCCGAGACGCTGCAAGGCCAACGTCAACCGCGCCGCCGTGCGCCCGAAAGGACTCCGGATCATGACCACGCGATTCATGCTCGTGCGGCACGCCTCGTGCGCGCAGACTGAAACGACGCTGCTCGGTCACGCTATCGACGCATCGCTGAGCGCGCGTGGCTTTGCCGAAGCCGACGCGCTCACGCGCCGTCTTGCGCGCGAGACGCCGACGTTGATTTTCACCAGTCCGTTGCGCCGCGCGCAACAAACGGCCGCTGCCATCGCACGGCACTTGCAGATCGACGCGCACGTTTGCCGCGGGCTCGACGAAATCGATTTCGGCCTTTGGGCCGGCCGCACCTTCGAGGCACTGGAAAACGACGCACGCTGGCGCGAATGGAACACGCATCGCGGTACGGCGCGCACGCCGTCCGGCGAATCGATCGTGCAGGTGCAGGCGCGCATTGTCGGCGTGCTCGACGAAATGTCGATGATGCACGCCGGCCACACCATCGTGCTCGTCACGCATGCCGAGATCATCCGCTCCGCGCTGCTTTTTTTTCTCAAGTGCGCCGCCGAGGATTATCGCCACATCGAGATTGCGCCCGCATCGCTCACACGGCTGCGCACGTGCGGAACGGAAACGATCATCGACGCCGTCAACGAACGTCCGGCTCTCGATGAGTGCGTCGCGGCATGAATCTCGTCGTTTTCGGACTGACGATCAGTTCGTCGTGGGGCAACGGCCACGCGACCTTGTGGCGCGGCCTCTGCAAAGCGTTGGCGAAGCTCGGCCACCGCGTCGTCTTCTTCGAGCGCGATGCGCCGTACTACGCGGCCGCGCGCGACTGCGCCGCGTTCGATTTCTGCGAGCTCGAACTTTACTCCGACTGGTCCGAAGCGCGTACTGCAGAAATATTGCGCGATGCCGACGCCGCCATCGTGACATCGTATTGCCCCGACGCGATCAATGCGCACCGAGCCATCCTCGATGCGCATCGACCGCTCTGCGTGTTCTACGATCTGGATACGCCGGTCACGCTCGCATCCCTCCGACACGGCGAGCGCCCGGCGTATC
>DATAVJ010000202.1:0-2356 GCA_036267795.1 Rudaea sp.
TGCATCTGGAAAAAATCGGCGTGAAGCTGACGAAGCTCACACCGGATCAGGCCGCGTATCTCGGCGTGGATATGAACGGGCCGTACAAGCCTGAGCACTATCGTTACTGAATTGCGTTGAACGACCGAGGCCCGGTACGCCGGGCCTTTTCGTTTGGACGCCTAGACTTCCAGACGCTTCTGTATTCAGGAACGCGATCCGCTAGACTGCATCGATATCTCTCCATCCGGAAAGAACGGTTTTTCCAGACGAAGGCCCATGCCGCTACCTCCCATCTCGTTCGAATTTTTTCCGCCCAAGACCGACGAGCAACGCGCCACGCTCGAAACGACGGTCCCGAAATTGAAGTCGCTGTCGCCGGAATACGTGAGCGTGACGTTCGGCGCGGGCGGATCGACATTGAGCTACACGCCCGAAATCGTGCAGCGGCTGCGCGAACATCACGGACTCGACGCGGCACCGCATTTGTCGTGCGTGGGCGGCACGCGAAAGGAAATCCGCGCATTGCTGCAGCAATACAAATCGATGGGGTGCAAACGCATCGTCGCATTGCGCGGCGATCTGCCGTCGGGAATGGCAACGTATGGCGACTTTCGTTACGCGAGCGAACTGGTCGAATTCATCCGCAAGGAGTTCGACGGGGCATTCCACATCGAAGTGGCCTGCTATCCCGAAATGCATCCGCAAGCCGGCGATGCGCACGCCGACCTGAAGAATTTCGCCGCCAAAGTGAAAGCTGGCGCGGACGGCGCGATCACGCAATATTTTTTCAATCCGGATGCGTATTTTCGCTTCGTCGACGAAGCGCGCGGCCACGGCATCGGCATTCCGATCGTGCCCGGCGTGATGCCAATCTCGCAGTATTCGCAGTTGCGCCGGTTCTCCGACATGTGCGGCGCGGAAATTCCCCGCTGGATCGCCAAACGCCTGGAAGCATTCCGCGACGACGCTGATTCGATCCGTGAATTTGGCGCGGACGTGGTTGCCGATCTGTGCCGCAAGCTGATCGCCGGCGGCGCGCCGGGAATCCATTTTTATACATTGAATCGCGCCCGGGCCACGCTGGCGATTCATGAGCGCATGATCAGCTAACGGTGGCACGCGCAAAAGGCAAACGCGAATCGGCATCGCCGCTGCGTCTGCGGCTGCTGCTCGGCAACGGCCGCGCCTTCGGGCCGGGCAAAGCCGACCTGCTTGAAGGCATTGCCGTCCACGGGTCGATCGCTGCGGCCGGACGTGCGCTCGGCATGAGCTACAAACGCGCGTGGCAACTTGTCGAGGATGTGAACCGAAGCTTCGACTCGCCGCTCGTCTCCGCCAATAAAGGTGGCGAAAAAGGCGGCGGCGCGGTGCTGACCGCTGCCGGACGTCGCGTGCTGGACTTGTATCGCACTATCGAAACGACATCCCGGCGCGCCGCATCCAAAGAACTCCAGGCCTTGCACCGCCTCACGACGGCGCGTCGTCAAACGTAGCCTCAGTGCGCTGCTCGCGATATAGTCGCGTGACCACATCGAAAGGAATTCGGCATGAAGATCGCGCTGCGTGATTACTTCATTCAAACGGTTTGCGTCGTGCTCGGAGCGCTCGCGGCACACTCGGCGTTTGCGGCCGACGTTGTCGTTTCCGCCGCCGCAAGCTTGTCCAATTCGTTCGGCGATCTAGGTAAGGCATACGAAACGAAACATCCAGGCGATCGTGTCGTGCTGAATTTCGCCGCGTCGGACGTGTTGCTGAAGCAGATCGAGCAAGGCGCACCGGCCGATGTGTTCGCCAGCGCCGACGAGATCACCATGGATCGCGCGGCGCAATCCGAACTCATCGATCCATCGACGCGAAAGGATTTCGCGTCGAATACCCTCGTACTGATCGTCGGCAATGGCGTGAAGGCACCGGCGTCGCTGCAGGATCTGGCGGGTTCGGGTTACACGCACATCGCAATCGGCAATCCGGATTCGGTACCGGCCGGACGCTACGCTAAAGAAGCACTCGACGCAGCGAAACTGTGGGATAAATTGCAGACGCAAATCATCCCGACGCAAAATGTGAGGCAGGCGCTCGACTACGTGGCGCGCGGCGAAGCGCAAGCCGGATTCGTCTATGCGACGGATGCCGAAACGCAGAAAGGAAAGGTGCACGTCGCGATGATCATTTCCACGTCGACTCCGGTGCGTTATCCGATTTCTGTGATCGCGGCGTCCGCGCATCCCGAACTCGCGCGCGGCTTCGCCGATTTCATCGTGTCCGCCGAAGGACAAGCCGTCCTGAAACGCTACGGATTCGGTGCGCCCTGACAATGCCGTCGGACGCGATCGTCCCGCTGCTGTTGACGCTGAAGGTCGCGTCGCTCGCGACG
>DATAVJ010000203.1:0-10145 GCA_036267795.1 Rudaea sp.
GGTTACGAAAAGGGCGCGGCGACCGCAAAGCAGGCGTACAAAGAAGGCCGGCCGATTCTCGATGTCGCGATGGAAACGACGGGCTTGCCGAAAGCCAAGCTGAAGGAACTGCTCGATCCCGCCGCGCTGACCAAGGGTGGCGTGCACGGAGGTTCCGCGGGCGGCTGATGTCGCCCTAATGTAAAGATGCGGGTATGCCGAAAGGCACATGCGTTGCATGCATTGGAAGTCACACTTGCCGGTCTTCTTGATACCGAAATTTTGCAGTGTGAATCGTTCAAGTAATGTTACAGGGGTGGTCGGAGATGCAAATGTTTAAACGTATACTTTTCGCGGCGGCGTTGGTGTCGTCGAGCGTCATCGCACAGGAAGTGGACATCAACGGAAAGGATTTTTTGTCGGGCGCGGGCGATGCGCGGCTGGCGGACATCGCGCGCCAGGCAGCGGCGCAAGGCAAGCGCGTAGTAGTTACCGCGCCGGATTATTGGCAGTCCAAGATCGCGGCGAAGCTGCATGCCGGCGCGTCGAACATCGACGTACAAATGAAGGAAGGATTCTTCGAGAACGTGCTCGTGCGCATCGACGACGGCAAAGCGGCCGCGGCGGCGAAAGCGGATGCGGACAAGGCAGCCGCGGCGAGAGCCGAAGCCTCGAAAGCGGAAGCGGCAAGGGCGGAAGGCGCGCGTCTCGACGCCGCCCGCGCCGATGCGGAGCGTGCGGAAACGCAACGAGCCGACGCGCAACGTGCTCAAGCGGCCAAGGACCAGGCCGATCGCGCCGAGGCGGCACGCATTGAAGCGCAGCGAGCCGAAGCGGCTCGCGCAGAAGCCGCCAGGGCCGACGCGGCGCGTGCCGACGCTGCGAAGGCCGTCGCGGCGAAAGCAAAAGCCGAAAAGGATGCCGCAGATCGACTCGCAGCGATCAGGCAGCGCATGCAACAGAACCTCGCCGGCGGCCATGACGCCGAAGGGACGCTAAACGTCTCGCAATTGCAAAAGGACGACGAGCTGTTCATCGATGGTCCGATTCGCGGCGTGGTGCGTCGCGAAGGCGCGCGTTCGCGTTTGTTCTGGCTCGACGGCGACTTGAATCTCGAGCGCGTCGAACTGTTGCCGGTTGCGGAGAATCATTACAGGATCGTCGCGCAAATCCGCGAAACGGCTGCGCCGACGCTTCGCACCAAATCCGCGGGCGGCAATTTCGTCAGCAACGTGCCTGCGCCGAAGTCGGCCGAGCGCGCTTCGGTTGAACAGCAATATGCCGAAGGCAAGGGCGTCACGGAAACCCTGCATCCGAAAGACCTGGAAATCGGCGACACGGTATATCTGGGGAAATCGTCGGCCTTGGTCGTGCGCCTTGCGGGCTCCAGCTACTTGCGTTACTGGCTCGACGGCGAGCTGAATCTCGGCCAGGCGGGATTGCAGAAACAAAGCGGCAATGTATACAAAGTGGTATCGGACACGATTCGCTGATCCGATAAAGCTGATCCAAAAAAAAGCCCGAGATTTCTCGGGCTTTTTTATTTATGCGAAGGCTTCGACGCGTCGTCGCCGAAAGTAGATCGCCGCGGCGATCATCGCGGCGCCCAGCACAGCGCCGATCCACATGTCCGGCGAGGTCAGCTCGGTAGCCAGCGCCGACAGCGACAAGAAGTTGTCCGTGAATTCGAGCGGATTGTTGCCGAGCTTTTCGAATCCACCGACGCCGAGGTCCATCCACATCCAGCTTCCCGGAATCAGGCTGAGCAAGGCGCGGCCGACGATATGCCGCCAATACCAGCCGCTCGCGAGCGACAGCGACTGCATCAGGTTCATCCAGGACACGATCACACCCGAAACTACCGGCAACATCACCGCCCACAGGAACGGTTTCGAGCGCGCGAAGCTCGAGCACATGAAGAGCCAGCCGATGGTTGGCAAGGCCCACAGCGAATTCACCGGAATACGCACAATCAAGCGCAGCCACAGCGCAACCAGGTGCGTAGGCGACCACAGCAGCGCCAGCGCATTGATGCCGTGGAAAATTGCGTACAGCGACAGCATCAGCAAAAAGCCGAGTTGCAGAACGATCATTCCAGCGACCGCCAGAATCGGCGCGACGATCGCGGCGGCGGCGACTTTCGCGAGCACGGTTTGCGTGTCGGAGAACGGCAGCGATTTCCAGAACAGAACGCTGCGATCCGCGCGGTCGTTGTAAAGCGTTCCGACGCTATAGAAGAACAGGACAAAAAACAGCACGAAGCCGATCGGAAAGCACATGCCCAACAGACTCATATCCAGGGCCGAATGAAGCTTCTCGACGTCGTCGGCGCTCATGACCGAGGCGATCTTGCTGATGTCGAATCCGTTGATGCTGATGCCGTGCTGATGCGCGGTCACTTCCGCCGTGATCAGCCCCATGAGCGTGATCGCGATCATGATCATGGCGGTGATCAGCGGCGCCCAGAAAAAGCTGCCGCGGTATTCCCAGAATTCGCGTTTGACGAGCCAGGTGAATTTGTTTGCCGGAAGAGCCGTGCTCATGCGTAGGTTCCTTTCATCGTCGCGACAAACAGATCCGCGATACTCGGTTTGTGCAATTCGCCCAGTTCGGCCAGACGCGCATGATCGATGCCGTCGAAAAGAAATATCGACTTGCCGAAAATCTGGCGTTCGTGCAGGGGTTTCAATGCTCGCGCGGCATCGGCTTTGTCCGGATTGACCATCACTTCGGCGAAACGCTCGCCGATCTGATCCATCGTCGCATCGAGCACGATGCGGCCATCGCGAATGAACAGCAGATCGGTGAGGATGTATTCGATTTCCTCGATCTGATGCGTCGTCACGATGATGGTTTTCTGCTCGTCGAAATAATCGTTGAGCAGGCTTTGGTAAAACTCTTTCCGATAAAGGATATCGAGTCCCAGCGTCGGCTCGTCGAGCACGAGAAGTTTCGCGTCGATGGCCATTACCAAGGCCAGATGCAATTGCACGATCATGCCTTTCGACAATTCACGCACGCGCTGCGTGTTCTTCATCTTCGTTTTCGCCAAAAAAGCAAGGCATTTTTCGCGCGAAAAGCGCGGATGCACGCCGCCGACGAAATCGACTACTTCCTCGACCGTGATCCAGCGCGGCAACACCGCGACGTCCGCGATGAAACAGACCTGCTGCATCAGCTGATCGCGATGCGTGCGCGGATCCAGACCCAGCACATTCAACTCGCCGTCGAATTCGGTAAGTCCGAGAATGGCTTTCAGCGCTGTGGTTTTTCCGGCGCCGTTCGGCCCGACCAATCCGACGATGCGGCCGGCTTCGATGTTCAGATTGACATTGTCCAGCGCTACCGTAGTGCCGAAGCGCTTGCTCAATCCACGCGCGGTGACGATCGCGCCGCTCATGAGTGGCCTCCGGCTTTTTCGCCTTGTTGCAAGAGCGTCTGCAGATCGAGATTCATGCGTTTCAGCCGCGCGTACAACAGCGGCCATTCTTCCGTCAGAAAGCGATCGCGTTCCGATCGCATCAACGCATCGCGTGCTCCATCGGTTACGTACATTCCCAATCCCCTGCGTTTCTCGACCAATTGTTCGTCGACCAATTCCTGATAGGCTTTCGACACGGTAATCGGATTCAACTGGAAATCCGCCGCCACTTGCCGCACCGACGGCAGCGCATCGCCTTGCTTCAGGACGCCGTCCAGAATCATCGCCACCACGCGGTCGCGCAGTTGGCGATAGATCGGCGCATTGTCGTTCCACGTGATGCTCATGCGTTATTCCTTGCTCACGCGCGGCAATGCTTTACCGAACGAGTAATAGGGCATGTCCATGCCGAGCGTCGGCAATGTCGGCGTGACGGTGCGAAGGTACTGTTGACGATTCGCCGCCGGAATCGTGCGTGGGGCTGAACCATCGACGTCGTTTTCGTTTATGGCGTCAGCCAATTCTTTCGTCGTCGGACGGACGGAGATCGTCGGAAGCTCGACGACCGAAAGAGCAGGCGCTGCCGTCTTGATGTCCGCGGCTTTCGTTGCCGCTGCAGCAATCGTCGGCGCGTGCGTGCGTTCAACACGGTTCGCGATGGCAATGGAGACGCCGGCGCCGAAGGCGACCAGGATCAGTGCTCGGGTGAGAATGGAAGTCATGTTCATAGCCGCCTCGTCCAGTGAACTGTAGTGCTAGTGTTGTATCTAAGTATAACACCTAAGCCGACCTTGTCAAGCACTTGATCAGAAAAATTTGATCGGACGAGAAACGTCAGCGATTTGCAGGCCGTTTGCTGCCTGGAAATCGCGAAAAAACCGATTGTTATCGCGATTAGCTCAAGCAATCTCCGTGCAAGTCGGCGTTTGGCAGCGTCGAGTCGATTGCGAGGTATCGTCGCGCGAACCGCGATGTCTCCAGACTTGTGGAACCTTTTTTCTTTCCGTGCAGTCAGAACATCGATCCGGTTTGCCTTCGGCGTTGCGGGATCGCACAATACGCGGCCCCATCGCCTGTCCTCGAAGCGGGATAACGATGTCCCGCGAGCCGCACGGCCGGCATTTTTCTCAATTCAGGAGCATACATGAGTAAGTTTTTGCGCAAGACTGTGACCGCTGTGGCGATCGCGACAGCCTTTGCCGGTGCCGGCATGGCCAGCGCGGCGGATCAGAAACCGGCGGGCAATCCCGCCATGGCCGCGCCCGGCATGGCGGCGAAACCCGCGGCCGACACATCGGCGATCGACGCCAAGTTCAAAGGCGACAAGAAAGCCGAATACAGCTACATGGTCGGCATGGACGTCGCGCGCGGATTGCAGACGATCAAAGACGAAGTGGACATGAACGTCATGATCCAGGCGCTGCAGACGGCGTTGAAAGGCGGCCCGACCACGATTACCGAAGGCGAGGCGCTGACCGTGCGTCAGGAATTCGTCCAGAAGCTGCAGGCCAGGCAGGCAGCGAAGACGAAGGAAGAAGCCGAAAAGAATCAGAAGGAAGGCGATGATTTCCTCGCCAAGACCAAGACTAAGAAGAGCGTGAAAACGACGGCGTCCGGTTTGGAGTATGAAGTGGTCAAGGAAGGCAGCGGTCCGAAGCCGAAGGCCACGGATAGCGTGAAGGTGGAATACACCGGCACCAAGATCGACGGCACGAAGTTCGACGCCACGGCCGATCACAACCCGCCGGGTCCGGCCACGTTCCCGCTGAACGGCGTGATCCCGGGCTGGACGGAAGGCATGCAGCTGATGCCCGTCGGTTCCGAATACAAGTTCTACGTTCCGGCGGCGCTGGCCTATAAGGACCGCGGTCCGCCCGCCATCGGTCCGAACGCCACGCTGATCTTCGACGTGAAACTTCTGAGCATCGAAGAGCCGAAAGCGGCCGGTGCGGCGACGCCGGCAAAACCGACGATCGTCCCGCCGAAGCCGGGCGCTCAGCACTAAGCTCCAGCCGGTTGGAAACGCAAAAAGGCGCGGACAATCCGCGCCTTTTTGCTTTTTAGCGCCAGAAAATTTGGTCAGCGTGCGCACCGGTCACTACAATGCGCGCTTCCCGATCATTAGCAGACATCGGATTCTCGAATGCGCATCACGATCTTCGGCACCGGCTACGTCGGTCTTGTCACGGGCACCTGTCTGGCCGAAGTCGGCAACGATGTGATGTGCGTCGACATCGACGCAGCGAAGATCGAGGGATTGGACAAAGGCGAAGTCCCGATTTTCGAGCCGGGCCTGGCCGAACTCGTCGCCGCGAACCGCGCGGCGGGCCGCCTTCGCTTCACGACGGATGCGGCCTCTGCCGTCGCTCACGGCCGTTTGTTCTTCATCGCCGTCGGCACGCCGCCGGACGAAGACGGCAGCGCCGATCTTCGATACGTACTCGAGGTTGCCCGAACGATCGGCCGTCACGTCGATCAATATTGTATCGTCGTCAATAAATCCACCGTGCCGGTGGGCACGGCGGATCGCGTTCGAGAAGCCATCGGCGCCGAACTCGCCGCGCGCTCGGCGCAGTTCGATTTCGACATCGTGTCCAATCCCGAATTCTTGAAGGAAGGCGATGCCGTCAAGGATTGCATGCGGCCAGACCGCATCGTGATCGGATCGAACAGCCAGCGCGCCATTGACACGCTCAAGACGTTGTACGCGCCGTTCAACCGCAACCACGAGCGCATCGTGCTCATGGATGTTCGTTCCGCCGAACTGACCAAATACGCGGCGAACGCGATGCTCGCCACGAAGATCAGTTTCATGAACGAGATGGCGAACATCGCCGAACGCGTCGGCGCCGACATCGAACTGGTTCGTCACGGCATCGGATCGGATCCGCGCATCGGCTATTCATTCATTTATCCCGGTGCGGGTTATGGCGGCTCGTGTTTTCCAAAAGACGTACAGGCTCTCGAACGGACCGCGCGCAGTCACAGCTACGAAGCTCGGTTGCTGAGTGCCGTCGAAGCGGTGAACAAATCGCAAAAGGAAAAACTTTTCGAATTGATCGCGCGGCACTTCGGCAATGAGTTGAAAGGAAAAACCATCGCGTTGTGGGGTCTGGCATTCAAACCGAATACCGACGACATGCGCGAAGCACCGAGCCGGCGCTTGCTGGAACAATTGTGGGAGGCGGGCGCGAGCGTCCGCGCGTTCGATCCGGAAGCTACCGCCGAAGCCAAACGGCTCTTCGGCGATCGCACCGATCTGACACTTTGCGACGAAGCCTACGCAGCGCTGGACGGTGCCGACGCGCTGGCAATCATCACGGAATGGAAGGCGTTCTGGAGTCCGGACTTCGCTCGCATCCGATCCATTCTGCGAACGCCGGTTATTTTCGACGGGCGAAATATCTATGAGCCGATCGCCGTCGAAAATACGGGCATCGCCTATTACGGTATTGCGCGCGGACGCAGCGTGAGCGCGGGATTGCCACAATGAGTTTTGATGAGTGAGCCATGTCAGCAAGTCTTGAACAACGTTTGACGGAACTCGAAGTGCGCTTCGCATTCCTCGAACAAACTGCGCAGTCGCTTGACGCGACGGTGGCCGCGCAGGATCGCGAGTTGTCGCGACTCAGAAACGAATACGACCGCCTGCGCACGGAGTTGTCGCAAGTCAGGGTCGGACTCGCCGACGACGTCCGCGACGAACAGCCGCCACCGCATTACTGAGAATCACGATGTCCGAATCGTTGCGCGACCAACTGCTGAAAAGTGGACTCGGCAAAAAACTGAAGGAAGAGGCCAAGCCGGCACCGAAGCCGGTTCGGCATCCGCAGGTAAACCGGCCCAAATCCGCGCCTGCGCCGCAGCCGAAAAAGGACGACGTCGATCTCGCGCGCGCGTATGCGCTCCGCGCCAAGACGGAACGCGAAGAGCGCGAACGCGCACAACGTGAGGCGGAACGTATCGCGCGGGAAAAGAAAGAGCGGAAAGCGAAACTTGCATCGCTGCTCGATGGCAAGGCGCTCAACAACGCCGATGCCGATGTGCCGCGGCATTTTCCGCATGGAACCAAGATCCGGCGCGTGTATTGCACGCAAGATCAATTGGCGCAAGTGAATCGCGGCGACCTCGGCGTGATTCAACTTGCGGGCCGGTATCTCCTGGTGTCTCGTGAGGTGGCCACGCAAGCGCAAGCGATTCAGCCCGAATCACTCGTTTTGCTGTGTGATCCCAACGCACCGCTCGATGATGACGTTCCAGCCGATTTGGTCTGGTGAATAAACTGCGACGCGCGTCCGGAATCACAACGTGCGTCGTCATACGATAAGGTTTGTCAGAAACGGGGACTCACATGAGTCGAGGAATCTTCGCTACCGTTGCCTTATTGATGTGGTGCGCGGCGCACGCTACCGTGTTGCCCGAATTCGAGCAGCCGGGCGCGATCTGGAATCAGGACGTCACCAACGCGACGCTGCGCACGAATTCAACGCTGATGATGACGCACGTCGAATCGCTGACCGTCGGGCATTCCGGTTCGGGCAAGTGGGGTGGTGGCAGCAAGGAGCCAGCCAACTTCGATTTCCAGATCGATTTCTCGTTCTACGTGCTCCATGCGACCAATGAGGCGCCGACGAAGATCGTCGCCTACCCGGACGTCGACGACTATTTTTGGCCCGACTGCGGCGATTTCCACGTGCCCGGACTCGCGCCGAAACCGGCACCCATTCCGTTGCCCGTTGGCGGTGGAATCGAAGGCACCGGACCACCAGACGGCGGACTGAGCCCGAGCTACGATTGCGGACATGACGACGACTGCCACCTGCTCGTGCAGCAGGGCACGACGCTCTTTGAATCGTATTCGACGAGCGTGACCGGCAGCGGAATCGAGTCTTCATGCGCGCTGACTTGGGATTTGCGCAAGACATATCCGCGCTACGGACGCGGCGAACACTGCACGAGCGCCGACGGCGCGGGATTTCCGATCGCTCCGCTGTTGTTCAACGCTGATGAGGTTTTTGCGGCAGAGCAAGTGCAAGGCAATCTCGGCCACGCGATCCGCTTCATCATCGGCAACGACCGCATGCAGCAAGGAGTGCACGTGCATCCGTCATCGCACGGTACATCGGCAACGAGTGACACCAATGTCAATGCGATGCCTTACGGTTCCCGCCTGCGCTTGAAGCAGACGTTCGGCGGCGGCAAAACCGTTACCACATTCAGTTCCAACGAGGCAGTGCGAGTGATGCTTCGCACGCTGCAGAAGTACGGCATGTTCCTTTCGGATGGCGGCCGGATTCCGCTGACGGCCGAGTCGGACTATTACACGACGAACAAGTGGTCCGATCTCGGCATCGACTCGCATTCGTTCTTCGGCATCGATCCGACGGATTTCGACGTCATCGACGCCGGTCCCGCTATTACCGACAGCGGCAATTGCACGTTGACGCCGGACGATTTCATCTTCATCGACGGGTACGATTTCTGACGCAGCGTCAGAAATCCATGAAATACCCACCATTCACCGGAATATTCGCGCCGGTGATGAACCCCGAATCGTCGGCGCACAAGAAATCGACGACGCGCGCGATTTCCGACGGTTCGCCGAGCCGTCCGACCGGAATGTTCGCAATGATCTGGTTGCGCACGTTTTCCGGAATCGCCGCCACCATCGCCGTGCGGCAATAGCCGGGAGACACGCTGTTCACCGTCACGCCTTTGCGCGCCACTTCACGGGCAAGGGCCATCGTGAATCCGTGCATGCCGGCTTTGGCGGCCGAGTAATTGGTTTGGCCGAATTGTCCGGTCTGCCCGTTCACCGACGAGATGTTCACGATGCGTCCGAAGCCGCGCTCGCTCATGCCGTCGACAACGCTGCGGCACAGATTGAAGACGCCGCCGAGATTGACGTCGAGCACTTCGTTCCATTGCTGCGACGTCATCTTGCGCAATGTGGTGTCGCGCGTGATGCCCGCGGCATTCACCAGAATTTCCACGACGCCGTATTTGGCCTCGACGCTTTTTGCAAAGGCGGCGCATGCGTCGAAATCGCCGACGTTCACCGATTCGAATGCGATGTCGGAAAAATCGGCAACTTCTTTATTGAATTCGGCGACGCGTTCGGCGCGGCTGCCCAGATCGGCGGCGATCACGCGCCGGCCAGAACGCGCGAGGTATTTACAGATTTCCGTACCGAGTCCACCGATGCCGCCGCTGACGACCGCCAAACGTTTGCTCATGATCGTTCCCGCAGAGTGATTCGCGCAGCGCCCACGATGGCGCGGCGCAGCAAACGCGCGATGGTATCAGCAGGAATTTTGCTGTCAACGCGGCGCAGTCAGGACTTCGTTTCTTTGTTGCCCTGCTGGGCCTTGGCCGAACCGGCTGCTGCGGTCAGGAATCCTTCCTGCACCGACTTCCACAAGTCCAGGTTGCGTTCGGTCATATCGTTCAACATCGACCATGGCGTCTGGCCGAGGATGTTGTTCAATTGGCTACGAAATTTCTGCTGCTGATCGAGGAAGATCTGCAGGCTTTTTTCCAGATAACTGCCCATGAAACCCTGCATCGAATCGCCGTAGAACCGGATCACCTGCGACAAAAGTTGCGTGGTGAACATGGGCTGGCCGGTCTGTTCGTGCTCGGCGATGATCTGCAGCAGCACGGATCGGGTCAAATCCTCGCCGCTCTTCGCGTCGCGGACCTCGAAGTCTTCCCCGTCGATGACGAGTTGCCGGACTTCTTCAAG
>DATAVJ010000204.1:0-9348 GCA_036267795.1 Rudaea sp.
CGCACGCTTATTTGTACGGATCGCTCACGGGCATCTGGAACGTGGACTGGATTACGTTCTGGGGACTTATTCTTTTCAATACGCTGAACGTGACCGGCGTATTCGAGAATTTCCGCAAATGGCTTATCGCGCAGGGCAGCCTCGATGTGCGCGTGCAGACGATGCTGTTCGCGTGGGCGTTCGGCGCATTGCTCGAAGGACTCGTCGGATTCGGTTATCCGTGGGCGGTCGTCGCGCCGATTCTGATTTCGCTCGGCATCTCCGACTTGAATGCGATTCGCGTCGCCGCGATCGCCAACAACGCGCCGGTGTCATTCGGTGCATTGGGTGCGCCGATCATCACGCTCGCCGCCGTGACGCTGGCGTCGGGCCAGGATCTCAATCAGCATTTGCTCGATCTGTCCGGATCGGTGGGCACGGTCGTCGCGGTGCTGGCCTTGTTGCCGCCGTGGGTGTTGCTGTATCTGGTTTCCGGCAAACAGGGCATGCTCGGCGCATGGCCGCTGGCGATTGTCGGGTCGCTCGGCTACATCGCGGGTCAGTATCCCGTCGCCGTCTATCTCGGACCGTATCTGCCCGATGTCACCGGTTCCATCGTGTGCTTCGCCGCGCTTCTGCTGTTGCTGAAAGTGTGGCAGCCCAAGCAAGTGCTCGGTTACGGCGGCGTGCCGATCAACACGGCGACCGCGCAACAGACGCGTTCGCATGGATTGACGGCGGGCGAGGTGATCCAGGCATGGCTGCCGTTCGGCGTGCTGCTCGTCGTCGTTGCGGCGTGGACCGGTCCGTGGTCGACGCTGCCGAAGGTGATCTGGTTCAGTCAGAAAGCCGTGGCATGTTCGTCCCTTTCTGCAGCCTGCGATCCGGCCAAACCCGATGTGAGCGCCGTGTTCAATTTCGCGCCATTCATCGCGGGCTCGGCGATTCTTGCGGCGTGGATCATCGTCGTCGTATTGCTGATGGCGATGAGGAAATTGCGCGCTGCGCAGATCGGCGAAATATTCTCGCGCACATTCAAACAGATGTGGGGCGCGCTGCTCGTCGGCGTGTTTATCTTCGGTCTGGCCTACGTATTCAATTATTCGGGCATGGCCTCGTCGCTGGCGAAAGGCTTCTCGTTGATGGGCACGGCGTTCATCATCGTCGCTCCGGTGCTCGGCTTCATCGGCGTGGCGCTGTCCGGATCGAATACGTCGACGAACGCGATGTTCGGCAAATTCCAGGCGCTCGTCGGCGCGCAACTCGGCATGCCGCCGCTGTTGCTGCCGACGTTCAATTCATGCGGCGCGGAAATCGGCAAACCCATCGCCCCGCAAACGGCAAGCGTAGGCGTATCGACCAGCAAATTCGTGCGCAAGGAGGGCGATGTGATCCGTCACAACATGGGCTGGACGCTCGCGTTGCTCGCCTATCTGATCGTGCTTGCGGTGATTTTCTACGCCCTCAATCCGCACGTGATGATGGGTACGGTAGCGGTCACCCCTAAATAAAGCTGCGCCAAATAGAGCTGCACCGAATAGATCTGCCCTGAACGGCAACCGGCCTCGTCGCGCAAGCGGCGGGGCCGTTACTTATTCGACCGTCACGCTTTTCGCCAGGTTTCGCGGCTGATCCACATCCGTTCCGCGCTGTACCGCGACGTGATAGGCAAGCAACTGCAACGGGATCGTGAACACGATCGGCGCGATCATTTCGCCGCACGGCGGAAGCGCCAGCAAATGACCGTTCGCTTTCGGCATGTGCGCGGCAACATCCGCATCGGCCAGCACATAAAGTTCGCCGCCGCGCGCGCGGACTTCTTCGAGATTCGACTTCAGTTTCTCGAGCAGATGATCGTTCGGCGCCACGGCGATCACGGGCATGTTCTCGTCCACGAGCGCGAGCGGACCGTGCTTGAGTTCGCCGGCCGGATACGCTTCGGCGTGGATGTACGAAATTTCCTTGAGCTTCAACGCGCCTTCCATCGCGATGGGAAATTGCGTGCCGCGTCCGAGGAACAGCGTGTGGTCTTTCGCCGCGAATCGCTCGGCGAGCCGCTTGATCGGTGCATCGAGCGCGAGCGCATCGCGGATCGCGCCCGGCAATGTTTCCAGTTGATGCACGAGCGATTCGTAGCGCGCGAGGTCGATGCCGTGGTGGCGCGCCAGTTCCAAAGCAAGCAGCGCCAACGCGGTGAGTTGCGTGGTGAACGCCTTCGTCGATGCCACCCCGATTTCCGGACCGGCGCGCGTCATCAGCGTCAGTTCGGATTCGCGCACGATCGACGATTCCGGCACGTTGCACACGCTGAGCGTCGCCAGATAGTTTCGCGATTTCGCCAGTTTCAGCGCAGCGAGCGTGTCGGCGGTTTCGCCGGATTGGCTGATCGTGACGAACAACGTGTCGGCCGGCACCACCGCATCGCGATAACGATATTCCGACGCGATTTCGACGTTGCACGGAATGCGCGCCAAACTCTCGATCCAGTAACGCGCGACGAGCGCGGCGTGATAACTCGATCCGCACGCGATCATGTGCACGTTGCGCGTTTTCGTCAGCAGCTCGCGCGCAGCGACGCCGAAGATTTCGGTGAGGATGTGCCCGCCCGCGATGCGCCCTTCGAGCGTGTCGGCGATCGCCTGCGGCTGCTCATGGATTTCCTTGAGCATGTAATGACGGTATTCGCCGCGCTCCACGGCGTCCGCGCCGAAATGCGCGACTTTGATTGGACGCTGCACGTCGTCACCGTATTCATCGATCACGCGCACGTTGTCGACGGTGATCTCGGCAATGTCGCCTTCCGCGAGATAAATGAATCGGCGCGTCACCGGCAACAGTGCGTGAATGTCCGATGCGATGAATTGCTCGCCGTCGGCGAGACCGACCACCATCGGACTGCCGCGACGTGCACCGACGACGTGTCCGGGCTCGCGCTTGGAAATCACAGCGATGGCGTATGCGCCGCGCAAACGCGGAATCACGTGCTGCACGGATTGCAATAACGTCGCGCCCTTCGACAACTCATGCTCGACGAGATGGGCGATGACTTCGGTGTCCGTTTCCGTCGCGAACGCGTAGCCGAGCGCTTTCATTTCCGCGCGCAGTTCTTCGTGATTCTCGATGATGCCATTGTGGACTACGGCGGTCTGATCGCGCGAGGCGATCGGATGCGCATTCGTCGTGTTCGGTAAACCGTGCGTCGCCCAACGCGTGTGCGCGATGCCGGTATGGCCGGCGATCGGCTGGGTCGCGTGCAGCACTTCGAGTTCGCGCACTTTTCCTTTCGTGCGCACACGCTCCAGACCGCGATCGGTGAGCAACGCGATGCCGGCGGAGTCGTAGCCGCGGTATTCGAGCGATTTCAGGCCGGCGATCAGTGTCCCGACGACGTCACGCCGCGCCGCGGCGGCCACGATTCCGCACATAAATCCACCCCTTGAGCCAAGCGCTCATTTTACGCCTGCAGACGCCGAACGTGTGGCCGATTCGTGAATTTCCACAGGCACGCGCGCGTGACATGTGGCTGATGCCAATGAATCGGGAGTCACGCATACTCTCGAGTCGTCCTGATGTGGGGAAAGCCATGTTTGCCAAATCCGTGCTGATCGTTTTTTCGTTGTGCGCCGCCGCCTCGGCCGAGACGCGCGAAGACCAGGTCATCCTGCTCGGGAATGCAGCCGGCAAACAGACGGTGCAAACGGATGCCGCGGAATATTCATATAACGATCGCGGGCGCGGCGAGCACATCGCGGCGACGTGGAAGCTCGACGGCGCCGGCGTACCGATTGAATACGTCGCACACGGCAACGACTACATGAAAGCGGCGGTCGACGAAAGTTTCCATTTCGCCGCCGGCAAGGCGGAATGGAAAAACCGCACGGAGCACGGCACGCAAACCATCAAGGGTGAAGCGTTTTATGTGCCGCTCAACTCGCCGCCGGAGTTCATGGGTGTTTTGGCGCGCGCGCTGTTGAAATCGCCGACGCACGCATTGCCGCTGCTGCCTGCCGGTGAAGCGCATTTCGAAAGCGCGGGAACCGTGGACATCGCGATATCGGGCGCGAAGACGACGCTGACGCAATATCAGATCGCGGGACTCGGTTTTTCGCCGATGGCGATCTGGCTCGATCGCGACGGCAGCACGGCCGCGCAGGTGTCGAGCTGGCTTTCGGTGGTGAGTACAAACCTGAGTGGCGACATCGCGCAGCTGCAGGCGAAACAGGACGTGACCGACGGCGAATGGACATCGCGCATTGCGAAAGAATTGACGCACATTCCGAGCGGCGCGCTCGTGATCCGCAACGCACGATTGTTCGATCCGCGCGATCTGTCGGTGACGCCGCACACGAGTGTCTTGATCCAAGGCGAACGCATCGTCCGCGTGGCTGCCGACGGCGATCTGAAAGTGCCTGCGGACGCGGAAATCATCGACGCGCACGATCGTTTTCTCATGCCCGGCTTATGGGACGACCATCAACACTTCGGCGACAACGATGGCGCGCTCGATCTGATCGCCGGCGTGACCAGCGCCCGCGACATGGCGAACGACACCGACGGGTTTCTCAAGCGCGTGGCGCGATTCGACGACGGCACCGAGCTGGGACCGCGCGTGCTGAAGGCCGGCATCATCGACGGTACGGGCGAATTCGCCGGTCCGACGAAGATGCGTGTCGATACGGCCGACGAGGCAATCAAGGACGTCGATTGGTATGCCGATCACGGCTATGCGCAGATCAAGATTTATTCGTCGGTCAAACCGGAACTGGTGCCGGTGATCGCCGATCGCGCTCACGCGCGCGGGTTGCGCGTGAGCGGGCACGTGCCGGCGTTCATGTCGGCGCGGCAATTCGTCGAAGGCGGCGCGGACGAAATCCAGCATCTGAATTTCATCGAGCTCAACTTTTTATTTCCGCAAGTCAGCGAAACGCGCAACCGCGATCGATTCATCAAAGTCGCCGAACATGCGCGCGAGTTCACGCCGGACAAGCCGCAGGTGCGCGAGTTCATCGAGTTTCTGAAGAAGCACCACACCGTACTCGATCCGACGATGGGTGTTTTCGAGGCGCTGTTTTCCGGCGATCCGGCCGCCATCACGCCCGGTCTCGAAACCATCGCGCAGCGATTTCCGCCGCAAGTGCGGCGTGCGATGTTGAGCGGAGCGCTGGAAGTTCCCGCCGACAAAAAAGATGCGTACGCGCAAGCGTTTCCATCGATGCTGCGGCTGTTGAAAGCGCTGTACGACACGGGCGTCACCATCGTTCCGGGTACGGATTCGCTGGCCGGCTACATGTTGCATCACGAACTGGAAATTTATGCGCGCGCCGGTATTCCTGCGCCCGAGGTGCTGCGCATGGATACGCTGACGCCAGCGCTGGTCATGGGCGTGAACAAGGATCGCGGGGTGATTGCGGCGGGGAAATTGGCGGATATGGTTATCGTCGATGGTGATCCGAGCAAGACTATTTCGGATATCGAGAAAGTGGATATGACGATTAAAGGCGGGAAGGTGTTTGAGTCGGCGAAGATTGAGAAGGCGTTGGGAATAATGCCGAGAGGGGCTAAATAGTTGCGCTGATTTTTTTCGTCGTGCGCCCTTTTTGCTCGTCATTCCGGCGGAAGCCGGAATCCAGTGACTTTGCTTTTGTCTTCGTTTCTATTGAGAGCCAGAGCTTTCACTCGCTGCGCGAGCGAGTCACTTTCTTTGCCCGTGCAAAGGAAGTAACCAAAGAAAGCACGTTGCGCAGATTTGACGGTGTGTTCGCCGAAGCCACATCCCTGTGCCTGCGTACCGCGCACTTCCTGTGCGCGGTTGGGCGTTTTTCGTTGGGGAATGGTTTGAATGCTAGCTTTTCTTAGGTCGTTTCCATCCTGGGATTGTGGTCTGTCGCGCGCGCGTGACGGTTAGCTCGTTTGCGGGTGCGTTGCTGCCGAGCGTCGATCCCGCGCCAACGGTGGCATCTTTTCCGATGGTGATCGGCGCTACCAACGCACTGTTGGAACCGATGAACGCACCATCTTCGATCGTCGTGCGATGCTTGTTTGCGCCGTCGTAGTTGCAGGTGATCGTGCCGGCGCCGATGTTGACATTGGCGCCGATCGTCGCGTCGCCGAGGTAACTCAGATGATTGGCTTTGGAATCGGCGCCGATCTGCGTGTTTTTTACTTCGACGAAATTTCCCACGTGCGCGCCGGCGGACAATTCGGTACCGGGCCGCAAGCGCGCGAATGGGCCGATGACGCAGGCGCCGTGGGTGACGATTCCGTCGATGTCGCAGTGTGCGCGCACTTCGGTTCCGGCAGCGAGCCGTGAATCCTTGATGCGGCTGAACGGTCCGACGCGTACGCCATCGCCCAATTCGACATTGCCTTCGAGAATGACATCGACATCGATCTCGATGTCACGGCCGACGGTTATTTCGCCGCGGATGTCGAATCGCGTGGGATCGGCCAACCGCACTCCTTTGTCGCACAAGGCCTTCGCCTGCCGTCGCTGAAAATATCGCTCGATCTGCGCAAGTTGCCACGGATCGTTCGCGCCGAATGCTTCGTGCTCGTCGTCGCAACGAACGATCGAGGCGGGCACGTTTTCCGCTGCCGCTTTGGCGAATACGTCGGTCAAATAAAACTCGCGTTGTGCGTTGTCGGATTTCAAATCGCTTACCCAACGGCGCAAGCGGGCCGCGTCGGCGCTGACGATCCCGGTGTTCACCGTAGCGATCTGACGTTGCTCATCCGTGCAATCGTTTTCCTCGACGATGGCTTTCACGCGGCCTTTCGTGTCGCGAACGATACGTCCGTATCCGCGCGGATCGTTCAAATCAGCCGTAAGTACCGACAAGGGCGCATCGGCATCGCGCATCGGTTGCAGCGTGACAGCACGGATCAGCGGAACATCGCCGTACAACACGAGAACGCGCGCAGCATCCGGAATTTTCTGGATGGCAAGCTGCATGGCGTGGCCGGTGCCGCGTTGCTCGGGTTGATGCACCCATTGCAAATCGGGCTGCTGCGCGAACGCGTCTTGCACCTGCTCGCCGCCATGGCCGAAAACCACGACGACGCTCGCGGGATTCAATTGCCGCGCCGTTGCGATGACGTGCGCGAGCATCGGTTTTCCGGCAAGCGGCAGCAGCACTTTCGGCAGCGCCGAATGCATGCGCTTGCCTTGCCCGGCGGCGAGGATGACGACGTGCAGCTGGCTCATTGGGTCTGCATCGCGACAGCAGTGATCGTATAGGCACGCTCTGCGCAGGCGTTCGTCCAACGGGCGTGTTCATTCATGTCATTACGATAACGCAGATGACTGTCGCATTCGAGCGTTGCTGCTGGACAGGATCGGGCAAGCGATGGCTCGCTGCTCGAACTGGCGGGCCGCTGTCTCAACGGCAAGCGGAATCAGATGCACGGCGTAGCGCGTGGCGGGCTCTGCGATGCGGGGGTTTGAACGCCAGTCTCGCAGTCGTAGGATGTTTCCCAAGTGGTTCGCACGTCGGAAGTAAGCTTCATCGGCCGTAATCAGACAAATGTCATTTTGTAACGCTGTGGCGTGATAGATGGTTTGGAGAACCGGCCGATTCAGTTGGTTGGCCAACTCCACCGCATGCCGAAGCGTAGCGGGGCCGTTGTCGACCTTCACCTGCATGCCGACGACTTCTTCCGCCGCCGTCGCGGAATCCCGCAATCCGAACGCGACCAATTCGCCGACCAGCGTCGTCGCCCAAACGGCCGGCTGAACAAGACCGATTTGCTCGTCGCGGACATAGGAAAGTATTTGTCGTGCGGATCGTGCTTCACCTCGTTTGTTTGGATCCGAAAAAAACCAATGCAGGCACGTCGCTATGTCAAGAACTAGCCGATTCATTTGCGTGCCGTGGCGAAATCGTTCGACGCTGTCTCAACCGCAACAAACGGGGTTTCACCTCGCCGCATGATCGCTTCCGTCGCCGTTCTGTGTATCCGGCGACGCAATTCGTTCTCGACGGCCTCGCGCATCAAATCAGCGATCACGGCGCTTTTGTTCTTTCCGGCGAACGCGATATTGAATGCTTCTTTGACGTCGTCCGGCACGCTGTAGTTGACGAAGGCCATCGCCAGTCTCCTTGTTGAAATCTTCAACAAGGATTCAACCAACAGAACTTTTGGTCAATGCGATGTCCGCATCCTGACCGAATCCTGTCCGACTCAAGTGCCACGCCAATGCATACGATTAGGCCGTGTTCTTTCGGCACAATTTTTCTTCGGGGGTGTCATGAGTTTCTACAAATCTTCAACAAGGAAAAGCTGCGTTGCGCGCAGAGAAAAAGTTGCTGCAATGTGGAAACAAACGTTTTCTGCATTGTTGTTATTTCTGGGATTTATCGCGCAGGCGAATGCTGTTTGCTACGTCAACGGAACTGCGACCGGTGCGAATAATGGGTCGTCGTGGATTGATGCGTATACAAATCCACAATTTGCGTTGCTCGATCCTGCTGTTTGCATGGAGATTTGGGTTGCGAAGGGTGTCTATAAGCCGACTCTTGGCACTGATCCAACCGTTTATTTTGAGATCAACGCTGGCGTCACAATATACGGTGGATTCGCGGGCAACGAAGTCGTGCGCGACGCGCGTGTTCCTGCGGTCAATGTCACCGTGTTGTCGGGTGACATTGGAAACGACGATGCGAATGCTGGAGGAAACCAGGTCGACGCGACGACGTCGGATATTCACGGCACCAACAGTTATCACGTAGTCTTCGTACAGGGAGCGTCAGGTACGCCCGTAACCGGCTCAACGGTACTCGACGGATTCACCATAACCGGTGGGAACGCCAGCGACCTCGTTACTCCGATCGCATCCGGTGGAGGTTTGTATTGTAACGGTTCGGGGAGCGGTAACGAATGCAGTCCCACACTGAGAAATCTAATCTTCAGCGGCAATGCTGCGGCAAGATCAGGCGGCGGCATATACAACAATGGCGATAGTGGTGGCGTTAGCAGCCCGATTTTGATCGACATCACTTTTACCGGCAATCGCGCAGTGACATCCGGAGGTGCGATACATGACGATGCCAACGACGGTATAAGCAGTCCGTCGCTAACAAACGTATTCTTTGGCGCAAATAGCGCTTCCCTAGGCGGCGCCATGTACAGTTTGGCGACGGGAGGAGGTAGCAATAAAGCTCTAAGCAGTCCTACATTGACTAGTGTTGCTTTCGTCGGCAACAGCGCAGAAGTTGGTGGCGCGATGTACAGCGGCAGCTTAACTGGCGGCGTTACCAATCCAAAACTAAGTGTTGTCACGTTCAGCGGCAATAGTACGCCCAACGATCCAACAGCTTTCGGCGGGGGAATGTATAACCCTTCCGAGGGCGCCGGCAGTTAAGCTGCCGC
>DATAVJ010000205.1:0-5386 GCA_036267795.1 Rudaea sp.
GGTTTGCGCCGCACGGCACGCGCAGCGTATCTGGCTCAATTGTGTTCGGACTCCGCGAAAGTTCCCGCTCTCCCCCGCCGCATCGCGGAACTTGAAACGCTCAGTTCGGACGAATTGGAAAAAGTCGCCTCGACCGCGACGCATAGAGATCTTCGCGCCGATGCATTGACGCGCATTTCCAAACCCGTGTTTCTCGGCGAGTGCGCACTGAACGATCCGGATGCCGCGCTGCGCATGAAAGCGCTCGAACGGGTCACCGACGCCGCTCATTTGGAACGGATCGCCGAACGTGCACGCAAGACGGATAAGGTCATCAGCCGTGTTGCGCGCGAACGCGCCGCGACTCTGCGCATCGAGCACGGCGACACCAAAACGATCGCCGATCGCGCTCTTTCGTTGTGCGAACGCATCGAAGCAGTGATGCGCGCCGCAGGCGCGCAAGCGCCGGCGCAACTGGCGATCATCGAGCGCGAGTGGCTTGCGTTGAGACCGGCAATTCCCGCTGACATTGCGTCCCGCTACGCGGGCGCTCGATCGATCATCCTGGCGCCTCCGTCGATAAAGAAAGTCGAAGCGTCTGCACCGGAACAGGATGTGGAGCCTATCGTTGTTGCCGTGCCGATACCGGCGTCGTCCGCGGATTCGCCGGAATCGCTGAAACAATCGGAAGCCGTCGCCGCCATCGCAGAGCAGGCGCAACGCAATCGTAAACTTCGCGACGACAAAGTGCGAATACTCGAAGAAATCCTGCCGAGCTACGCCGCCGCGCTGGAAGCGGGCGACAGCGCGCAGTCGCAAACTCTGCGCGCTCGCGCCGAGATATTGGCGAAGTCGATCGGAAAACTTCCAGCATCGCTGGAACACAACGTGTTGGAACTTCATGCCCGCGCGGCGGAACTTCTGCGGTGGCTGGCGTGGTCGAACAACGAACGACGCAAAGCGATTTGCGCCGAGATCGACGCGCTGCCGCCAACGATTCATCCCGATGCGCTGGCGACGCGCGTGCGCGAACTGCGCGACGAATGGCAGAAACTATCCGGCGCGAGCAAACCACCGGAAGGACTCGAACGGCGTTTTCAATCGCTGTGCAACCAAACGCTCAAGAGCGCACGTCCGTACTTCAACAAACGTGATGAAGTGCGGCGCGAACATGGCACGTCTCTTCAGCAGATTTTGGCGCGCGCGGATTCGGTTCCGGTCGATAGCTCCGATTGGAAAGCGATGTTCGCGTTGCGCATCGAACTGGGGACGGCGTTGCGCAGTCTGGATCGCGTCGATCCCCGCGAGCGCACAACGTTGGCCAAACGGATCAAGGCGCACATCGAACAACTTGGTGCGCGCATCAAAGCGCACGAAGACGACGTCGGCGCAGCGAAGGCGAAACTGATCGAGCGCGCTTGTGCATTGACGGAATCGGCAAATCCCCGCGACGTTGCGCGCCACGCGCGCGAACTCCAAACGGAATGGACGGCGCTCGGCAATGGCCGGCGTTCGCTCGATCAGAAACAATGGCGTGAATTCCGCGGCGCTTGCGACGCGGCGTTCGGAAAACTCGATGAGCAGCGCAAAGAACGCGACGTCCAGGCAGCGACAGCGCGCGAGCAAGCGGTCGCAGTCATCGAAGAATTGGAGGCATTGTCGACGTCGGATGCGAACGCAGATGCGTTGCGCGCTGCGCTGCGCAGTATCGACGCACGTTTGCAATCGATGGTGGTGAACGATCGCGGTCTGGATCAACGCCATCGCGAAGCGCGCGACGCGGTTACACGATCCATCGCCGATAGCGCACGCAAAACGCGATTGCACCGTTTCACGTTTGCGTTGCAGAAAAACAGGATGCTTCGCGATGCGGAACGCGGCAACGTGGATCCGGAAACGTTGCCAGTGCAGTGGCGCGAAATGGCTCCGGCGTCCGCCGAATTCGAGCGCGCGCTGCAGGCGCGGTTCGATCGTTTGCACAGCGCGGATTCCGCGCGCGCCGCCGATGTCCACGATACAGCGGCTGATATTTTGGTCCGTCTTGAATTTCAAGCGGGCATCGACTCGCCGGCATCGGAACGGCAGCGTCGCATGGATCATCAAGTCCAGCGTTTATCGGCGCGAATGCGCGGCGGCAATGCAACCAACACAGAGAACGAACTGGTGGAGTTGCTTGCCGCGTGGTTTGCGCTGAGCGGCCCGTTTCCAGGCGATATGGACGACCGCTTCGATGCGGCCGTCAGCGCCGGTTTGGACAATTTGCCTTAGGGCTGCGTCGCCGGGCGGCCCACTGCGCGTGCATCGCGGATGATCTTTTTCATCCACAGACTCATGTCGTCGAGCAGCGAGTAAATCGTCGGCAACACGAGCAGGCTCACCAGCGTGGAAAAAACGAGGCCGCCGGCAATGGCGCGCGCCATCGGGTAATACGGCGGGCCGTCGCCGCCGATCGCGGCATTCGAAATGCACAACGGAACCATGCCGAGAATGGCCGTTCCCATCGTCATCAATATCGGACGCAGACGATCCTTCGCGCCTTGTATCAATGCTTGCCGCCGGCTCAGGCCGGTGTGCCGAAGCTGATTGATGTGCACGATCATCACGATACCGTTGTTGACGACGACGCCCATCAGGATCAGCACGCCGATCATGGCCATGATCGAGAACACGGTACCGGTGATCCAGAACAGCCAGTACACGCCGAAGATCGAAAATACGAACGTGGTCAGGATCGTCGCGGGATAGATGAGCGATTCGAACATCGCGCACATCACCACATAGACGAGCACGAGCGCCACGAGCAAGTTGAAACCCATCTTCGCGCCGGCGTCGTCGTCGCGATTGAAGTTTTCCCCGAAAGTCCAGCGATAGCCGGCGGGAAACTGCATGGTGTTCAGGACGTTCGTGATTGCTTTGCGTGCGTCGTCGGTGGTGGCTCCCTCGGTGAGATTGGCCTTGATGCCGAGCGAGATCTGGCGGCTTTCCCGTTCGATCACTGAAGATGCGTTGCGCGTCTCGATGCGCACCATCGACATCAGTGGAATCTGCGTGCCATCGGGACGGCGCAGTTTGTAATCGCTCAAGTTGTCGACGCTTTGCGCGTCCGCGCCGCGGAAACGCAACCATACGGGCAACTGCGCATCGTTGCCGTGGAAATCCTTCAACTGCATGCCGCGCAATGCGATCGCGATGAATTGCGCGACATCGTTCGCCGAGAATCCGAATTCTTTGGCTTTGTCGCGATCCACGCGTACGGACAATTCGCGATTGCCGTTGTCCTGGTTCGCGCTCACGTCGCGCAGCGACGGCACCTGCTTCAATATGCCGATCACTGTCGTCGACAGATCGCGCAGCACTTGGCCGGAATCGCCGACGAGACTCAGGTTTACGGAATTGTCGCTGCCGTTGCCGTTATTGTTGAAATCGAAAACGATTTCGCCGATGGGAACCTTCGGAAGTTCGGTGCGCAATTTTTCGAGCACGTCCTTCGTCGACGGCCGAGTCTTGTCGTTTTTGTCGAACAGCACCGTGGTAAAGGTGTCGTTGCCGTCTTCGGAGTAACGGCTATAAAGATTCTTGATGTGGAATTCGTCGCGATGTGCGGCGAGATATCCTTCAACTTTATCCACCGACTGTTTGAGTTCCTTGAGCGGATACAACGCGTTGAGCCGGTAACCGATGAACAGGCGGTCACGGTCGCCTTGCGGGAACATGTCCATTTTGGTGTGCGCCGCCGGCAACACGATGCTGATGATGAGCAGCGCGAGCAGACCGATCATCGTCCAGCGCCGGTGATTGAGCGTCAGGCTGATGAAACGCTCATAAAGGCCCTGCGCACGCGTGATGATGTTCTTGCGTCCGATGAATTTCGGCGGCGGCAGGCGCGACGAGAGCATCGGAACCAGGCTGACGGCGACCAGCCACGAGGCCAGATGCGCGATCGCCATGGTGATGGCGACCTGTGTCAGGAAAATACTGATGTCGTCTTTTTCACCGAACACCATCGGCAGAAAAACGATGATGCTCGACAACGTGCCCGCCGCGATGGCGACGCCGACGACCTGCGTGCCCTGCACGGCGCAATACCACGGCTTGTCGGGAAACTTTTCCCGGTAGTGATAAATGCTTTCGACGACCACCACGGCATTGTCGACAAGCATGCCGACGGCCAGCAGCAATCCCATCATCGAAAGAATGTTGAGCGTCATGCCGAACAGTTGCAGGCAACCGAGCGTGATCACGAAACAAATCGGGATAGCGAGCGATACCATCAATGTCGACGGCCAATCGCGCAGGAAAAAGAACAGCACGAAAACCGACAATAGCGTGCCTTCGAGTCCGGCTTGTCCGAGTTGGCTCAAGCTTTCCTGCACCGATTGCGCCTGATCGCCGAGCGCGAAAATCTGGATGCCTTTGAGTTCCGGTTCTTGCCGAATGCGCTCGACTTCCGCCATCACCGATTTGCCGACTTCGACGAGATTGGCGCTGCGTTCTTTGGAGATGTCGATCGCGACCGCCGGACGCTGATCCAAGTGACGCGCATACGTAAGACGTCCCGGTTTCACGTTGATGTCGGCGACGTCGGAAAGCTTCAGTCCCTTGTCGTTGATGGCGAGCGCGCGAATTTCCTCGATGTTGTGCCACTCGCCGATGGGCTGCACGTGATACCGCGTGTCGCCGTCCTTGATCAAGCCGCCCGATGCGGAAAAATTCGCGTTCGACAATCGCTGATACAAATCGTTGAGCCCGACTCCCGCTGCGCTCAGCCGATCGGAATCGATTTCGATTTGCACTTCGCGCGGCGCGACTCCTTCGATCGTGACACGCGCGACGCCGGGCAAGCGTTCGAGCGGACGCTTCACTTCGCGGTCGAGCAATTCATACGCGTTGGTGAGATCGTGATCGGCCGACACGCGCAGATTCATCACGGGTTGATCGGCCGTCGAGCCTTTGAATACTTGATAACGCGTCAAGTCCGACGGCAAATCCGCGCGGATCGCATCGATTTTCTCGCGCGCCTCGACCGCCTTGACGGCCGTGTCCTGGCCCCACTTGAACTGCATGTCGATGTTGACGCCGTCGGCGCGCGTGAGCGACGACATGCGCTGCACGCCGGTCAGCGTCGACAGGGCTTCTTCGATCGGGCGCGTTACCGTGCGCTCGACTTCCGATGGCGTCGAACCCTGATAGGGCACCTGGATTTCGAGAAACGGGAACTGGATGTCCGGCATCGATTCGAGCGGCAATCGAAACGCGGCGATGAGCCCGATGACGGTCATCGACACGAACGCCATCATGACGGTGACGGGTCGTTTCAGGCTCAGTTCGGCGAGCGTCATATCATTGCGCCTTCAGCGGCGAGTTTGGCGGCGTCGACGACGGCCTTGCGCTTGCGCTCGCCGCGTTC